>NZ_CP085442.1:3853392-4166428 GCF_023824195.1 Priestia megaterium
TTTTAAGGTGGTTGTTTTCCCACACCCACTCGGACCAATTAAAACGAAAAACTCCCCTTCTTTAATTTCTAGATTAATATTTTTCACAGCGGTCGTACCGTCTGGATATTGCTTTGACACATTCTTAAACGTAATCAAATTATCGTTCACACTCCCTGTTGAAATTTAACCCCCAGTTTCGTGTACCCAATACTTAGAGGCAATAAACATTCTTTTAAGAATATTTCTAAATATGGTTCATAAGACATAGTGGAAAAGATACACATGTTTTCTCACAGCCTCCTAATAAGGCTATCAAACTGTTAAAGTTTTCACAAGGCGGGGAAGAATAATTCGGAGAATAATTTTAAAGCCAACACAAATAAAAAAACCTTCTTTCAACAAGAAAGAAGGTTTTTTAGTATGCTAGCGACAGGGATCGAACCTGCGACCTCTTGCTTACCATGCAAGTGCTCTACCTACTGAGCTACACCAGCGTCTTGGAAAATTATATCACGTTTAAATTTATTTAGGAAGCGCTTTTTTAAATTTTTTTATTGGTATATTCTCTAATTTGCGTCTTTTGAAATTCGCACTTTCTACAAAGTTCCATATTTTATGTTAGAACTCCTTACATAAATTGTGTGAATTTTCTTTTTTTATATTACCCTTAGTAAAAGAGCTTACAAAAGAAGGGAAGAAAATAGATGGAACAACAACCAACCATGACCAAATCGAAAACGGCAACTCCCTACCCAAGAGACTGCACGTTCAGCCTGGAAGATTGGACGACGCTCTCTAAGTATTGGTACCCCGTCGCACGCTGCAGTGATGTAACAGAGAAACCAACGTCCGTAAAACTGCTAGATGTAAATCTAGTTCTATACCGTACCACACACAAAGTTGTAGCGGCTCGTGATTTATGCGTTCACCGAGGCACCCCGCTTAGCATGGGCTGGGTGGAAGATGATGAAATTGTCTGTCCTTACCACGGCTTCCGCTACGCAACGGACGGCGCATGCACGTCGATTCCAGCTCACCCTGACGCCAACATTTCTCCCCGCCTGTGCATGGCCGTCTATCCAGTTATTGAACGATTTGGATTAGTGTGGACTTCCCTGACAGGAGAACAAGATAACCTGCCTTACTTCGATGCGTGGGAGGACCCTGATTTTCAGCAAATTGTTTGTCCGAGCTTTGATATCATGGGTTCAGCCGGTCGTCAAATGGAAGGCTTTTTAGACGTAGCTCATTTTGCTTGGGTTCACACGGACACATTTGGCGATCGAAACAACGCCTTCGTGCCTAAATATAAAGTAAGCGATACAGATTATGGGCTTCATGTAGAATATACGAGCACCGTGAGCAATTATTCCAAAGAACAGCAGCATTTAAATCCACCTGATTTTAAATGGCTTCGCGTCTTTGATGTTTATCCGCCGTTTACAGCTACGCTAAAAGTATACTTCCCAGAAGGCGCAGAACTGTGGATTATGAATGCAGTCTCTCCTATTTCAGCCCGCGAAACACGTTTATTCGCACCAATCGCTCGAAACTTTGACAAAGATTCTCCCGTTGAAGGTGTATATGACTTTAACCTTCGCGTCTTTGACGAAGATCGTGAAATGGTTGAAAACCAAAAACCTGAAGACTTGCCTTTAGACCTGCAGATGGAAGCGCATATTATGGCTGATCAAACGTCCATCGGCTACCGGAAATTATTAAAGAAAATGGGCTTAAGCTTTAGATATACAAGCTAAATAAATCCCCGCTGTCTCAGCGGGGATTTATTTTTTATTTAGCAAACTGCTCGCGTCCTGCCTTTTCCTTTATCACTTCATCTTCACTTGCCGGCGTTGCGCGTTTCATAAACAATGAAAGAATTAAGGCAACCACCACTAGTACTACTGAAACGGCAAACGCATCGTTAATCCCTTGTACCATTGCCTGCATCCCAATCTGTTCTTTCATTTGAGCTGCCCCGGCTGCGGTTGCATTAGCTGCTCCTGCTCCGCTCATTGCATCTTGAGCGAGCTCTTTTGCATGCGTAGCTGTACGGTTTGACATCACCGTTACTAAAAGAGCCGAACCAATAGCTCCCGATACTTGTTGAAGCGTATTGTTCATGGCAGTACCATGCGGATTAAAGCGCTGCGGCAGCTGATTTAATCCGTTTGTCATAACCGGCATCATCACCATAGACATCCCGAACATACGAAGCGTGTAAAGCGTAATGAGCGTTGCATACGTCGTATCAAGCTCTAAGTTACTGAAGAAATACGTCGTAACGGCTGTAATAGTTAGACCCGTTACAGCCAGTGCACGCGCTCCGAATTTATCAAATAATTTTCCGGTAATCGGTGACATCACACCCATTAGTAACGCACCTGGAAGCATTAGTAATCCTGAATGAAGCGGAGAAATGCCTCGTACCGTTTGAACATAAATTGGCATTAGCAGCATGGCTGAGAATAATGCCATTGTGATTACCATCGAAATCGTTGATGATAAAGCAAACATTGGATATTTAAAAATGCGAAATTCAAGCATAGGTGTTTTAAGCTTGAACTGACGCGTAATAAATAAAATCAGAGCCACAGCTCCTACGATAATGGTGCCGTATACTTCCACAGAATCCCAGCCTTTATCCCCTGCTGAGCTAAATCCGTATAGAAGTCCGCCAAATCCAATTGTAGATAACACAAGTGATAGGAAATCCAAATTGATTTCCACTTTTTCTTTTTTGTCTTTTAATAGGAAGAAAGCGCCTATTAATACAATTGCCGCGATTGGCGTAACAAGGTGGAACAGCATTCTCCACTCATAGTGTTCAATTAGCCACCCTGATAATGTAGGACCAATTGCCGGAGCAAAAATCATAACTAAACCGAAAATCCCCATCGCAGCTCCGCGTTTTTCTAATGGAAAACTTGTGAGCAATACGTTCATTAACAGCGGCATCATAATGGCTGCGCCTGATGCTTGAATAATACGAGCGGTTAACAAGACCGAAAATACGGGTGAAGCACCGGCAAGTATTGTTCCTGCTGTAAATAAGGTCATCGCCGTTAAAAATAAGCCTCTGATAGAATAGCGCTGAATTAAAAAAGCGGTAGTTGGAATCATAATACCATTCACTAACATATAACCAGTAGAAAGCCACTGGACCGTTGACGTTGTCACATCTAAGTCTTTCATAATAGACGGCAGCGCCACATTTAATAACGTTTCATTCAACAATGAGATAAAAGCGCCAATTAACAAAATAGCAATTATGCCATAAGGCGGCTTTTCCATTTGATTTATCGATTGACTCATTATTGTACCTCCTTATACTTTAAGTTCATTTTTTTAGACACATGTTCTACATAGAGTATATTATACTGTGAGTTCAATTTATGCAAGCGAAAAATCTTGCGTTCATGTCCTTTATTTTCTCGACTTTTTTAGTCCTATAATCCTTTTATATCAATATATCGTCGGGATATCGTTCATTTTTTTGAAAAGAACATTTGTGTAAACGCTTTAAATCATGTATCATAAAGTTGGACCATGAGTCTAATTTTATATTTAGGTGATAATAATGAATAACCGAAAACAGCAAGTTGTAAAAAATGCACACCATCTCTTCGTTGAAAAAGGATTTCAAGCTACATCTATTCAAGACATCATTGATTATAGCGGCATTTCAAAAGGAACATTCTACAACTATTTTTCTTCAAAAAATGAATTATTAATCGCTGTTTTTACCTGGCTTCATACAACAATTGAACAAGAGCGCAATCAGCTGCTGGTTGGTAAAAGCCTGACCGATGTAGATGTATTTGTTAAACAGATTGATGCACAGATGAAAAACCACCATAAACATAAATTTTTTACATTACTTGAAGAAGTATTTGTTTCCAATGATCCTGATTTAAAAGCATACATAAAAAAAACCCAGTTTATTGAAGTAAACTGGGTTTACAAGCGGTTCATTGATTTATTTGGACAGGAAAAGAAACCGTACCTGCTAGATTGTGCAATTATGTTTCTTGGCATGCTTCATCGCAACTTTCACTATAATTTTATGGTTAACGGCACAAATACTGACCCGCATGAGATCATAAGCTACAGCGTTAAGCGCCTGCTTCCTCTTGTAGACGAAGTAGCAAATTCAGGAGACATTTTGCTCGATCCGCAAACGATTAAAGAATGGCTTCCATCTTGCCCGAATACTAAAAATCAAATAGAACAGGACATTTCTACAGCACTTATCGATTTAAAAAAACAAGTTCACAAACAATTTACTGATGAATTCGAACGCCAAAAATGCACAGAGCTTATTAGTTTTATTGAAGAAGAGCTGTTTAAACAGTCGACTCCCCGCAAGTTTGTTGTTGATAGTGCTCTTCATTCATTAAAGCAGCTGTCTGTCAACAAAAGTAAGACAACGCTAGAGGATTTAGAGGCGATGATTGATCAGTATGTGAGTGAACTTCATTAAAAACAAATTAAGCCATAACGAAATCATTCCAATTTAAAGTCGAACAAATGGAATAAAGGGACTCGTATGGATTGCTTGAGACACCGCTTCCGCTGTTGATTTCCGTGCCAGACTTCGCTTTCCGCGGGCGACGGTGAGCCTCCCCGTCGCGTACGCTCCTGCGGGGTCTCACCTGTTCCGCTTTTCCCGCTGGAGCCTTCGTCTTGCCCTTCAATCAACAGCTAGAAGCAACTAAACATACGAAACCTATATTTACCCTACCAATAAAAAAATCCGAATGCGTTTGATTCTCCCTCAAGAATCAAACGCATTCGGATCTTCCTTCAACTAAATAATTTTTGTCCCAGCCTCTTTATTCACAAAGGGGAAATTCAAGTGAAAAACACGTTTCTTTTCCTTTTATGCTAGACACACTCACTTTTCCCTTCATATAATGAATAATACTGAAAGATACCATCGTTCCAAGCCCCGTACCTTTTTCTTTTGTTGTAAAATACGGTTCTCCTAACCGGTTGATTTGTTCTTGCGTCATACCGCAGCCTGTATCGATAATATCCACAATAACAACCCCGCCTTCTTTTGCTACTTTAACGGTTAACGTGCCTCCATTTTGCATGGCTTCAATACTATTTTTAAATAAATTGATTAGGCACTGCTGAAGCTTTCTTCTTTCTCCCATTACGAAGAACTTCACTTCTTCATCAAAGGTAAAATCAATAGCGACTCCATTCATATTTGCAAGAGGCGTCATAATATGGGTGACGTGATGAATCTCTTCTGAAATATTCATTTTTTCATTTCGTTCCGGAGCAGAATTGGCAAACAGCAAGTAATCATCAATGATTTCTTTTGCACGATCTAGTTCATTAATCGCAATGGAAATGTAGCGTTTTTTAGCAGGTTCTTTTTCATCTTCTTGCAGCATTTGCATAAATCCTCTGCTTGCAGTTAGAGGATTTCGCACCTCATGAGAGATGCTGGCGGCCAAATGACTGACAATTTCTAGTTTTTCTGCTTTCATCAGGCGCTGCAGCACTAATAAATTTGCCCGTATCGCTTCCCAGAGTATGGTAATCACAAACATGCCTGCTACATCTAAAATCGCGAATTGAACCCACACGCTAATAGGAATGCTTGTTACGTGCAAGACAAAAATAGATACAAGCATAGCTAATAAAGAACCGACTACACTAAGACAGGTGCTCACGATAATTCTATTTTTTAATGAGAAATGTAAAAAGTATTTTGTTATGAAAAATAAAGGAATGGATAAAATCGGAAGAGCAATTAATGTTGATAAAAACCCTACATCGTACCCGCCAATTAGCAAGCGCAGCAGTAAAATAAAGACAAAAAGCAAGCTTCCTAGCGGCCAGCCTCCATATAACGTTCCTAAAATATAAGGAATTCTTCGTAAATCCATTCGATAGTCATCCGGGACATAAGCTCCGTTAACCGGAAACAAAAGGCAAAAGGTAATGGCTAAAATCGGAAATACCGCGATATAACGATCTTTCCACCAATGAATTTTTTTAGCATACTTGATTAAATAAAACATCTGCACTAAAAACAGCGCCAATAAAATAAATAAAAAATTAATTAACAAATCTTTCGTGACAAAACTCATGCATTCACCGGTCTTTCAAATGAGATAAAAATAAACTCTTTTATTGCATTTACATTTGTAACACAAATTAGAGCGTAATCATAGATAAATAAACGTATTCTATTTACTTTTTTATAACTTCCTATGACTTTATCGTCCGTTCCCTAAAATAGTGAAGGATAAGAAAACCTTTTCAACTTCACTAAAAATATTCAGAATTTTATTTACATATGAGCTACAATGCTCTATAATCAGATCAATGTACTTGGTTTTGAGAGTAGGAGGACGAAATATGGAACTATCAATTACCTTAATGGGATTATTCGTTGGAACCCTTGTAGGCTTAACGGGGGTTGGAGGTGCCGCTTTATTAACACCTTTACTGATTGTACTCGGCATTAACCCTTCCATTGCCGTAGGAACAGATCTTGTCTACAATTCTATCACAAAATTATTCGGAGTCGCTCAGCACTACAAACAGCGAACCATTAACTTTAAATTAGCAAAATATTTAGCCTTCGGAAGTATTCCGAGCGCCGTGCTGGCTATTGTCACACTTCATGCATTCCCATCTTTTCACGAGCATCAAGAAACGATTATTAAGCACGCTCTTGGATATGTCATGACGCTGGTTGCCATTTCAATTATCTTTCGCGTCTTTTTTGATAAATTAATTCGCCCAAATCGGTTTCAGGAAATGGACTTAGATCAGAAAAAAGGATTAACAATCGGAATTGGCGTAGTCTTTGGATTCATTGTCGGACTAACATCGATTGGTTCGGGCTCATTATTTGCGATTGCGATGCTGTACTTATTTAAGCTAAAAACATCTGAGCTGGTTGGAACTGATATTGCACATGCGTTTCTTCTCGTTACGGTGGCTGGTATTTTAAATGCAAGCTTTGGAAGCGTGGATTACATGTTGACTGCTAACCTATTAACTGGATCTATTCCAGGTGTGTTACTCGGAAGCCGTTTATCAACGAAAGTGCCTTCAAGACCGCTTCAAGCCATCATGGCAACCATCATTCTAATTAGCGGAATTAAATTAATTTAACAAATAAAAGCACATGCCTTTGCATGTGCTTTTTATTAGTTTCTTTAAATATCTACATTAAAAATAATAATGTTTTAAACCACTTCCCTGCTCTTCTTATACACTTCAACTAATATTTTTATTGAATTTTAGTCAAAGAGACCAATGACACCTCAAACAACCTTACGTTAAAATGTAAAAAAACATAACATCTATTGTGATATTTAAAAAAATTGTAGGACGAAGGGAGAACACATGACAAAAACAGCGGCAAAAAGTAAGAAAAAACCTTTTTATAAAGGTCTTTTCTTTCAAATTATGATGGCAATTGTGCTTGGCATAGCCGTAGGATATCTATGGCCAAGCTTTGGAAATGCTGTGAAACCGATTGGAGACGGTTTTATTAAGCTTATCAAAATGCTGATTGCTCCTCTTATTTTTGGAGTAGTTGTTGTTGGAATTGCCAAGGTTGGAAACATTAAAACAGTTGGGCGTATCGGTGGAAAAACCATTCTCTACTTCGAAATTGTCACAACATTCGCTCTATTAATCGGTCTATTAGTAGCAAACGTAATGAATCCCGGCACCGGTATGAATGTTGATCCTTCAAGCTTAAGCACAAGCGAAGTGGACGCGAAGACAAACGGCTCCGAACTTCCGAGTGAAGGTGATTTTTTTCTTAATATGATTCCAGACAGTGCAGTTGGTGCTTTTTCAAGCAACTCTATGCTTCAAGTGCTTTTAATTTCTTGTTTGTTTGGCATCGCGCTTGTCCATATAGGCGGAAAAACAGCAGAGACCCTTTTAAATGTATTGGAAAAAGTAAATGATGTGTTGTTTAAAATTATGGGATACATTATGAAATTAACGGCTCTTGCCACGTTTAGCGCCATGGCATTTGCAGTTAGTCAGTACGGTCTTGGAACACTTGCTGCATTTGGAAAGCTATTTATCGCTATGACAATTGCTTGTCTAGCATTTGTTCTTGTTTTAGCTGCTATTTTACGAATCTATTTAAAATTAAGTTTATGGAAAGTCATTCTATATATACGAGAAGAAATTATGCTGGCATTTGCTACGGGTTCCACTGAAGCCGTTATGCCGCAGCTCATGGATAAATTCGAACAAGCAGGATGCAACAAAGCAGTCGTTGGCCTTGTTGTGCCTACTGGCTATTCGTTTAATCTAGACGGTGCTTCCATTTACTTGTCTCTTGCCCTCGTCTTTTTAGCACAAGCAACGGGCATAGACTTGAGCCTCACTGATCAGATTTTAATGCTTGGTGTCCTGCTTCTTACATCTAAAGGAATGGCTGGCATTCCAGGCTCAGCCTTTGTTGCTCTCTCTGCGACCGCAGCAGCAACCGGATCCATTCCGGTAGCAGCCGTTGCTCTGATGCTCGCTCCTGATCGCTTTATGGGTAATTACCGGACTACAGTTAATATTATTGGTTATGCGGTAGCTGCTTTTATTATCGCAAGATGGGAAAATTTATTAGACCTACAAAAAGCAAATGATGTGCTGGATGGAAAAATTGCGTATCAGCCCAAAAATGCTGAAATTTCTCTCCCAGAGAGTATTCCAGCAGCCAATGAAAAAGCATTTTAATAAAAAAATTTCCTGCCCGAGACAAGTCTATTTTGCTTGTTTTTCGGGCAGGAATTTAATTGTTACGTGAAAGGCCTTTTGCTGAAACTTATTTTCTTCCAGTATTTTATATACCATTTGTTTAATAGTTTCTTGCGTTTTGGCATCAGATGAAACGGAAGGCTCCATATACACATCCAGCTCTACTCTGTCTTTTGAGTAAAGGGAAGAATTCACGCCTCTTGATTCATAGCCCGCTTCAGTTAAACCGCTGCTGATTTTATGCCAAATATCCAGTTTGTCCATTTGTTTAATAACAGGCTTTGCTTCTTCGTACACTTGTGCTTGCTGAGTCTTGGAAACTTCTTCTTTTTTAGTAAAAACTGCATACCCTGAACCTACTACTAAAAACGTCATAATAGCAAATGCTCGCATCCTTTTCATTTTCTCACCTCATTTAGAGATATAGATTATAAATATGCGAATAATTGCTGCAGTATGACGGCTTGTATATCTACTTCTTTTCCACTATACTCAGCAGTCGTTTAGAACCGACGTGCACTTCTTCTATCATACTGTCAAAAAGCTCTTGCACCGTTGGGATACTATCAATCAGTCCAACGACTTGGCCTGCCCATCCATAGCCTTCATCGATTTTATTTTCATAAATATACCGGCAGTTTGCCCCTCCGCTAATGACGTCTTTTAACTCTTCGTACCTCTCTCCTTGCTGCTCACGCTCAATAATATCAAGAGTGTAATGAGACTTCAATACGCGTCCAGGCGCTCCGAACGAACGTTTAATAACCACAGTATCGGTTTCTTTTGCTTCTACAATAGCTTGTTTATACGCATCGTGGGCATCTACACATTCTTTTGTCGCGATAAAACGCGTTCCCATTTCAATCCCTTCAGCGCCTAATGATAACGCTGCCAATAATCCTTGTCCGTTTCCAATCCCTCCGCTTGCAAGGACCGGAATTGACACAGCCGCAGCTACTCGAGGAATTAACACCATTGTGCCGAGATCCTCACGTCCGATATGTCCTCCTGCTTCTTGCCCCACTGCCATGACGGCATCTGCTCCTAACTTCTCAGCTTTCTGAGCTTGACGCACGTTGGCTACCAGCACGAGCGTTTTAATTCCCGTTCCTTTTAATCTCTCAAAAATAGGTGCGGGATTTGCTCCTGTTATGGAAACAACCGGAACGCCTTCTTCTACTGCTACGTCGAGAAGTTCTTTATAAGAACCTTCTGTTTGACCTCCAACAGCAAAATTAACGCCAAAAGGACGCTCAGTTAAAGAACGTACTTTCTTAATTTCAGCTCGAAGTTTCTCAGGTGTTCGGAGCGTCATAGCTGTAATTTGTCCAAGCCCTCCTGCATTTGAGACAGCAGCAGCAAGTTCTGCGTACGCTAAATACGCCAGACCTCCTTGTACAATTGGATATTGAATTTCTAATAAATCTGTTACCCGTGTTTTCATCTATGTATCCCCTCTCCTTTTATTTTCTTATTTATGAATACTTATTCATAATCATAACAAGAAAATAACGGATTTCCTACGAAAAAATTCCAACATTTCTGTTTGCTTCAACTTTTGATAGGGTACACATTTTGTAATGATTATTAATTGAAGGTCAAGGAGGAAGACAGGTATGACAAAAAAGCACCCTGTAAATGAAAAAAGCAAGCAAGAACAGCTCGAGCAGTTTAAAACAGATGATCGAAACCAAGCGCTCACAACCAATCAAGGGTTAAAGCTTTCCGAAGATGAATTTTCTTTAAAAGCGGGTGAACGTGGTCCAACCCTTATGGAAGACTTTCATTTCCGTGAAAAAATGACGCATTTTGACCACGAGCGCATTCCTGAACGCATCGTTCATGCGCGCGGCTTCGCTGCTCACGGAGAATTTGAACTGTATGACTCTCTCAGTGAATATACAAAAGCTAAATTTTTACAGAATCCGTCTGTAAAAACACCTGTATTTGTCCGTTTCTCTACTGTAGCAGGTTCTAAAGGTTCAGCTGAAACGGTGCGCGACGCCCGTGGTTTTGCAACAAAATTTTATACAGAAGAAGGAAACTATGACTTAGTTGGAAATAACATTCCCGTGTTCTTTATCCAAGATGCGATTAAATTCCCGGATTTAATTCACGCTGTTAAGCCTGAGCCACACAACGAAATGCCGCAGGCGGCTTCAGCACATGATACGTTTTGGGATTTTGTCGCCAATAACCAAGAGTCTGCTCACATGGTCATGTGGTCAATGTCAGACCGTGCAATTCCACGCAGCTTGCGTATGATGGAAGGCTTCGGCGTACATACTTTTCGCTTAGTTAATGCAGAAGGAAAAGCTCATTTTGTCAAATTCCACTGGAAGCCTGTGCTCGGAACGCATTCCCTTGTTTGGGACGAAGCTCAAACCATTTCTGGGAAAGACCCTGATTTTCATCGCCGCGATTTATGGGAGTCGATTGAAAACGGAGATTATCCTGAATATGAGCTAGGGCTTCAAATCATAGCTGAGGAAGATGAATTTAAGTTCGACTTTGACATTCTCGATCCAACTAAGCTTTGGCCAGAAGAAGACATTCCCGTCAAATTGGTTGGAAAAATGACCTTAAATCGAAATGTAGACAACGTATTTGCCGAAACGGAACAAGTCGCATTCCATCCGGGGCATGTGGTACCGGGAATTGATTTTTCCAATGATCCTCTCTTACAAGGGAGATTGTTTTCATACACGGATACCCAGCTTATTCGTCTGGGCGGTCCGAATTTTCATGAACTTCCAATCAACCGTCCAGTATGCCCGTTTCATAACAATCAACGAGACGGCTACGGACGTCAAACGATTAACAAAGGGCCTGTCAGCTATCACAGAAACTCTCTTGCAGCCAATACGCCGGCTCCTGTCCCAGAGTCAGAGGGCGGTTATGCTCACTATCAAGAAAAAGTGGAAGGAAGAAAAGTTCGAAGCCGAAGCGAAAGTTTTAAAGACCACTTTTCACAGGCAACGCTATTTTGGAATAGCATGAGCGACCCTGAAAAAGAGCATATTATCAGTGCTTTCAGCTTTGAGCTTGGAAAAGTGAAAAGCAAGTCTGTTCAGCAGCAGGTCGTTGATATGTTTGCCAACGTCAGTACAGTGCTAGCTAAACAAGTAGCACAAGCGATTGGTGCAACGCCTCCATCAGGAGAAGACGCGCCAGTGACCAAGTCATCTCCGGCTCTTAGTCAGGAACAGACGATTAAAAAGCCGAATACGCGTAAAGTAGCTGTCATTCTAGCTAATGACTTTAGCAGTGACCTACCACAAGTGTTAAACAGTTTAAAACAACAGGGCATTCAGCCTGAAATTGTAAGCACAACCCTCCAAAACGTAAAAGGAACAGACGGGTTAGAACTTGAAGTACAGCACACGTTCTTAACAAGTGATTCTGTCTTATTCGATGCGGTTTATGTTGTCGGAAGTTCGTCAGCTGATGAGAAGTTTCGTAAAGAAGCACTGACGTTTGCTCAAGAAGCATTCGAGCATTTTAAACCAATTGGCGCGACAGATGAAGGTGTTAAGTGGCTGAAAGCTTCTGGCTTAGATAGTAGTCCCGGTGTCGTAACTGGAGAAACTACACGCTTTACAGATGAGTTTATTGAAGCTATTTCAGCTCACCGCCACTGGAATCGTCACGTTATATAAATAAAAAAAGCCTTTGAAATCAATGATTTCAAAGGCTTTTTTTATTAAACTGATTTTCTAAATGCCATAACGTGCAAATCTTTTACCGGATAAAAATCGTTATCAGGAAAGCGAACGTAACCTCTTTTAGTGTACAGCTTAATGGCATGTTCCATTGAATTATCTGTATGTAAACCTAAATAAGAACACCCTAGCTCCCGAGATTTTTTTTCACACGCTTCAAGAAGCGCATTGGCGACTCCTTTTCGGCGATGAGACGGAGCAACTGCCAGCAGACGAATTTCAGCCCATGGAAATGGCTTTAACAACCCTCCATATACATCCGTATTCGGCGGATAAAACAAAACGCTTCCTGCCATTTCTCCATCGATTTCAGCTACAATGCACTCAAATTTCTTTTCTTCACTCAAGGTATGTAAAATTCCCTTTCGATATCTTTTCCAGTGTGCTTCTGATTTTACAGCTGCATATTGCTCATAGGCAGCAAGCGTCACTGTTTCAATAGATGATGTTTCTTCTTCTCTAGCTTTTCGAACGATCAATTTTTTCTCCTCCATTTACCTTCTTCGTTAATTCTTATTGTCTATGGTGAACCATGTTTATGCAACACATTTGCATCTTAAAACAGCTTCCTTTGCATATATTTAATCCGTTCATTATGGTTTCTAAAGCGGTCTTTGTGCTGAAACTCTGCTTGTCTTCATATACATATAAAGAGATTCATAGACAAGGATGAGACAGCATGTATAAAAAATTGATTGCAATTGGAATTGGCAGTGTGTTTGTTAGTATCGGAATTAACGTTTTTATTCTTCCGCTTCAGCTTGTAACAGGAGGCATTACGGGAATTAGCTTAATCATTAATTATTTACTTGGCTATAAAGTAGGTGTGATGATTTTTTGCTTAAACTTGCCGATTTACCTTCTCGCCTTGGGTTTTAACCGCTCTTATTTTTTAAATGCTATCTATGGCATGGTTCTCTCAGCCGTTATGATTGATTTGCTGTTTCCGCTTCACGGGATTTTTCACCTTCCCATTATCTTAAGCGCTTGCCTTGGAGGTGTTTTTAACGGAATCGGAACCGGCATCATGCTCCGGCAGCACGCAAGTCAAGGCGGGGTCGACTTATTTTCTCTGATACTTGCGAAATGGTTATCTTTAAACCCCGGCATCATCATTTTAGTGATTGACGCATCTATTATTATTTCAGGTATTTTACTGCTTCAAAACGATACAGCTATTTATTCATTATTCATTGTTGTATGCTCCGGTATAGTGACCAGTTTAATTACATCATTCAAACGCATCATCGTCTATGTATAAGGAAAAAGCCTCGAGACATGCGTCTCGAGGCTTTTCTTTATTTGTCATTTAAGAATTCTTGCAGCGCCTCTTTATTTTTATCTAAATCAATATCAAGCACCATACCAACACCGCTATACGTTTTGTTTTCAAATGATCCGTCTAACGGCAGTCGCAGGCTTTGAACATCTTTCATGTTTCCTGTTACCACATCTTTAGCCAGAAGCATCATGCTTTTTGTATCTAAATTTGTATCGATGTAAGGATCCATTACGCCGAGAAGCTTCGGTATTTTAAACACGCTGTTTAGGCTTGCTACTTCATCTTTAAGCTTTAAAACGACTTCTTGCTGGCGCTGAACGCGTCCAAAATCACTCATGTTATCATGGCGAAAACGTACGTAGCCAAGCAGCTGTTCACCGTGTAAAACTTGGGTACCTTTGTGAAGCGTCATACCAATTCCCGAAGACATATCGTGAGGCACGGTTACTTCAATGCCATCAGGCGCAATCGTATCTACAATTTTTGAAAAACCTTCGAAGTCCACAACTGCATAATAGTTAATATCGATATCAAAATTTTGTTTAATCGTTTGACGCAGCAGCTCAGGACCTCCGAACGCGTAAGCAGCATTCAGCTTTTGCTTGCCGTGTCCTGGAATATCCACGTACATATCCCTCATAAGGGAAACAATTTTCGGGTGCTTGCTTTTAGAATCGTAGTGAGCAATTAAAATAGAGTCTGTACGAGAATGCTTTTCCCCGCGCGAGTCACTTCCTAACAGCAGCATATTTACTTCTCCGTTATTTGGGAGACTGCCTTGAAACTGTTCAAATGTCGTGCCGTCATCCGCAAATTGACCATCACTTGCCATCGATAGCCCTTGCTTATATTGGAAATAGCTGTATATGCCCCCAACGATAATAAAAAGGAACAACAAAGCAAAGAACACTCTGCCCCATCGAACTCTTCTTCTTCTTTTGCGTCTTGTTCGCTCCACGTTTCTGTCACCAGCTTTCTTTTTCAATGAAGTTCTCATAAAACAAGCAAGTAGCTAAGCTTTTAAAAAGCTCCTCTACTTGCTTGTTTGGATTGTATGGTGTGAAAGCTTACATTACTTTTCTGTTTCTTGGTCTTTTCCATACATGTATTTTGATGGATCGACCGGTTTAAAGTCATCTAATTTATTAAATCGTAATAAATCACCGTATAACACTTTATCAGAAAGTTCTAGCTCTCTTCCAACTTTCTTTTTATAAGCTTTCGCTTCGTCTGTTACTGTGATTCTTTCTCCTGTGTTTGTATCGTAATACTTGCCGTCAATTGACGTGTATTTCGGAGAAACATAATCACCATTTCTAAATGCTACTACCTGATCATGGTCTTTTGATAATAAATCTGTACCGAATTGAACATACTCTTTACTATCAATTCCCACTAAGTGAAGAAGCGTAGGTACTACGTCAATTTCACCGCCGTACGTATGGTTCACTCCACCTTTTACACCTGGTACGTGAAGGAAGAACGGTACGCGTTGAAGCTGAGCATTTTTATATGGCGTAATTTTCTCGCCAAGAACTTTTTCCATTGCTTTGTTATGATTTTCAGAAATACCATAGTGGTCGCCGTAAATCATAATAACTGAGTTGTCATATAAGCCTGAAGCTTTTAGCTCTGTAAAGAATTCTTGCAGTGATTCATCCAAATAACGAGCCGTTTGGAAATAACGGTCTACCGTTCCATCTCCTGTGTTTGCCGGCTCAATGCTAGCATCGCCTTTATCAAGGACAAATGGGAAATGGTTTGTTAATGTAATCATATGCGCATAGAACGGCTGCTTCAATGACTGTAGCATTGGCATAGATTCTTTGAAGAATGGCTTATCTTTTAATCCATAGTTTACTTTGTTATCACCAGTCATATTGTAATAACTTGCGTCAAAGAATTTATCCACACCGAACTGCTTATAAATTTCATTACGGTTCCAGAACGTTTTATAGTCTCCGTGTAAAACGGCACTTGTATAGCCACCCTCTTGATCTAAGATCGCTGGTGCTGCTTGGTACGTGTTGCGGCCTTTTAAGCTAAATGCTGATCCTTGAGGCAAGCCATATAATGACGTATCCATCATAAGCTCTGCATCAGCTGTTTTACCTTGTCCTGTTTGATGGAAGAAGTTATCAAAATACATAAATTCATTTCCATTTGCTAATGAATTTAAAAACGGCGTTACTTCTTGCCCGTTTAACTTATAGTTAATCAGGAATGACTGAAATGATTCTAGATGAATTTTAATAATGTTTTTCCCTTTTGCTTTACCGGCATACTCAATATTTGGAGCTGCATAGTGACTTGTACTGAAGTTTTTCACTGTTGTTAAGTCATCACTGCTTGCGAATGCTCGTTGCTTTGAGTTTTTAAACGTTTGAACTGCATCATACACCGTGTAGTTGTATGCTCCTAAATATTTCACTAGGTAGTTGCGATCAAATGTTCTTGTTAATAATTCAGGGCGATCTTTTTCAGCATAGTGCAAGTTAATTGCAAAAGCGATAGCTCCTGCCGCTAGTACCATGAACGTATAACGGAATTTAAGACGTGCTTTTGGCCATTCGATTTTTCTAACAAACAATAGCGCAATCAGTAAAATGATATCTACAAAGTAAAAAATATCGTGAGCTTTTACTAAATCAGCGATACTGCCTCCCATATGACCCACATTGCTTGTTTGCGTTAAAGTAGGCAATGTCACAAAGTCATTGAAGAATCGATAATATAAAATATTGCTGTACAAAATGACCGTCATGATTGTACTAAGAATAAGCGTCCAAACGATGGATCTTTTTCCTTTTGCAAACAATGCTAACCCTAAAAAGATCAAAGTTGAACTAATTGGATTAATAAACAATAACGTTTTTTGCATTGAGTCACTTATATCTAAGTTGAACTCCACTTTGTAAGACATGTAAGACTTGATCCACATGAATAAAACCGCTATAAAAAAGTAAAACAACGGCTTTGAAAATAGTTTTTTCATTTTCAAATTCCTTTCACTAAAAAGTAGAGATTTCATGTTCAGCTAACCTCAGGAAAGTCCCCTACATTAAATCGTAACGGTTACGTCCTGCAAAAGATTACCTGAAAATGATTCAATTTGTCAAACAATATCATCTTCATCTCTTTTTTTAGTCATCTACAAAATTTACATTTTAACTTGTAATCTCTTATTTTTTATCGTGATGTTAATATTACACAATTGTTAATTTGTAAATTTTGTTCTCCCTATATTGCATACATATTAATTTACCACATTTCTGCTCTGCAATAAAAGTATTTTTATTTTATTGATCATAATATTTCACTTACTGAATGAAAAGGTACTATTGTACTGGACAGTATTCTTCGCTTACTGTTAGGACTAGTAAAAATGGACTTATCTATGCTTAGTCTTCATCTTCATCAACAGCTATGCGGTCTCCTTGTGCAAAGGGCTGTGAAATAACAAGAAACTCAATCTCTTCGCTCGAACGATTCATCATTTGATGAAGAATAGACGGAAGCACTTCTATTCCTTCATGTGCTTTTACATCATAAATAATTCCGTCTACTTCTAGAGCAGCTGTTCCTTTTAGCACAAAGAAAAATTGCTGTGCTCTCGTGTGATAATGCCTTACCTCTTTTGTATGAGGAGGCATGCGCTCATGAATAATACTTACGTCTTTATTTTTCACTAGGTGCCACCCGTCGCATTTTCCTCCCCACACGTAATGTTCTGCGTTTTGCTTACTAACTTTCATGACAGCTCCCCTTTTCTAATGAACGAGCACCAACAAATTAAATGGAAAATTCTATATGTTTTTTTGAACCTTACTATTGGAAATGTTTTTTTCAGATTCTGGTTTTCGCTTTAAGGTAAACAGCATTCCTAAAAAGATCAAAACGATGCCTGCAAGCTGAAGAAACGTCGGGCGGAAGCCTGTGAATGCTGTATCTAATAAAATAGCAACAGCTGGATCTAAAAACACCAGAACTGAAATTACCTGAGTTTTTAAATAGCGCAGGCTGTCAAAAAACAAATAATACACTAAACCAGTATGTACAAAGCCCGTTACTAAAATTGCTGTCCAGTTGGCCGTTGTTAGGAAATGAAAATCACTAAAATGAACAAACGGCAACAGTAGAAAAATTCCTAAAAAAGTCTGAAGAAATGTAACAGCATAAGCACTCATATGAATAATTCCTTTTCCAAGCAGCGTCGTGCATGCATAAAACAAAGCGGCTAAAAGCGCCCAAAGTATTCCTGAAGACATGAAGCCCTCAATCGTAAGTTGCTCCACTCCAATAATTAGAAGTGTTCCTATAAAACAGATTGAGATAGACATAACGCCAAGAACCGTTATTTTCTCCTTAAACATCAAGCTCCCCAGAAGCAATACTAAAACGGGTGCAAGGTGATAAATAGAAATGGCAACCGTAACGGACATCATTTCAAATGCTTTAAATAAAAACACCCAGTTAAACACTAGAAATACCCCGCACAGTAAAATCTGCTTTATCTCTTTGATATTCCACTTTTCCCTTTTGTACTCCCCCGTTATGAACCAGCACATTCCAAGAAAAAGCGTTGCACAAATACAGCGAACAAATACTAAATCAAAGGAAGGCAGTCCAGTTTGTGTGGAGAAAAATCCAATTGAACCAAAAATACTCATTGAAACCATCATTTTCACCATTGGACCTGCTTTCATTTTTCCACCTCACTTTCAGAAAACTATTACTATTCAAACATAAAGAAGTCCATTTGTAAATTAATGGTTCAAAAGCACGATTCCATAAAAAAGCAAAAAAGCGTAAAGACATGGGGGCAGTCCCATCGTCTTTGCGCTTTTCTGTCTTTCTTTTAATCTTCAACCGGGAACCAGCCTGGCGTGTTAATAACAGCTTGCCAAAGCGGGTCAGGAATCACAAGCTTTTCCTGATCGTTTTTGCTTAATGTTGTTACAATTTCATTTTCGCGGCCTTCTTTGACTTTTTGAACCCAGTCTGGATCCATAATTAATTCGCGGCCAATCGCAAGCAGTGGAATCCCCGTTTCAAGAGCTGCTACTGCTTCGTCTGCTGTATGAATAGAACCTACGCCCATCACAGGCACGCGGCTTCCTACTCGCTCTTGAATAATTTCAATACGTGAACGAGTATCTTCTACGCCTCGGCGCGGTTTTGACCAGAATTCCATTAGTGACACGTGAAGGTAATCAAGGTCTTTTTCTGCTAGTGCATCAACTAATTTCAATGTGTCAGCCATTGTAATTCCAGGTGTTTCAGGCTCTTCTGGAGAGAAGCGGTAGCCTACTAAAAATGGCTCTTTTGCATGTTTAGAAACGGCTTGCTTTACTTCGTCTACGATTGCTAGCGGGAATGTTAAGCGTTTTTCTACGCTGCCACCCCATTTATCTTCACGGCGATTAGAATGCGGAGAAAAGAACTGCTGAATTAAATAGTTATTTGCTCCGTGGATTTCAACTCCGTCAAACCCTGCTTCAATGGCACGACGCGTCATTTCACCAAAATCGTGAATAATGTCTTCGATTTCTTCATTTGTTAACTCTCGAGGCACCGGTGCTCCTTCTTGTTCTGCAGCAACAGCGCTTGCGCTAACAACCTCTCCATTTGGAACCAGTTCAGGCGGGCACATGCGGCCTCCGTGGAAAATTTGAAGAACTGCTTTTGCTCCTTGATCTTTAATTGCTGTTGCTAAACGGCGCAGGCTAGGAATCATTTCATCGCTGTCTGCAGCAAACTCTCCGTGAAATCCTTTGCCGTTCGGCGTCCCGTATGTACATGCTGTAATAACCATGCTGACACCTTTTGAACGTCGCACATAGTAGTCAACTTCTGCGTTTGACACCGTTCCATCTTCATTTGATGAAAAGTTTGTCATAGGTGCAAGAATAATACGGTTATCTAATTTGATGCCATTTGAAAAAGCAAATGGCTGTAAAAGCGGCTCATACTTTTTATTTGTCATTTTATTTCCCTCCAAAAATGATACGGTCAAAAATATTAGCATATTATAGGTAGAAACTGTTTTCCTTCCTATAACATGTGTAATTTAAAACTGTAACTTTAAAATATACTGTGATTTTAATCTGTACAGTTTTGCCTGTCAAAGAATAAGACTTTCTCATATAAAAAAGCACTCATATACTGAGTGCCTTTTTATCATTGCGAAAGAGGTTCCTGATTATACATGAATGCTTTCACTTTTACATATTGAGCTTCTAACTCTTGAAGTGTCAGTTCGTATAAGTGCCGATTTCCTTTTTTATAAATACCAAAATTCAATAGCGCATTAATAAACCAATTTTTCTTATGTTCCGTTTCAGGCTGTGTGTGTTGTTTCACGATTTCCACCACCTAAGTTTATCTCATATTAATTTTGCAAAGCGTTTGCTTTTACATAAATGATTTTACTTCTGTACGATGAAAAAACAGTGAAATAGATAGCTTTTTTATTTAAATTTCCGCAGCCGGACCCGCCATTTTTTTACGTCTTTTCACTTCCGTTAATATTTTTTCAATATAATAAATAACAATAATAAAAACCGACATAATAGCAAAATAAGTACCGATTACAACAAAAGGATTCGGACTTTCAAAACCGCCTTCTTTTCCTTTCATTCCTCTTTCCGGACCTCCGCCATCGTGATCAAAGTTCGGAGGTTCGTGACCAGCAGATGCCGTCGCAGAAGATTTGTTCTCGCTAAATGAATGGCGATCAAAATCCGGCTTTCCACCGCCTTTTTGCGGCATATCTGATGAACTTAAATTTAGTACTCTCGCTACTCCTCCAAGCTTTCCAAGAAAACCCGTCTCATTTATTTCGTATATGCCAACGACTAACAGTGCAACGGTTGCTAGCTTAGCTACTATGCTCAAGCTTTTCTTTGACTTTTTGAATTTCGTCATGTTTTTACATACATTTATGACCCATTGCCAATGAAGACCTATGTGAGCGGCTACTAAAATTAACACTAAAAATGATACCGAAATATGCGAAACCTTAAACCACTGTTCATTCCCAACATTAATATTTGGAAATACTACTCTTGAAATAAAAATACCGCTTATCATAATAAATGACATCGTAATCAACAGCATGATATTTAAAAAGTAACCGAACTTTGTTCTGCGCGGAAGCTTGCGGTCAAATAATTTAACCGTAACTTTCTTTACCCACTGCCAGTTTAGTAGCACGTGGGTAAAAAAGGCGGCGGCAATCGCTAGCCCCACAATTTCATGAAACGTTAACCCTCCCAATACTTGTTTGTTGAAAAATAAAACAAACGTAACGGCCATTAAAAGATCCAGTCCAAACCGGACGTACATCATCTTTTTCACTCTATTCATTCTCCTCACCTATGTATTTGTCAAAACAACCTCTCTTTCATATTTCTTAATGTAATCAGAGTTGGTGAAAATTAGGTGAAACGACTGATTTTTTTACCAAAATAACCAGTCCTGAGTTCTATAAAAAACAGAGTTCAATCATTTTTACTTTTTAGAAAATAGCTGTTGACAAAGAAAAAAGAAGCACGTATAGTAATGGTTATTCATCAAGAACTTTCAGATTTTAATCAAAAACACAGCGATTGGGAGTAGTAGAAGCTTATTATTCGGTCAAGAGAGCTACGGGTTGGTGCAACGTAGTCCAATAATACTTTGAACTCGCCCAGGAGTGGTAATTCAGAAAGAATGCAGAAGTATTCTCTAAGTTTTAACGTCTAACCTTCGTTATCAGGTTTTAAGCAGGGTTCTTTAAGAGCCAACAAGAGTGGTACCGCGGTCAGCTAAAGCTTATCGTCTCTTCTCTCATTTGATAATGAGGTAGGAGACGATAAGCTTTTTTTATTTTATAAAAAAGTGGAGGGAAAAGTCATGAAGAAGGACAACCAAGGTTTGCAGCGAACAATGACTTCACGTCACATTATGATGATGGCGCTAGGTGGAGCCATTGGCGCTGGTTTATTTAAAGGAAGCAGCTCAGCTATTGATATGGCAGGACCATCAGTTATCATTGCTTATTTAATTGGCGGAATTATTTTACTATTCATTATGCAAGGTCTTGCTGAAATGGCGGTTCGAAACAGTGACGCACGAACGTTTCGTGATTTAGTTCAGTCGATTTTAGGAAGCTATCCCGCTTATTTTTTAGACTGGATTTACTGGAAAATGTGGGTGTTAAACATTGCCGCTGAAGCCGTTGTAGCAGCTATTTTTATTCAGTACTGGCTTCCTGATTATCCAATTTGGATGCTTGCTTTAGGCGTATCCGTTATTGTCACAGTTATTAACTTGCTTTCAGTTAAAGCATTTGCTGAAACGGAATACTGGTTAGCATTAATTAAAATTACGGTCATTGTAATCTTTATCATCGCTGGACTTCTGTTACTATTTGTATCATTTGGTCACCATACCGCAGCGGGTTTTTCAAATTTAAGCGATCACGGCGGTTTCTTTCCAAAAGGACCAACTGGGTTAATTACGGCGATGCTAGTTGTCATCTACTCTTACGGTGGAACTGAAATCATCGGGGTGACGCTAGCTGAAACAAAAAACCCTGAAAAAGTAGTACCAAAAGCCGTGCGCAGCACATTAACACGCATCATTGCTTTTTATCTGTTCCCGTTTTTTATCATCGTGAGCTTGATCCCTTGGAATGAAGTAAACGGCGTTTCTCAAAGTCCTTTTGTGATGGTATTTAAAATGATTGGAATTCCCGGAGCAGATCATATTATGAATGCTGTGATCTTGTTAGCCGTTATTTCTTCAATGAACTCAGGACTTTACGGTTCATCACGTATTTTGTATACCCAAGCAGTAGACGGTCGAGTGCCGAAGATATTTTCGAAACTTTCTGTTAACAAAGTTCCCGTCTATGCAATCTTAATGTGTACATCATCCCTTTATGTGGGCGTGTTGATTTCCTTATTTGCAGGAAGTAAAACATTTGATTATTTGATGGGATCCTTAGGATATACCGTGTTGTTTATTTGGTTGATTATTGCGATCGCACACTTAAAGTCCCGCAAAGTTCAGCCAGAAGCATCGAGCAGCTACTCTGTTAAATGGTTTCCTTATACGACGTGGGCTGCCCTAATTGCACTAAGCGCTATTTTAATTGGTGTTATCTGTACAACCTCCGTTGTTATTACGACTATTACACTAGCTATCTATTTATTTATTACAGCTACCTATATCTTTAAAGGCCGATTTTATCGATCATCAGCAGTCAAGCACGCTAAATAAAAAAACGCCTCCTCTGATGACTCAAAGGAGGCGTTTTTTTATTTAAAATGTTAAGTACCAATAGCCAAGTGCAAAGCCGATATAGTTACCAATAATATAGCCAAGCGTTCCCACTACCAAAATAGGACCAACCAAACTTCCCCATCCTTTAGCAATCGCCATTGCACTTGCTGTCGTAGGTCCCCCTACCGTTGCATTGCTCGCCAGTAAAATATGCTCTAAATCAATTTTAAATATTTTTCCTAAAAGCAGTCCCACTATTAAATTACTCATTAAAAAAAGCTTTCCACTCTAAAAGTGAAAAGCTTTTTTTCATTTACGAATTAGAACCGGAATCTGCTGCTGAATCTGCTGCAAAGGAGCGCTTGTTTTCTCTGTTAACGAACGCAAGATTCCGCCTTCTATCAGACAGTTAATTACAACTGCGAGCTCTCCTGCTTGCTTCTCTTGAAATCCGCTCTCTATCATTTTCTCTCTAAAAAGTCTTTCCCAATCTTGAAACGCTGCATAGCAGACTTCGCGAAGCTGCTCATTAATAAGCGCCGTTTCTCCAGCCAGCAGCCCAACAGGCATACCAGCAATACTTTCTTCGTGTTCAAACTGCTTGGACAATTCTTCAATAAAATACTGAATAGCCTGCGCTGCATCAGAAGATTGATTTAAGCTTTCTTTAATTTGAACTTGGACGTATTTATTCGTATATTGAACAGCGTGAATCGCCAGTTCTTCTTTCCCTTTTGGGAAATAATAATAAAGAGACCCTTTTGGCGACCCACTCTCTTTAATAATTTGATTTAATCCTGTTGCATGATAGCCTTGCAGCTGAAAAAGCCGCGATGCTGTTTCTAAAATCTTATCGCGCGCATTTGCTTTCTTCACAAAGACGATGCCTCCCCTATATAATAAGTGGTTTCTATAACACTATTTATCATATAAGGAAATGAAATTTTTGTCAAAATAAAGTGAATATTTTACCATTTATTTTTTCTATCTTTCATTCCTTATGACCTAATAATTGTTTTTCTTACTTCTTCCGCTAACGGTTGAAGAGGCGTAATAATACGGTCGCTTACCTCCGCCGCCGCTTCTACCATCGAGAGCTGCGCCACTGAAACAACAGTGTTATGCTCTTTTATTAGCTCATGTAAGACATGTTTCACCTTCTGTTTATACTTCTCTAGGTTTCCAGTCATTACTAGTTCAAAAGCACCTTCTATCACAACAGGGCGAACCTTTATCTTTACATTTTGATAAAATGCAAATTCGTCTAGACGCTTCATTGTTCCTTCTACGGTCTCCGGATTTGTAAATACGATAAGCTGCGGTTCTTCTATTTCACATATTCGGCGAAAATAAGGCTCATCGATTTTAATAATTGGAACATCGCTTGTAAATGCTTCTGGTAAAAGAGCAATGTAATTCGTACACGTAAGTAAAATGGCATCCGCTGAACATTCCTCCATCCACTTTAACTGCTTCTCTACTTCTGCAGCTGCTGACTCCGCTGCAAACTTAGGGTCGGTTGTTACCCGATGTACAAGTCCAGGGTCTACGAAATGCATACAGTTCGCAAACGGCAGCGCTTTTTCTATATAAGAGATGTTCGAATGATGAGCGTGCAGGCAAGCAATTTTCTTCATAGTTCTCCCCCCGTATGATGGTCTTTGAAATACTGAATTAAAAATTCCTGGAACTTCTTCGCAACAGGAGTTAAATATTTATCCTTGTTCCACGCAATCCCAATTACCCTTGAAGCTGTGTCTTCTTTGAGCTTTATTTTTTTAATGCCTCGCAAGTCCACTCCCTTTATTTCAGGAAGCAAAGCAACCCCTAAATGAGCCGCTACAAAACCAATCACCGTCAAAAATTCTTCTCCTTCAAACGTAATATTTGGCACAATTTCGGCTTCTTCAAACAGCTGATCAAAAATTGTTCGGCTTCCGTATCCTTTTTTTAACGCGATAAACGATTCATGAGCCAACTCTGAAATCGAAAGCACTTGCCTTGAGGCAAAAGAATGCGTATCAGGGACATACGCGTACAGCTCGTCTTTCCATAAATATTCCCACTGAATTCCTGCCCTAGATTCCGTTACGGAAGACATACAAAAATCAATTTCCCCCGTTTGAAGCTGATCGAGCATGATGTTCGTGGCGTTCTCAAAAATTTGAAATTGAACGTTCGGATACTCTTGTAAAAAAGCATGAACTAGTTTTGGGACAGACGAAGCGCCTAATGATTTTAAAAAAGCAAACGAAATACTGCCGCGGTGAGGGTGGATCAAATCTGAAAGCTCACGTTTAGCTTCTTCCATTTCGTTTAATACTTTAGCCGTTCGTTCGTAAAAAAGCCGTCCGTATCGATTTAAAATGACTTGTCTTCCTTTTCGTTCAAATAGCGGCACGCCAAGCTCTGATTCTAATTTAGAAATTGAGCGGCTGAGCGTAGGCTGTGCGATTGATAATTGTTCCGCAGCCTTTGTGAAATGTTCCGTTTGAGCTACAACATTAAAATATTCGAGCTGCTGCCATTCCATTTTTTCACATCCTTTACTCATTACATAATACTATCAATTTCATATAAATTATACATTGGACGTCATAAAAAATTCATGTTTAAATGAAGAACGTAGCACTTGCCGAAAATGTTATGTGTCTGCATAGAATAAGTGTTGAAAGAAGGAATTAGTTTATGGATGTTTCAATTGTTTTAACAATGTTAGCCGTCGGACTGATCTTAGGGTTTGTCGGAGCAGGCGGATCAGGTTTTATTATTTCAATTTTAACGCTGCTGTACGGCGTATCTGTACACGTTGCACTCGCAACGGCTCTTACCGCAATGATTTTCTCTTCTTTATCTGGCGCAGTCAGTCATTACCGCGAAGGTAACGTATCTTTAAAATCCGGTATCTCTGTTGGTATCCTCGGTGCATTAGGCGCTTGGATTGGGTCTAACCTTTCATCCTTTATCCCAGAAGGCGAGCTAAAATGGCTCACAGCCGGTATGCTTTTATTATCTGGCGTTTTACTTTGGCTGCGAATGTTTTTATTTTCCCGTCAGCAAAAAGAACGTACGATTCCAACAGGAGCTAAATTTGTCGTTTATTCTTTACTAATTGGCTTAATTACTGGTGCGCTGTCAGGAATGTTTGGAATTGGATCAACTCCATTTATCCAGCTTGGCCTTATGATGGTGTTAGGCTTGTCTATTCGCCAGTCGGCTGGAACGACTATGCTCGTTATTATTCCCATTGCCATCGGCGGAGGAATGGGCTATTATCAGCAGGGTTTTTTAGATATTCCGCTGTTGATCCAAGTAGTAGTCGGCACAATGGTCGGTTCATATATTGGAGCAAAGTTTACAAATCGCGTACCTGCTCCCGTATTAAAAACGTCCCTTGTAGCGCTGCCTATTTTCTCTAGCTTCCTACTTGTTATATAAGAAAAAAGCTTGAACTCTTGTTCAAGCTTTTTTTATGTCCATCTGATAAACAAACTGCTTTCCTTGGCTTCCAAAAATATGCCGGTTTGTATCCACAAAGCCGCTTCGGATGTACAGGTGCTGCGCGGTCGTGTTTTTATAGTTCACCCCTAGCACCACTTCATTTTTAGTCGGAAAGTGATGGTTGATAAAAGCAGGAAGAAATTTCAATGACTTTTTGCCAACTCCCTTTCCTTGATAATCAGGATGAATGGAATACGACCGTATTAAAAGCGCGCCGGAGCTTTTGGTATATTCTTTAACGGCTTCCCCTGCGTCGAGCACGAAAAAGCCGGCTAGTTTGTTTTCTGCCAAAATCAAAACGGGCGTTCTGTCCTTTTCCTGCTCACACTTAGCTAAGGATTCAGCGGGAAGTGCCGTATAAATAAGCTGCTCTTCAGGCAGCGTATAGCTATGTATAGATGACTCGTAGGCTTCACTATAAAACGTTAGTGCTACGTTTACTGTATTATCCATTCTATACCTTACTCCTTTTTCCATAGTATAACATGCACAAAAAAAGCCGCATAAAGCGGCTTTTCCTTTATCTAGCGTCGGATACAACGGTAAAGCGTTCGTTTACATGCTCTCCTCGCTCAATTTCATCAATGACTGCAATGGCATAATCAGCATAGCTGACATGGCTGTTTCCTTCTGAGTTTAAAATAACATGATCTTTCCCTGTTTTATAAGCATCCGTTCGTTTTCCTGAAGGATTAAAAAATGCTGCTGGGCTAATAAACGTCCAATTAATATCGCTTGTACTTTCTAAGTCTTTTAAATTTTGGGTTTGATTGTCAGCTGTCGCTTTGTATTCTTTTGGAAAATCAGGCGTATCCGCTAGACGCGTCGTTTTCTCTTCATCAACAAACAAACTGCCTGCTCCTCCTACAACAAGAAGACGAACGTCCGGAGCTTGTTTAAATACATGAATTAACGACTGCCCCGCTTCTACATGCAAATGTTCTTTTCCTTCAGGAGCTCCAAACGCATTCACTACTGCATCGAAACCTTCAATATCGTTTGCCGTAATATCAAAGATGTCTTTTTCCAATGTACGAACATCTTTTTCTTCTACTTTGCTCGCATCACGTACAATTGCCGTTACGTCATGCCCCCGATTTAAAGCTTCTTTCACGATAAAACTTCCTGCTTTTCCTGTAGCACCTACGACTCCAATTTTCATTTTAAAACCTCCAGTAAAATTCTCTATATTTAGGTATTAGCCTCTTTTTGCTCTGCTAAAACACGGCGAAACGGTTTAAGTAAGATAGTGAACGAATAAAGAGATTGAGACATAACGAAATCACTCCAATCTAAAGACGAACAAATGGGATAAATGAGTTAGTATGATCGTTTGTTACACCGTGGTTGATTTCCGTGCAAGGCTTCGCTTTCCGCAGGCGGCCGCTGAGCCTCCTCGTCGCTTGTGCTCCTGCGGGGTCTCACCCATTACGCTTTTCCCGCAGGAGTCTTTGCCTTGCCCTCCAATCAACCGCTAGAAGTACCTACATACACGAAACCTACGTCCTCCATCACCATAAAAAGATCCGAACGTGTTGGATTCTCAACTAAGAATCTCCATTCATCGTTCGGACCTTCCTTCAACTAAAATACGTTTGTCCCAGTCTCTTTTGAAAAAAATAAATGAGTGCTTATTCAATTTCAATAAATAACACGTGAGCCATAGAGTGAATGGATTTAATCAATTCTACTTTATTCCCTTTCTTTTTTGCCTTTCCTTTTATCTCTACAAAATAGAGCAGCTCACCTTGATGATGATCTCGGTGAATTTCGTAAGATGAAATCATAATATTTTCTCTTTCAATCTTATCAAGCAGCTCATAAATATCCTCTTGATTTGCTGCACGAAACTTAATTAAAATGGAATGAGTAGAAAGAGATGTAAACATTACGTTCAATATTTCTAAGCCAATCAGCACTAATATAGTTGCGCTAATGCCGACTGTATACATACCCGCCCCAATGGTTAAACCAATTCCCGACGTGGCCCATACGCCTGCGGCTGTTGTAAGCCCTCTAATATGCTGCTTTTGAATAATAATCATACCTGCTCCTAAAAAACCAATACCGCTTACTACTTGTGCTGCAACCCGGCTCGGATCAAGGGCCATATGATCTTGATGAAGCACATCTGAAAAGCCATATTTTGAAATTAGCAGAATCAGCGTGCTACCGACAGCAACTAAAAAATGAGTTCGAAAGCCCGCTTCTTTTGCTCTAAATTCTCTTTCTAATCCAACCAAAGCTCCTAACAGACCTGATAGGGCTAGACGACTAATAAAAGCTGCGGTCATTTTTCCTCCCTCCTTTCTCTTCATCTTCATTTTTTCATAAATGCACCTATTAACTATTTCTATTTTTGTTATAATTTACTATAACTAATTTTTGAAGTGGAGGCTAATCAAAGTGGATAAAGTTATCGATTATTACAGCAGGTTTGATGAGTGGGGGAGATTAGAACGCGAGCCTATTGAGTTTCAAGTAAACTGGCATTTTATAAAAAAACACCTTCCTCCTAGCGGACATATTTTAGATAACGGTGCCGGACCGGGAAGATATGCCTTAAAACTAGCAGAAAACGGCTACGAATTAACTCTAACTGATTTGACGCCTCATTTAGTTGAAACAGCTAAAGAAAAGGCTTTAGAACGGCAAGTATACAATGCATTTCGTGATTTTCACGTGGCAGATGCTCGGAACCTTCAATGTTGCCTGGATGAACAATTTCATGCGGCACTGATGCTTGGACCAATGTATCATTTGCAGAAGAAACAAGATCGCATTCAAGCTGTCCGAGAGCTGTATCGAGTCACAAAGCCAGGCGGAACTGTCTTTATTTCGTTTATGCCTCGTGTTCAGCACGTCATTTCTTCTTTAACGTCCCCGGAGCGTTTAAAACCAAACAACACGGCAAAAGCGCTTCATGATTTCTATGAATCTGGCTGTTTTGATCATGCCGAAGAAGGACGGTTTACTCACGCTTATTACACTAAAATTGAAGATGTTATTCCTTTTTTAAAGGAGCATGGCTTTCAATGCGTCGAGCTAATTGCCTCCAACGTCGCTTCATCCGTTAACTCAGAGGAATGGACGTACTGGCAGAAAACGTCTCCTGAAGAAATGAACAGCATCGTTCAGCTGCTTATTAAGCACGCATCGAGTCCTCATCACCTTGGACTGTCTTCTCATTTACTTTATATCGGGCGAAAAAATTAATAATCACCTCTACCTATCATAGGATAGATAGAGGTGATTATTAATGAACCGTTTATTCAAATGGAGTACGAGCATTTTGCTATGTTTGATGTACTGCTTTGTGATTCCCCTTCCCTCTTATGCAAGCGGTGACTCTTACTCTTCCTATGCAGAACTGCAGCAGCACGAGATTCTCCATCAAGACTACGATATTCGCTACGAACAGCGCTTTAGCTATTTATCCATTATGGCCATTCACGGCGGAGGAATTGAACCAGGTACATCAGAAGTTGCCAAAGAACTCGCCGATCGCTTTTCCGCTTCTTATTATTTATTCGAAGGCATCAAATCAAGCAACAACGGAGTTCTGCACATAACCTCAGAAAACTTTGACGAACCCACTGCTAGAGGAATGGCTCAGCAAAGCATGTCCGTTTTGACGATTCACGGCTATAGCGGCAGCCAGCCTATCGTATATGTAGGCGGAAAAAATCAGCTTTATAAAGAGCTGGTGAAGCAAGCGCTGCGCAAAAACGGCTTTACAGTCCGTGACGCTCTTTCTGACATAGCTGGAACAAGCGAACAAAATATTGTAAATGATAATCTGCTAAAATCCGGAGTGCAGCTTGAACTTACAGCCGAACTAAGAAAATCTTTTTTTATAAACCACGACTGGTCGAGAAACAACCGCATGAATGTAACGCCGCTTTTTCATACATTCGTATCTTCCTTACAAGAAGCCTCTTCTTCCTATCAAACTTTTCTTTACCTACAGATTCACTAATTTTCACAAGCTTTCGATTTTCAGACAAAAAAACCAGCGCAGTCTGTGTAATCAAACGCGCTGGTTCTTATCTATTTCTCTTGCTAAAATAGACCGTTTAAAGCCTTTTTGTTTAAAGAACTCTTTAATTTCACTTGGACTTTGATAAGAAAGACGGACTCGATAGTAGTTGATATACTCAATCCAAACAAACGCATAAAGGCCAAGAAAAAACGCTAACCCTTTTAATCCATAGCGTATGCAGTGATAGATAAATACACCTAGACCGATCGCGAGAAGGATTTTATTTACTTTCTTAAAAAATAGAAACAGCTGAATGTAGCTGGAAGGCAAATGAGAATCTTTTTTTTGGCTCAGCCGCTTCCATTTCCAAAACCAGTACAGGCTTCCTTGAAGCAGTATAAACTCAAGAAAGATAAAGACATACAGAGTAGAGAAGATTGTTAAATAAAAAGCAAGATGCGGAAACGCTTTTATATACCATATCCACAGTACGGCGAACAGTAAAGCTGACGTCAGCTCTCCCGTCCACAAACCGAATAGCTTTTTTTTGACTTTCATACAGATACCTCCACCCTATTCTTAGTGGACGAACCAAGCTTTAAACAGCGAGTCTACGCCCGTTTTTATCTCTTCGTCAGACAGTCCCGCAAATCCAAGCAATACATAAGGCGTCTTGTTTTCATCGGTACTATGATAATAAATCGACGTTGGATAAACCGTTACCTCTTGCTTGGCAGCTGCTTCAATTAGTTTCTGTTCACTCATGCCGTTTTTTACCTTCAGAAGAATATGCAAGCCAGAATGTTCTCCAATAACATCTACACGTTCTCCCATAATAGTAGTCAAGCAATCTAGCAGCAGCGCTTGTTTTTTGCGGTATGTTGTTCTCATTTTATTCAAGTGACGCTCCCAGTGTCCTTCTTTCATAAACAGAAAAAGCGTATACTGATGAAGTCTTGAAACAGGCTGTTTAAAAAGTCCACAGTGCTTCACATAGCTTGCAAGAAGCCGATTTGGCAGCACGGCATAACTTATTCGAAGAGAAGGCATCAGCGATTTTGAAAACGTACCTGTATAAATAACGCGATCGTCCCGGTCAAGTCCTTGAAGTGCCGGAATGGGTTTTCCTTTATAGCGAAATTCTCCGTCATAATCATCTTCTATAATATAGCCGTTCGTTTCCTTCGCCCATTCTAATAATTCAAGCCTTCTTGCAATCGGCATGACCATACCAATAGGAAATTGATGAGACGGGGTAATATACACCGCATCCGCTCCGCTTTCTTTCAGTTCCTTCACTTTCAAGCCAGAATCATCAAGAGAAATAGGGACAACCGACATACCTTGTTTTTGAAAAACGTGCCTCGTTCGGTGAAAGCCTGGGTTTTCGAACCCAATTATTTTTTCTTTCCCCAGAATGACAGAAAGCAGCCACATGAGATACTGCGTACCTGCCCCTATCAGAATCTGCTCTGGTGTACAGCGCACTCCTCTTGAATGGTAAAGGTACGCTGCAATTTCTTGGCGAAGAAGCAGTTCTCCCTGCGGATGTCCGCTATAAAAAAGCTGGCTTTCCTCATGATAAATAGCTTGCACCGTTAGCTTTTTCCACGTGTTATACGGAAATTTTTCTACATCTATCTTTCCATGGCTAAAATCAATGGCAGCCGTTTTCCGTTCTTCTTGCGGCAAAGAGAAATAGGCGGGAGGCTGTTCTTGAAGCACTACTTCATTTTTTATCTCTTTTACAAACGCTCCTTTTCTAGCTAGTACCTCGATATAGCCCTCTGCTTCTAACTGTATATAAGCTGCTTCAATTGTATTTTGGCTAATGCTTAAATGAAGAGCCAGCTTTCGTTTAGAAGGCAGTTTTTCATGAGGCGGAATGGTACCTTTTTGAATTTGTTTCTTTATGTAGATATAAAGCTGCATGTATAAGGGATCTGCTTTTCTTTTATCAAGCAAAGGCATTAACTCTAACATGGTGTTCTTTCCTTTCTAACTGATACTATCAAATTTACTATTTCTGACACTTACTTTCAGTTCAGTTTCTTCCTATACTGGACTATATCTTATAACTTAAGGAGATGACACAATGACCATCACTTATAAAACCAACGTCGCAATCCGTGCCCAACAAGCCGCTGAAGTGTTTGTACATTCAGGTATTAAACGTCCTGCACAAGATCTTAATCGTATTCAAAGAATGCTTGATCACGCTTCTCTTACCATTACCGCTTGGAGCGACAGCGAACTCATTGGCATAGCCAGAGCGTTAACAGATTTTAGCTACTGCTGCTATTTATCAGATTTAGCGGTCGTAAAAGACTATCAAAACCAAGGAATTGGTACACAGCTCATCAAGCATGTTCAATCAGAAATCGGCGAAGAAACCGCGCTGATTTTACTTTCCGCTCCTTCTGCTATGAACTACTATCCAAAAGTCGGCTTTCATCAAATTGATAACGGATTTAAAATTGACAGAATTCGATAGAAGCGAAGAAATGAGCTTCTCCTTTCTTTTTATCCAATAACTCATGAGTTCTCCTTTATAATTAAATAGTACAGAATAAATAGAATATTTTCTACATTATTTATACGTACCAATGATCCCTTAAAATAAACTAAGCCTTCGCGTATAAACTGATGATAAAAAAAGACCTCTTTCCAAGAAAGAGGTCTCTTCATTTATTTCACTAGCTTTTGCTCAGCTGCAGCTGAACCTTGACTTCGTTTGTGGAATCCTTTTGCATAGTACGCGATAATAAGACCGATAAACCATAATGGTCCGATGACAACTGCAATTCTAGTATCTGGATTATATGCCATGAGAACCACCACCAGCGCTAGAAACGCAAGTGACACATAAGATGTTAACGGAAATAAAGGCATTTTATATTTCAGCTTTGCCTCTTCGCCTTTTTTTAACTTTTTGCGATACTTAATTTGAGAAAGCAAAATAATTCCCCATGTCCAAATCGCACCGAATGTTGCAATGCTTGTTACCCACGTAAATACTTTTGCAGGCACAATGTAGTTTAACGCTACTCCCACTAATAAAGCACCCGCTGATGCTAAAACAGCTTTTCCCGGTACGCCGCCTTTTGTAAGCTGGCCGTATCCTTTTGGCGCTTCTCCGTGCTCTGCTAAGTTAAACAGCATACGGCCTGTACTAAAAATACCGCTGTTACAAGAAGAAAGAGCTGCTGTTAGCACGACAAAGTTAATGATACCAGCCGCCGCTGGAATGCCGATTTTTTCAAATGTTAATACAAACGGGCTTCCCTGTGAACCAATTTCTTGCCACGGATAAATCGACATAATGACAAATAATGCACCAACGTAGAAAATAAGAATACGCCAAAAGACAGAATCAATTGCTCTTGCTAGAGATTTTTCCGGATTTTTCACTTCTCCCGCGGTAACGCCGATCATTTCAATTCCTAAATACGCAAACATGACCATTTGAAGGGACAGCAAAATACCTTTGAATCCGTTCGGGAACAGTCCGCCGTTGTCCCACAAGTTTTTAATACCAGTCGCAACGCCGCCGTTGCCGATTCCAAACACAATCATTAATAATCCAACGGCAATCATTAACACAATCGCTAAAATTTTAATAAGTGCAAACCAAAATTCCAGTTCACCATATGCCTTAACAGCTAAGAAGTTAACCGTTGTCATGATAACAAGCGCCGATAACGCCCAAATCCAGTTTGGTACATCCGGATACCAATACCCCATATAAATACCAACGGCTGTAATTTCAGCCATACATGTTACAACCCATAAAAACCAGTAGTTCCAACCTGTTAAATAACCAGCAAGCGGCCCTAAATAGTCGCGCGCGTACTTACTGAATGAACCTGCAACAGGTTTTTGAATCGCCATTTCTCCAAGTGCTCTCATAATAAAAAACATAATCATTCCGCTAAATCCGTACGCCAATAATATTCCTGGCCCTGCTAATTTAATAGCAGATGCAGATCCAAGAAACAGCCCTACCCCTATGGCTGCTCCTAAGGACATCAGCGTCACATGTCTTTCTTCTAACCCGCGTTTCAATTCTTTCCCCTGAGTTTTCCCCTGCATAAACGTCTCCCCTTTTTCCAATCTGTCAAAACGAGATGAACACAGCCTTTTTGTTAGCGCTTTCATATGAGTTTGTGCTAAAAGACAGCTAGGCTGTATATTTGTATTCTATCACCTTTCTCTCACTTTTCTTTTGTCGAAAAACAAAAAAATTATCTTATCATTTTGTTTAAATGTACAATTAGACGTAGACACTGCTATTTTAATATGTATTTATTATTGCACCTAAGTAATAGTATTTTAAAAAAATAGAAAAACGCCGACTCAACTCCGTCAGCGCATCGTTCATTTTATGCTTTTTATAAAAACTAGCATTTATCTCGCGGGTTCAAAAGTTTTACAGCCAGGTTCTTCCGTTTCAGAAACATGGTGACTACTTTCAGGACTCACAACGTAAATGGACTCTGCACTGCATTTATTTCCAGATTTCCAATACATGCACTCATTCACTTCACATAATACACCTTGGGCCACTGTTATCCCTCCTTTGCTTGTCTTATCTATTTACTACCCGAAATATAACGATTCTAACATTTTCACGCAAAAAAACCGCTTGTTTATCAAGCGGATCTTTTTATTGCGTGTGTTCAACATACTGTTTTTTAGCTAAATATAACTCACGGCTCAGCGTGATCCGCCGTTCTCTCAAGTGCCTTAATTTAGCCTGAAATTGTTCGTTAGTTGGCTCTTCTTGAATCAAGCGATACGTAAAAGAAATATCTTCATTTAACTGTTTAAAATCTTCCCATATCTCTTGAACTAGGGCGGATTGTTTTTCTTCAAATGAACGATTTTGCTGCGTTTTTAGCGCGGCTAAGATTTCCTGCTGCCACGTTTCGTCTTTTATTTCTTTTGCTAATAAGTATAGATCTAAATAATCATCAATGCATAAAGCCGTTTGTATATTGTTCAATGTCATCACCTTTTCTATACGAAATGTTTCTTCCTAAGAAGAGGGTTTCATCATAGAAAAAGATTCCTCTCCTTATCTGTCAGAGCTAGGCTATGCTGGAATTAGCACCATTCAATAATTGTGGTTGCTGAGGCTTCAAAGGGCCAGTCCCTCCACCTCTCTAGATAAGAATATTTCGTTTTTAAATTATTTCTGACTATTCTAATATGTTTTATAGGTTATGTCAATAGCTTTTCAATAAAAAGAAAAAAGAAGTAAAATATGGTATGCTTTCATAAAGGATGGTGAGCACATGAAACGATATATGTTATCTGCTTTTTTGGGAAGCTTGCTGCTGCTTCTCAGCATTGCCTTTTCATCTACTTTCCATATTGCAATTGTCAAAACAACCGGAAGCATTGGAGGGATTATTTTAGCAGCGGCGGCTTTGATTATGAACGCGCTTGAAGATCCCCCCTCCTCCGATAATACAGGTGGAGGAGCCGTTGAAGTACTAGATAAAGGCGCCGTTTGGGCTACTTATTTACTTTTACTTTCATTACCAAACCTCATCGCATGTATAACATCTTATGTTTTATGGACTCGCTGACATTCACCAACGTTACGGACGTTTTACCACCTGCAGGCTCATTGATATTTGTTTATCTACAAATCCAAGTTCACGATACACATGCTGTGCAAAATTCCCAGCATGAACGCTGAGTCTGATTTCAGGATATCCTTTGATAGACAATTCATTGATTGCTTTTTGCATTAACGGCTTGGCTAGACCTTGCCCGCGGTATTCTGTTACAACATATAACTCGTAGATAAAGCCAATTTCTGCTTTTGAAAAAAAGTCGGCAGATGGACCGACAAGAACCCAGCCTGCGAGTTTATTTTCTTGTCTAGATACTAAATAATAACACCCTTTTTTAAGGGCATCATCAATTAGTTCATTTACGCGTTCAGTTGACGGTTGAAACTGATGCGTTGTTCCTTCAAACAGCGCATCAGCAGATTTCATCCGAATTTCCTGTATTTCTTCTTTAGTAGCTTTTGCAATCATTACGGATCTCTCCTTTCGTGTTCGTTTTCTACATGCACAAATGAATTCCTGCAAAAAAAGATCTGGGACATAACTACATCAATCCACTCGAAAGATGAACAAATGGGATACATGATCTCGTATGGATCGCTTGTTATACCGCTGTCGATTTCCGTGCAAGACTTCACTTTCCACGGGCGGGCGGTGAGCCTCCTCGTCGCTTGCGCTCCTGCGGGGTCTCATCCCTTCCGCTTCTCCCGCAGGAGTCTTCGCCTTGCCCTCCAATCAACTGCTAGAAGCCACTACATACATGAAATCTACGTTCGGATTTCCCTTCAATAAAACTACTTTTGCCCCAACCTCTTTTATTTAAATTCAAAATGCTCTTGATGATTACCTTGTTTGTCCGTCCAGTTAATCATGATGTCTAAGCTTGCTGCTTTTCCAGGAACAGCAAAATTCGCATAGCGAAAACGCTGACCGCTTTTGCTTAAATTAGACCTTTCAACAGGAGAAAACAAGCTGTATTTCGCCTTATTTTTTCCTTCGTGCCGAAAAGCTTGAACCTGCACGCGCTCTACGTCTTTTCCAATATTTTCAACGGTTAATCCATATGTATGATAGACGTTATTTTTCCACTTTAGCTGATTATCTCCCGTCATGCTCGCTTTTGTCAGTTCAACCGACCATTGTTCAGATGATTTCTTCATTGGAAGCTTCTCAATCGAAAGAGCGCTGACATGAATGGCTGCAAAAGCAAGCCAAACAAAACAAAAAGTGCTGACTGTATAAAATAGTCTTTTCATAGATTTTGATCTCCTTAGAAATTTTAGTAGTAGCATCTCCTGTTCACTTAAAAATTATGATAAACGCCTTAACAAAAAAAGCCTCTCCATTTAGGAGAAGCTTCTTAAATTAATGCATAAGCAAATCTTTTTGTTTGTCTAATGAGTGTTTTGTATATAAATCTCTTTCAATCGCATATTTAGGACGCTGTTTCACTTCGTTGAAAATCTTGCCAATGTATTCTCCGACAAGACCCACTCCCATTAGCTGCAGGCCGCCTACAAGCCAAATCGATAAAATAAGAGACGTCCAGCCGATTTGCGTATGATCTAAATATTTTTGAATCAGCGCATAAATACCAAACGCAATACTAAAGAGAAAAGAAGCTCCTCCAAGCAGCGTCAATAAGCGTATCGGCGCTACGCTAAAAGATGTAATCCCATCAAATGCAAAAGCGAGCATTTTCTTTAGCGGATATTTTGATTCGCCCGCCGTCCGTTCTTTGCGGTCATATGTGACTTCCGTGGAGCGAAATCCTACTAACGGTACAAGGCCTCGTAAAAAAACGTTTCCTTCTTTATATTTCATGAGTTCGCCAAGAGCACGTTTGCTCATGAGACGAAAATCAGCGTGATTTTGAACGAGCTGAATTCCCAGCTTATTCATAAAACGGTAAAACCCTACTGCCGTAGTTCGTTTAAAAAATGTATCGGTTTCTCTGCTGTCTCGAACACCATATACGACTTCATACCCGAGCCAATATTTCTCTACAAAAGTACGAATAACGTTGATATCATCTTGCAAATCTGCGTCAATGGAAATGACGCAGTCAGATTGCTTATGGGCTGCTTCTAGTCCTGCCAGCAAAGCATTTTGATGTCCTACATTTCGCGCTAGCTTTAACCCTTTTACAAATAAATTACTGCAGCTTTCTTTTTCAATAAGCGACCACGTGCTGTCTTTGCTTCCATCGTCTACAAATAGAATGGTACTTTCACTTGATACAAGACGTTCATTTATCAGTTCTTTTACTACAGTAGTTAATTGAAAAGATGTTTCTGTGAATACTTCTTCTTCGTTGTAACATGGAACAACAATCGTTAAAATAGGTCTGTTCATGTTATTGCCCCCTTACTTTGCTTCATATACATACACTTTCCAAGCGGACTGTTTATCGTTAAACGCTTTTAAAAAGTGCAAACCGTCCCCTTCAGCATTTTCGATTGGCACAGCTGAAAAGATATAGCGACCGCCCATTTTTTTAAATTGGCTGATATTAAGCTGCAAATGACGGATTTTTTTCGTTGAGTCTTTTCGGTAATCATATTTTTTCCCTAGCTGGCTAACAAACACATAGCAGCGGTTGCCCCAGTGATCATAGTAGCTTTCTAACTTTTTATTCTTATCAAGCTCTTTGGCAATGATTTTGCGAAACTCATGTTTATACGTTAACGGATAGAAGTTGTTATACGTATCTAGCGTATAAAAGCCGTTATACTGAGCAATTGATGGATGAAGCCCAATGCTTGCTACCCGATAAGATGATTTAGGTTTTCCTATATATCTGCTGATTTCATCGAATTGATGGACAGCATAAAATTCTTTAAACGACGGCTCGTGATTGTAGCGATAATAAAGCTCAGGGTTCGCTATAAATAACACAAGCAGCTGTAAAACCAAACACACCCACACAAACTTTTTCCACGTCTTGCCCCGTTTCCATAAAACATAGCCGCCAACTGCAAACATCAAATAAATAATGAGCGGGCGTAAAAAATGAAATCTAGCAAAGTTAAACGTATTTAAAAGCTGAAATTTTTCTTTTAGCGGCTCCCATCCTTTATAAAACCAAAACGCATACCAAATCGACAGTAGTAGATTAAGAATAAATAACTGCAAAAACGTTTTTTCAAGCTTTCCCTTCTGATTCCGAGCGACAATCCACAGTACAATAAAAGAAAGCGGTAAAATTACAAAGGTATGAAGCGTCATTACATGTGTATGCCCAAGCGTATAGTTCTTTAAAGCAAGGCGAATGGAATGTCCGAAACTTAGAGTAGAGCTTAAAAATTCATTTCGACTCGTCGGGGCCTCCGGAAATAAAAGAGAATCAACAAGCCGGTATTCAATGAGCAGAAAGACAGCGGTCATCGCTGCAATACTGCTTAAAAAAGGAATATTCCACGCTCGTTTTTTAACTGCATCTCTTAGCCATAGCAGCCCCATCGCCGCTAAAAAGAAGAAAAAACCTAGCACAAAACTCGCGTAAAACGGAAGCAATAAAAGAGTAAGCCATTCCTTCCACGTTCCTTCACGGTTTCGAATGGTTAAAAACGCCCACAGTGCCAGCGGTTGTCCTAATGTACTCAGCATGCCCGAAGGCCAAAAAGGAGTAAGTGCAAAAGCAAGTGATACAAGCACTCGAATCGCATAAGCATCCTCGCTTTTGAGAAAATGCTTTTTTAATAATAAGTACATTCCAATTAAAGCAAATACGCGCGTGATCGTTTGACTCAGGCTGTACGCAAGCATGGTCGGGAATAAACCATACAGCCACTGAATACCGCTAAATTCTGTTCCAAACGTATTCCTCGGCAATCCGTTAATAATTTGAGGTAATACGGCATGACTGGAGCCAAACAGCTCTCCGCTTCGATGCAGAACTTTATACCACGTAATATTTGAGTCTAAATTATCGTGCACGCGTATATGTGAATTTTCCCCGAGCAAAAACATAGGGGATACATACGCAAGCAGCAAAAGGAAAGCGATAATAAGCAATGTTTTTTCTTTATTCATAGCTGTTTCTTTCTTCATAGCTGTTTCTTTCTTCATAGCTGTTTCTTTCTTCATAGCTGTTTCTTTCTTCATCTGTTAACACCTATTTCCATTTCATAATTGCTAGAAGCTAATCGTGTATGACGACTGCTTCTTTGTTTGCATTGAATACAAAGTATTTTTGACCCGTATAATTTAAAAGCGTGTACAGACCTGTTCCAATTAATATACCGACGTCTTTTTTGAACGGACGCACAGCAGCAGGAAGTTGGTGCAATAACCAGCTGGAGAACTGCAGTCCAATATAGTAAGATAAACCGTAGCAAACGCCAATAACCAAAATAAAACGCAGTATGCTTTTAGATAAATGAACTCCGCTTTTAAACGTAAATATTCGATTTAATACGTAGCTGACGACTGCTCCTGCTGCGTTTCCGATAAACGTTGCTGCCCAGTAGTGATGAAAAATATGAAGCAACACATACATAATGGAAAGACCTACTGCTGTATTGACCAGCCCTACTACTAAAAAACGTAAAAAAGATCCTTTCATACAAACTCCTTTTGATTTTTGATACTTTCATTAAAATTACATATTATGACTTTAAATACAGTTTCAGTGTAGCAACTCCACTTAAAAATCTAATGAAAATAACATTAAAAACAGATGAAAAAAAGCTAAAAGAATAAATAAAAATCAGGATTCTTTTAGCTATTTAGTAGAGCCTTCAATGATTAATTTTTGGTCGCTTTGATTGTCAAACGCATCCACTGCCGCTACTTCTATTTGATACGCAGTATGAGGCTGCAAACCCGATAATGGAAGACTTAGAACATCCGGAACAGGATCGCTGTAATATTGAGAAAATGCATTGTATGTTTTGACCGCTTCTCCAGTTTCTTTATTTTTGACGGTAATGCGATAAGAGTGAACCATCAGATTATCCACAGCTTGCGTAAACTGGATATAAAGCTGATTCGATGAAGCTTTTTCTTGTATAACAGAAATAGTAGAGCTTGGAAGAAAAACCGGTTTTACTAAATCTCGTTCATTCGTGTAGTGAAACTTTTTTGAATCTGCAGGTATGTCAATTTCCCACGCTTCTCCCGTCCACTTATTTGCGTGAAAATCCCGCCTTTTAACGACTACTTTTCGATTATAAACCTCTACAAGAAGACCTTGACTCACGTCTCTGTAGCCAGGAGGAAGTTCACCTTGTAAATATCCGGCACCAGGCCATATATACCGAACAGAAGACGTTGCAAGAGATGTAAAATCTCTTTGAAAAATAGTACGAGGATCGTCCAACGGATGGTGGGTATGACCAGAAAATGTAATGACTTGCGGATAAGGTTTTAACGTATTGTAAAGAAGCTGTTCATTCACTTCTATCCCCCATCTGTTTTTCCCGTACAGTGTATTGTTAATAGGCTGATGAATAAAGACAAAAATCGGTTTTTTAGGATCGTCTCGCTTTGCTATCTTCAGCTGTTCTCCAAGCCAGTTAATTTGCTTGATTGAATAATCACCGGCGGTCAGACGGCTTTCTGTTCCAAGCATGATAAAATGATATCCTTTTATCACTTGATGAAAATAAAGAGCTTTCATTTTGGTTTTAGATAAAAAACGCTGCTGCGCTTGCTGATTGGTTACACTGTCCCGGTATTCATGATTGCCAATTGTAAAAAGAGATACGGCCTGCGGCTGTTTATTTTGATTATAAATAGAAAAAAAGCGGTCGTATTCTTTTAACGCGCCGGTATCAGCCAGATCTCCTACTACTACAAATGCATCTTGTTTCGGTGCCTGTTCATTTAATTGCGTTAATGCATGTTGAAAAGTACGCAAATCAAGCGTTCCTGTTTCCTTAATATGAACATCACTGATCACAGGAAAAACTAGCTTTGGTTCGATGTATCCGCTTCGTCCGCTCTTCTCTTCGGCTCGTACGTTTAAGGTAATACCGCATATAAGAACACTTATTAATACTAAAGCGAGCCAGTCTTTTTTCAGCGTTTCCATAAAACCGCCGAGCATGATGCTTCCTCCTTTCTTCACTGCTGCGTCTCAGTCATTTTCTCTACGTGTATGAGCTTTTATTTTATGTAATTTCAAAATATCTAATCGTATAGTTTCAATATTTCTTTTCGTGTTTGCACACACTATGTTCACAATCAATTCATTACACTTTTCCTAGTCATAGTGGTATGATTTTCGTATATTACAGACTAATTGTTGAAAATGTAGGAGTGAATATTTTGAAAACGGTCGCTGTTATTGGAGGAGGAATTACGGGCTTAACCACTCTGTACTATTTGCAGAAACTAAAACGAGAACGTAATCTCCCGCTTAAATTATTGTTACTAGAGAAACATTCCCATTTAGGAGGGAAAATCAATACGCGTGAAGCTGGGGAATTTATCATGGAAACAGGGGCAGATTCTATTGTAGCTCGAAAAGAAAACGTTATGCCTCTGCTAGAAGAGCTGTACTTAACAAACGATTTAGTATATAACGAAACGGGCAAATCGTTTATTTACTCTGCTAATGAGCTGCTACCCATTCCTGAAGATACCATGTTCGGTATTCCAACAAGCGTAGAATCTCTTTTTAAAAGCGAGCTGATTTCTTCAAAAGCTAAAATTACAGCTTTAAAAGACTTAATCACTAAAAATACAACGTTTACGAAAGACAGCTCAATTGGACTCTTTTTAAAACATTTTTTAGGAGAAGAGCTAGTAGAAAAGCAAATTGCACCTATTTTATCCGGCGTCTACTCTGGCGATTTAGACAAACTCACGATTTCTTCGACTCTCCCGTATCTGCTCGACTACAAAAACACGTACGGCAGCATCATCAAAGGAATGGGAGCCAATGAAAAGAAATTTAAAACGGCAGGAAATAAAAAATTCATTTCGTTTAAACAAGGTTTATCAACGATTATTCACCGCTTAGAAGAAGAGCTTTCTGATGTAACGATTTTAAAAGATACGCCAACCACCAGCATAAAACGGGACGGTGAACGTTACCAAATCAGTACGCCGGGGCAAGCCTATTCAGCAGATTACGTGGTGTTAGCTACACCGCACACGGCTGCTCAGCACCTGTTGAACGATCCTGAATTAAACGAAGACTTTGAGCAGTTAAAAGATTCTTCTCTAATTAGCGTATACATGGGTTATGACGTTCCAGACGAATGCCTTCCTGCTGAAGGCACTGGATTTATTGTCTCTCAATCAAGCAACTTAATCGCTAATGCCTGCACGTGGACGAGCAAAAAATGGGCTCACACTTCTAAGCGAGGGAATTTGTTAGTTCGCCTGTTTTATAAAAGCACGAGCCACCACTTTGACAGACTGCGGATGATGTCAAAAGAAGAGTTGCTAGCAGTGGCACAAAAGGACATTGAAAACAGCTTAGGCATCAAAGAGCAGCCCATTGAAAGCGATGTAACCAATTGGGATAAATTGATGCCTACCTATCACCTTAAACACGGTGAACTCGTACGCAGCTTGACTCAAAAATTGCATGACAAGCACCCCGCTATTACATTAGCCGGCTGTTCTTACTATGGAGTAGGCATTGCAGCGTGTATAACAAACGGCAAACAAACGGCTGAAGCTATCTCTCAACAGTTGACTTAAACAAGGTTTGAAAACAATAAAAGGCCTGAAAATAAATATATTATTTTCAGGCCTTTTATTACCTTTTCGTTAGCATATAAAGCTACTTTCCTTACTATTAACAACTCTTTTATCGCTTTTCTTTTTGCAAAGCAGCAGTAGCAAACAATACAAGATAGCGCTCATTTGAAGTTAATCTAAGCCAATGTTTCACTTTATATCTCACAGGTTTCCGCTCCCTTCCTTCAAGGTTTTATATGAAAAGACTTTATATAAAGATTCAATAACAATAAGAAATGATGCTTGATATGTATTTTATTCCCACGCCCGCTTGTTTACAAACTTTTTTAAACGTAAGACTCTTCGTTTATTTCCCTGAAAATAACACCGTTTTCGCCATTATCATCTTACTATTTGAGAAAAAAGTGTACATTTCTTTCCTATTTTGACGAACATTGCGATAAATAAAAGCTGCCAATTGCGGCAGCTTTTATGTTAAAGGACTAATCTAATTATATTACCTGATGGATCTTTTGTGATGAAATCTTGGTTTTCTTTAGACACAGCTGCTCCGATTTCACGAAGCTGATTTATTGCCTGCTCCCTTGCTTCTTCAGCTGGAAAAACAAGTGTAAATGACTCTAAACCAACGCTGCTTTCATGAGGACTAGGCGCTCCAATTCCATTCCAAACGTTTAGTCCGATGTGATGATGATAGCGCCCAGTTGAAATGAACAATGCTTGATTATGGTAATTGCTCACAACCTCAAAACCTAACCCATTTCGATAAAAGTTTTCCGTTTGCCCTAATTCAGAAACGTGAAGGTGAATATGTCCCATTAAGGTAGCCGAAGGTAATCCTGTCCATGGTTTACCGTTTCCTTCAGCTAATATCGCTTCTGCATCTAAAGGTTTTGTAGCCATTACTACTTCACTGTCATTCCATTCCCATGTACTTGACGGACGATCTCGATAAATCTCTATGCCGTTTCCATCTGGATCTGCCAAGTACAGCGCTTCGCTCACTAGATGATCAGACGCCCCTTGAAGCGGATAACCGCTATTTAACAAATGCTGCAGAATACTTCCTAAATCAGAACGAGTCGGCAACAATAGAGCAAAATGATATAAGCCTGTTGTACGAGGCTGTTTTGCTGTAACGTTTTCCGGCTGTTCAATCGATAACAGCGTCGTGCGTCCATCAGCTGTTAACAGAGCTTTGTTCTCTTTTCTCCCTAAAAGTTTAAACCCGATTATTTGCTGATAAAAAGCAAGTGAACGCTCTAAATTTTCTACTTTTAAATTTACTTTCCCAACAAATACATGAGGTGCACGGTGAAAGTTCATGATTATTTCTCCTTTTGAGTATATCATTTTTTAATTAACTTACTTTATGTAACTTATTATATTTTTATAACTTTATTTCGTCAAGTTATTTATTTTACTATCATAACTTAAAGCTTATATCACAGCACAACCAATTGAATAAGCCCGCCTGCTCATAACATAGTATGAACAGGCGGGCTTATTTATCATTATGCATAAACTATCAAAACAGTTCTCTGCTTTTGCGTTTGATATTTCCATTAACAAAATACTGTATTCTCTCTTTTTGCTCATTTGTTGGCTTTTTATACGTTTCACACTCAAACTGAAAACATGCTTTTTCTAAATCGACTTCATTTCCTACAATTTCTCCAATCGCACTCAATTGGTTTAAATCTCGCCAAAGTTCTTCAGGAGTTTCAGGGTCAAAATGAGATGAGAGATAATACTGCGCATCATATTTTTTAAGCTCTCTCTGAATCCGCTCAAAGTCTTCTTTATCATAACTCCAGTCACCGCTATAAAAATCTGGACATAGACAATCACCTAAAAACAGGACTTTTTCTTGGGGTATGTAGACAATGGACGAGTCCTGCGCGTGTACTCCTCCAATATGCTGAATGCAACAAGTGATTCCACCTAGGTCAACTTCCATATGATGATGAAACGTTACGTCCGGCTCCTGTAAAATTAACGTCTCTCGACTCGGCATTTCTTTCTTTATCATATCCCGGCAAAATTCGATTTCCTCCCCCTCCTGGACGCGTTTATCCAAGGAATCATCGTCCCAGCGCAGTGTCTTTAAATAGGCCAGCTTTTTCTTTGTTAAATGATGGCTGATTGTATACTTATTCATTGCATGAATGCCAAATGTATGATCCCAGTGCCAATGCGTAATAGCTACTCCTTTGATTGGAGGAACGCCCATTTTTTCCACTTCTTCTAAAAATGATGATGCATGCGCAGGAGAATTCCCGGCATCTACGATGAAACTATACTTCTCCCCGCATATAAGCCCGAGCACCGGCCGATCCGTTTCTTCAGAATGAGGAAAGTAATAAACGTAATCCGTTAGTTTTTTCAGCATATTTACACCCGCTTTATGTAGTTTAATAAAAGCCTCTTTACCAAATGGTAAATAATGATAAATAAACTGTATCATACTCGGTGCGGCTTGCCTATCCAATTAGCTGATATTGGACTTTTCTTGAAGAGCCATGACTTTTTTCGGCTCTGCTGCTTTGTGCTTTAAGAAGATCATCACACTAATCATCACAATCATCCCTCCCACTAGCTGAGAAACAGTTGTCATTTCTCCAAGCAAGAAATAAGCGAGAATGATGGCACCAATTGGCTCGCCTAAAATAGCCATTGAAATCGTTGTAGCACCTACGTACTTTAACAGCCAGTTAAATAAGGCATGACCAAAAATATTAGGAATAAGCGCTAAAAGCAAAAAGATCCACCAGTCTTTTGTGTCATACTGAGTCAACGATACGTTTGTACAAATATTGTAGACAAATAGAACCAGGCCACCGATTAAAAAAACGGCGAAGCTATAGATGATTGGAGGCATTTTCTTGCATAATTCTTGCCCCGCCAGCATATGAACAGAAACAGCTACTGTACCTAAAATAGAAAGTAAGTCTCCGTAAAGAGCCGTTTTAGATACTCCGATATCTCCCGATGCGATAATCACCGAGCCGCTAACAGCAATTAAAATGCTGATGATTCCTACTTTGCTTGTTTTTTCTTTAAATAAAAAATAAGCTCCTGCCACTACGAAGACCGGCTCAAGCGCAGTCAAAATCATAGCGCTAGCAACTGTTGTATGTGAAAAAGACTCCATCCAAAACAGAAAGTGAAGCCCTAAAAACACGCCTGATACAGCTAGCATTAGCCATTCTTTTACCGTGCTGTTTTTAAAAAGAATTTTCATTTTCCTCCATGGTAAAAACGGTAAAAATAAAAGGACCGTAAACAGCAGTCTATACATTCCTAAAATAGAAGCAGGCGCTTGCGACCATTTAATTAAAATAGAAGAAAAAGAAACGGCTAATACACCGATTAAAAGAAAGACAGGAGGCGGTAAAGGAAGAGTTGATTTATTCATGCCATTACTCCTTTTAGAATCTCTTTTTTCATATTTGCTACAGGAATATCCACTCCGTCTCTATGTACGATTTCTTTTTCCTCTATGTAAAAGCCGATTGATTCATACAAAGCTATATTACGAGAAACACTCATTCTCACCTTGCATGATAAACTTTCCTTGCCACACTCTTTGGCGTATGTTTCTAACCATTGAATAAGCTGTTTAGCCATTCCTTTTCCTTGAAAAGCAGGAATAACAGACAGGCGGTAAAAATATAAGCTCGTTTCTTCTAGTGTAAAACGCGCCATCGCTACCGGCTTATTTTCGACGTATAAAATGACAGCTTCTTTTCCGTGCTTTAACGATTGCATAATAGATTCTATCGTTTCATCAAGAGCACTGGACGGGGGGACAGAATCGCGATATACGGAGAAGGCTTGCAGCATAAGATCGTGAACTGTAGCAGCGTCCTCCGGCTGTGCTAAACAGTACTTCATAAATTTTACCCTCTTTCTATAAAAATTAAGTATATCGAATTATTATACAATAACACCTATTTTTTTCCTACATCTTTTATTGATTTTTATTAGGGAGAATAACCTCTTTTTATGCTTTTATACCTTCTTAACTTTACTCCATTAATCTATTAATTCATTAGCACACACTCTTGAGAACTTTTTGTCGAAATGGTTAAAATTCTGTTGGGAGGGAATCATCATGACATTTTCTTGGCTTATACCTTACATAGCCGTGTCACTTATCATTGTCTTAATACCAGGACAAGACATGATTTTTGTAATGACACAAAGTATTGCTTCAGGGGTCAAAGCAGGCATCAAAACCGTATTGGGATCTATTACGGGAACATTTGTACATACTCTTTTAGCCGCAGTGGGGCTATCTATTATCTTTCAAAAATCAATTATTGCCTTTACGATTCTAAAGGTTGTAGGCGTTCTGTACCTGCTGTTTTTAGCATACCAATCGTTTCGAGAAAAAAGCGGTCCGTTGGAATTAACAGAAAACGTTCAGCAGCACCATCACTTTAGAAAAGGATTTGTTAGCAACTTAACCAATCCAAAAGTAGCTATTTTCTTCATCACGTTCTTACCGCAGTTTGTTAATTCGTCTCTTGGACATGTAAGTTTGCAGATGATTTTGTTTGGTATCATCTTTATCGCCGAAACGCTTATCATCTTTTCACTTATTGCGCTATTTGCTTCTGGCCTTGGGAAAAAAGTCAAAAAAAGCCGTATCTTTCAGCACACATTAAAATATGTAAAAGGAACGGTTTTTGGCGTACTTGGCCTAAAACTTTTATTTTCTAGCAACAATTAAGTAAAACAAAATGAAATTTCTTTCATCCCTGCTGTTATCGCCTTTTCATACCCGCTTCATTTGTCATATCACCCTATTTTTCCATGTGAGGTTAGTTGACAAAAGACCAAAATTATTATTTTATATATATATAAGGTTCAGATTTAGCAACAAGATTCGACAAGGATAATGAAGAAAAACAGCGGGGAAATAGGGAGATCTATCTAAATAGAGGGAAAATTCTATAAATTCACGTTTTTTATTATTATTCTACTATAATTCATGAAGAGGTGAAACTATGCAAGAAGTAGTTCAAGGTTTTGTTAGTTCAATCAACGAATTTCTTTGGTCCTACTTACTGATTGCGATGCTGATTGCATTTGGTTTGTTTTTTACATTCAGGTCAAAGTTTTTACAAATTCGGTTATTAAGAGAAATGATTCGTGTATTAAAAGAAGGTGCGGATAGCTCTTCTAAAGACGGAATTTCGCCATTCCAAGCATTTTGTATCAGTATGGCAGCCCGCGTTGGTACGGGGAACATTACAGGTATTGCGATTGCGATCGCTTTAGGGGGACCTGGTGCTGTATTTTGGATGTGGGTGCTTGCCGTTATCGGTTCAGCTTCAGCATTTATCGAAAGTACATTAGCACAAATATACAAAGTAAAAGACAAAGACGGCGGCTTCCGAGGCGGACCGGCTTACTATATGGAAAAAGGTTTAAAGAAGCGCTGGATGGGCGGACTGTTTGCTGTCTTAATCACTTTATCATTCGGCTTAATTTTTAATGCTGTACAATCGAACACGATTACTCTTGCTTTTGAAAATGCGTTCGGAACAAATCGTTTAGTGTTAGGAATTATTATGACAGTGGCTTTCGCTGCCATTATTTTTGGTGGAGTTAAGCGTATTGCAAAAATGTCAGAATATATTGTGGTAGTACTGGCTGTTGCCTACATTGGCGTAGCACTCTTTATTATTATTATGAACATTCAAGAGATGCCTTCTCTTATTGCGTTAATCGTAAAAAATGCATTTGGTTTCGAGCAAATTGCCGGCGGTTCTCTTGGAGCAGCTCTTATGCAAGGAATTAAACGCGGCTTATTCTCAAACGAAGCGGGTATGGGTAGTGCACCGAACGCCGCAGCGGCTGCAACAACAAGCCACCCGGTAAAACAAGGATTAATCCAAGCATTTGGTGTATTAACAGATACGCTTATTATTTGTAGCAGTACTGCCTTTATCATTTTGCTTTCAGGTGCTTATACAAATAAAAATTTAAGCGGTATTGAGTTAACACAAGCTGCTTTAAGCACTCACATCGGTTCTTGGGCTGCTGGTGCTCTTGCGATTATGATTTTCTTATTTGCTTTTAGTACATTAATTGGTAACTACTACTATGGAGAAACAAATATTGAGTTCTTGAACACAAATAAAGCTTGGCTGATGACTTATCGTATTGCTGTACTTGCAATGATTGTGTTCGGTTCTATTTCTCAAATTCAGCTTGTATGGGATTTAGCAGATCTGTTTATGGGCTTTATGGTAGTAGTCAACTTAATCGCAATTCTCCTGCTGTCAAAAGTTGCCTTTGCCGCACTCAAAGATTATCTTGCCCAAAAGAAAGCTGGAAAAGACCCTGTCTTCTATCAAGACAGCATTTCTGGACTTGATAATATTGATGCGTGGGATCATTCAAAAGATAAATCCAGCTCGAAAAAAGCGATCTAACAAAAAAAGCCGTGAATATTCACGGCTTTTTTTATTGTGCATATTTACTTCTTTTTCTTTCTTCTAGTGAAGCAGTCTAAGACTAACCAAATACCTATAGTATAAATAAATCACGCTGTACGGAATCCAGTAGGAAAAAAATGTCCAGCCGAGATTCCATCCGTTTCCGTATATAACTCTTTCCATATGCACATACGTTCCTTCTAAAAATGTTGTAAACAGCGCAATAAGAAAAATAAAAAAATAAGGTTTTCCGATTCGCTGGATTAAAAAAATCATATAGCTGGCCAATACAGGATAGACGCCTAAATTAAAAGGCAGCGCCTCTAATGCTTCATTTTCTAAAGAAGTGCGGAGTTTCCAAAAGCCATAATAACTCCCTAATTCATTGATAACGATTGCTAAAATGCAAAAAGCAGTTCCTACTAAAGGCATTAAACGACGATTTTTAGGATGTAAATAGAGTGTGCCAAAAATCCAAGGTAAAACAAAAGCCAGCGCTATATTGATAAGCAAGAATATCCGACCTTTTTCTTTCTATTATGCCACACCGTTTCTTTTTCTAATCATCTCTTTATCTTGAACGCAGCAAGCGTAAAAGCACCTTATCTCTCATCATTAAAACAGAGTGCTTACTTTATGATTACTGTGGTTCGTCCCTTGCTTCTTCCATTTATTTTAATGAAACAAATTCAGCGTCTTTTTTCTGGTAATAGTTTTGAACTAAACGCCCTGATAAAGCGGCTAATACCTGCTGAAATAACATCCCTAGTACGACGGGTACAGCAACGGGAGCTGGAAAATAAGATACGGCTAATACGGCTCCGGCGCTAATATTTCTCATGCCCCCGCAAAACGTAAGCGTCACAACTTTTGCTCGGTCCCACTTTAGCCATTTACCAATCATCCAGCTGAAGAAATAACCAGCTGAACTCATTAAAAAGACGATCACGATGATAAACAGCAGTTTTTTATCGATATGTTTTAAATAAGGGGCAATCACTCCCCCGTTTACCATGACCATCACACTTAACCCTATTTTTGAAACAGGTGCCAGCTTTGGTCCTAATGTCTGCTTAATTGTTCCTTTTGTATATTGATTTAAGCACATGCCTAACAGAGATGGAAGGACAATCATAAAACATAAATCTTTGACTAGCTTTAGCGCTTCCAAATGCACGGTGTCTCCAACCACCAATAAAAGCGTATAAGGAACGATAAGCGGCGCTAAAAGAGTATCAATTAAAATAATGGACAGCGCAAGAGGAATGCTTCCTTTGTAAATAGAGACCCATATAAAACTAGTCACTCCGGTTGGAATAATCGCTGCTAGCAAAAGGCCCGTGCTTGTAAATACATCATGCGGAAAAATCACTTGGCCAACGCTCCAAGCCCACGCTGGCATAAAAATATGTAAAACAAACAGGGCCATAACGATTGGAAATGGACGGTGTATGGTGGCGTTTAACTGCTGAAAATTTGAGTTTAAACTTCCAGCAAACGTCATTAATGCAAAAAGCCATGGAATTAAAAAGGTATACTGACTCAGTGACGAACCAATAAGCACTCCTATAAGTAAGCTGACCGGCGTAATAAAGGGCATCAATTTTTCTAGCATTCTATTTAATTGACTTAACAAAGCTTCTCCCTCCAACGAACGTTTTAAATAAATAATAAGATAAATCAATGTTTATAATATCACCTATTTATTATACAACTTATTTTCAGACTATTGTCTGTCTCTTTTACTAAAAAGAGATATATTCATAATTATCACTTAAATAGATTTACGGGTATTTTTATGCTATTTTAATAGGGAAGAAGCTTTTAAAAAGCATGAATTTAGGGTACAGTACACTCTACATAGAAATGCTTCAATTGACGGATATAAATGAACTGTAGCACAGTTTTGGTAACTAGGAGGATTGTATGGATTTTTTGAAGTCTCTGTCATCGTTAGATGATTGGAAAAAAATCGTGATTGCGATTGGGATCTTTCTGATCTTTTTAATTCTTCGCAAGCTGTTCACGACTTATTTGTTTAAGTTTATTATTGGTTTTGTCAAAAATAAAAAAATCAATTTAATTACGAGCGTTTTAGAAGCTTTTGAAAAGCCGCTGCGCTGGATTTTTGTGATTATTGGTTTCAAGCTTGCTCTTCCCTATCTTCCCTTTGATGTTTTAACAGCCGACACGGAAAGACATTTAGTTCGTTCAGCTTCTGTTGGCCTTGCAGGATGGGGCTTGTATAATTTAGCTGCTTCTACCAATTTATTTTTTGCAACGTTTGCCAAAAACTTTGATATCCAAGTGGATCGAATCATTATTCCTTTTATTGAAAAGTTCATCCGCATCGTTGTTGTTATGCTTTCTATATCCATCATCGCAGAAGAATGGGGTTTTAACGTAAACGGCTTTGTAGCGGGTCTTGGGTTAGGTGGTCTTGCTTTTGCCCTAGCCGCAAAAGACACCGTTAGTAATTTATTCGGCGGAATTGTGATTATTACCGAAAAGCCTTTTACCATTGGAGATTGGATTAAAACACCGAGTGTTGAAGGCGTTGTAGAAGATATTACGTTTCGAAGCACCAAAGTTCGAACGTTCGCTCAAGCAGTCGTAACGGTTCCAAATGCTACTCTTTCTAATGAGCCTATTATCAACTGGGCTAAGATGGGAAAACGTCAAATTGCCTTTCATTTAAACTTGAATTATAATACACCAAAAGAAAAGTTAGAAACAGTAGTGGCAAGAATTAAAAAGATGCTGACGGAGCACGAAGAAATTCACAATGAAACGATTCTTGTTAACTTTGACGGTTTCTATGAATCCAGTCTAAATATTTATTTGTATTTCTTTACAAATACAACCGTTTTTGCTGATTATTTAGATGTAAAAGAAAATATAAACTTCGAAATTATGGACATTCTTGAAGAAGAAGGCGTAGAATTTGCTTTCCCTACGCGCACACTCATCGTTGAGCAGGATGGAAAGCTTTCAGGCAATCCAAAAGAATTTCTAGAAAGTGCTCGAAGCTAAAAAAAGCTGACTACTAAGTCAGCTTTTTTCCTTTCTTTTTTAGTTTGAAATGAACATTTGAGTCCAGTAATGGCCGTAGCTCCCGCCTTTAGCGTAACCTACTCCGATTTCGGTAAATTGACTCGATAGTATGTTTTTACGGTGACCTTCGCTATTCATCCATGCGTTAACCACTTCTTTTGGAGTTGCTTGTCCAGCAGCGATATTTTCACCTGCTGTACTGTATGTAATGCCAAAGTTTTTCATCATGTCGAACGGACTTCCATATGTAGGCGATGTATGACTGAAATAATTTTTATCAATCATATCCTGCGATTTATAGCGAGCAACGCGAGCTACTTCCCAATTAGACTTTAAAGGCTTAAGCCCTACTTTAGCACGTTCTTGATTCACTAGCTGAACCACTTGCTCTTCGTATGAACTTCCTGCTTTATCCGTTGGAATAGTAATTTTCTGTCCCGGATAGATCGAATTAGGATTTTTAATAGCAGAATTCGCTTCAATCAGCTCGGAAACACCAACCTGATATTTTACTGCTATTTTCCACATCGTATCTCCCGATTGAACGGTATGTACGGTTGCTGCTTGCGCAGTGTTATTAAGACCAAAAGCTAGAGTGACAGACAACAATGTTACTAATAAAAGTTTTGATAGAGTTTTCATACTTTTATTAAAGCAAATTGATTTCAAGATTCATAGCGGTAATATTATCCCCTTGTTCCATCATATGCCTTTGCCATCTTCCCAGCACGCTTTTTTCATAAGAAAGGCGCATTGCTCTTTTGCAATGCGCCTTTTTGTTACGAAGATAAAGCCTGTGACTGGTTCATCTCTGACACATTAACCGCTTCATCCGTGCTTTGATGCACCTGACGTTTTTTGATCACATCAATATATTGAATGTGATGTCCTTCCATTTTCGTAACGGTAAAGTCATACTGATCAAAGCTAAGGCTTTCTCCTTGCTTGACGTCATATTTTTCCGTCAAGACCCAGCCTCCAATTGTATCAACATCCGTATCATCAATTGTTGTGCCAAGCAGCTCGTTAAGCTCACTTACTAATAATTTTCCATCTACAATATAATGATCGGGTTTGACTTTCTGAATTAATGGAAGTTCATCCGCATCAAATTCATCACGAATTTCACCGACAATTTCCTCTAAAATATCCTCTACTGTTACAATCCCTGCTGTTCCTCCGTATTCATCAATTAAAATAGCCATATGGATGCGTTCACGCTGCATCTTAAGCAATAAATCATGAATAGGAATCGATTCAATTACTTCAATAACAGGACGGATATACTGTTTTAAATCTATTTTTTCCTTGCTGTTGTTCATGACAATCTCGGTTAAAATCTCTTTCATATTGACCATTCCAATAATATGGTCTTTATCTCCATCAATGACCGGATAGCGGGTAAACCGCTCTTCTTGGACCATCTCAAGGATGTATTCGACCGTATCTTCCTGGTCAATCGAAACGACTTCCGTACGCGGCACCATAATCTCTTTGGCAACGCGATCATCAAAGTCAAAAATTTTACTTACATATTTAAACTCCGATTGATTGATTTCACCGCTTTTATAGCTTTCTGATAACAAGATGCGAAGCTCTTCTTCACTGTGTGCAAGCTCATTTTCTGAAGCAGGCTTTAGACCAAATAACCCTGTTATTAAACGAGAAGAACTGTTTAATAGCCAAATGAAAGGATAGGTTACTTTATAAAAGAGTATAAGCGGACGAACAAATAATAAAGTGACTTTCTCTGCTTTTTGAATTGCAAATGTTTTGGGAGCAAGCTCTCCGACCACAACGTTTATAAATGTAACAACCGCAAAAGAAATCGCAACAGATAGTACTTTTGTTAAAGCTCCGCTTATCCCTAGTTGATCAAGTAATGGTGACAGGAGATGCGAAAGTGTAGGCTCTCCTAACCAACCAATTCCCAGCGCAGTAATCGTAATACCAAGCTGACACGCAGATAAGTATTCATCTAAATTTGAAATAACTTGCTTCGCAGCTTTTGCATTGCTGCTCCCTTCTGCTATAAGCTGATCCACTTTGGAACTCCTCACGCGAATAATCGCAAACTCGGTAGCAACGAAAAAAGCAGTTAATGCAATCAGTACCGCTAGTAAAATCAAGTTAAATATGTCCAATCAAGTTCCTTAGCTCGTTTAAAAACGAGTAAGGACTCACCTCCTAAAAAATAAAAAATTTGGATAAAGAACTCTATCCCTGTACTGATCACTTGGAAAAGTGCATATAAGGAGGAATCACATGGTAAATGTATAAACATTTTTATATGGAGCAAAACTGCCAGTCTTTCTTCCTTATCTCACGTTTCACTCGTTAATGTAGCAGGTCATTCTTTATTCAGCTGTTCTAGATGTGAAGCAATGGCTCACATCGCTTCATTTCATGATGTTGCTTCAGCGCTGATTCTCTCTTCCAATTCATTTATAAAAAATTTAGTAGTTTACAATCTTTATAAAGTTAAAGTCTGTTAACGTCTTAAAAGAGCGATTATGTGATAAAGAGCGATATGCGTGAAGCAAATGTAGGTTTGTATAATACTGTATTGTACGCTTTGACACTGGTGCATATAATGCTACTTCGCCAACGTGGTACACTGCCCCATCCAATCACCTCTATTTCCGTATATCTAAAAAGAATAAGGAATAATTATCCTATTTCTTTTTAAACTTATTGACTTTATTTTAAATGTTAAAAACTTTGCAGTCAAACGTTTTAGTTAGTCTCCTGCCCTTGCTATTTACTGGTGCGGCGATTTTTAGCAGGTAAATAAAAGCTTGCTGCTACACAAAAAAAACCAAGAACAAAACAGATAATGGGGAGTTTCATACCTATCGCTTCAGCATAATAAGTGAGACTCCTTCCGTGAATAGGGACAAGATTCATTTCAAAAATCAAAGTCAAAACAGCTGTCACTTTGAGTGCAATACCAACAATGAAGAGACAAACTCTCAAGCCTACACTCATATGCGAAAACATCCCTTCTATCCATTAGCGAATGGATGATGTACTACACCATATGATACATCCCTACACTTTATCACTAAATGCTAAAAAAGCGCTATGTCCATGCATAGACGCTTATAAATTTGCGACCACTTGTCCAATGGAATCATAGATAACCAAATCAAACAAATAATCGTAATGCGTAGGTTCTTTATTAATCATCACCATGTTTGTACGATTGTACCGGCTCACAAGCAGCGGAATCTGATTAATCGGTGCTACTTCAAGCGATGAACCAAGCACGATGAATAAATCAGATGACAGCGCTGCTGTAACTGCTTCATCGAACTGATGAATGGCATCTCCAAAGAGAACAACATTTGGCTTTAAAAGGCGCTCACACGCTGTACATTGTGGGAGCGCTGACTGATTTAAATACGCTAAGTCATACTCTTCTTTACAGTTCGGACAATGAGCTCTCTTAATGGATCCATGAATTTCAAAAACGTTCGTGCTTCCTGCATCTTGGTGCAAGCCATCAATATTTTGCGTAATAACATGCACGGTTTTGGCTTCTTCTAGTTCAGCAATAAAGCGATGGCCCGTATTTGCTTTATACTGATGCAGCATTTTAATATGAAAAATTTCTTTAAACAGCGGCCAAAATTCATGAGGATACTGTTCATAGAAGTCAGCAGCTATTATGTCCACAAAGCTTTTGTTTTGGCGATATAAGCCATTTTGAGAGCGAAAGTCCGGTATGCCCGACTCTGTGCTCATTCCTGCTCCCGTAAAAAAACAAATGTGTTTAGCATCATCAATGAGCTGTTTTAATTCTTTGTACTGTTTTGACATTGCATTTCTCTCCTATTTAACAATTAGCACAGGAATCGTTACTTGCTGTGCAATCTTAGAACTCACGCTTCCAAGCAGCATGCCTTTTACAGGATTTAACCCTCTGCTTCCTATTACTACAAGGTCAAATGAATTTTGATTAGCAAATTGAATCACTGTTTTAGCCGCGTCTCCATGCATAAACGTAATCTCATACTCCACATTTCCTTGTTTTAAAATCTCATCTGTTGTATGTATCCGACTTTCCCGTTCCTCGTCGCGGCTAAGTGATTTTAACCTTGAATCACCCTCTACTGCATAAATAACTTGAATAAAACTGTTTTCCGTCAGCTGAGCCAGCTGAACGGCTTTTTCTGTTGCTTTAGCCGCATGCTCTGAGCCATCTGAGGCAAGTAAAATTCGTTTAAACATCACGCTTCCTCTCCTCTTTTGTAAAATGATCTTCTCTCTTTACTATATCACTCGCTGTTCAAATGTAATCATTTTTTTGATTATTACTATAATTTTTAAAATTATTTGTCTACTTTTATGATAAACTGAAAGAAAACGTGTACAGAGGGGATGGAACGATGTTTGGTTTTGAATTAATTTGCACTTTTTGCAAAGGGCTCGGAAAGCTAGCCGTTATTCCTGGTATCGGTTACATGAAAACATGCAAACACTGCGAAGGGACAGGGATGCAATCAAAAAAAGACGAAACTCCTTCAATATAAGAAGTTTCGCCTCAGCAATACTGTGATTAGATTGAAAGCTCTTTAGATAAACGGTACATATCAGCATTGATATGGTGAGGCTCACCTAAAATTTCCATAATATCATAATCTACAATTTCATTTTTACGGATACCGATTGCACGGCCGCCTTTACCTTCTAGCAGAAGCTCGACTGCACGACCGCCGAAACGGCTTCCTAGCACACGATCTTGAGCAGTTGGAGAACCGCCGCGCTGAATGTGTCCTAATACTGTTACACGCGTTTCAATACCTGCAGCTTCATGCAGCTGCTTCGCTACTTCATTACCATTGGCTACGCCTTCAGCTACTACGATAATGCTGTGCTTTTTACCGCGCTCTTGTCCTTTTCTCAAACGATCAACCATTTCTTGGAACTCATCTTTTGCTTCTGGGATAAGGATTGTTTCCGCTCCGCCAGCAAGACCTGACCAAAGAGCAATGTCTCCTGCATTACGACCCATAACTTCAATAATAAACGTACGTTCATGAGAAGTCGCCGTATCACGGATTTTATCAATTGCATCGATAACCGTATGAAGAGCCGTATCAAATCCTAATGTAAAATCTGTTCCTGGAATGTCGTTATCAATTGTTCCTGGGATACCGATACAAGGGAAACCAAGCTCTGTTAATTTTACAGCTCCCATATATGATCCGTCTCCACCAATAACTACTAAGCCTTCAATACCGTGCTTCTTAAGGTTTTCAATACCTTTTAAACGCCCTTCTTCTGTTTTGAATTCTGGACATCTTGCAGAATAAAGCATAGTTCCGCCGCGTTGAATGATGTCACCAACATCTCCAACTTCTAGCTTTTTAATATTTCCTTCTATTAACCCTTGATATCCTTGATAGATACCGTAAACTTCCATACCTTCATGAATTGCTTTACGCACAACAGCACGAACCGCAGGATTCATACCTGGAGAATCTCCGCCGCTTGTTAATACACCTATTCTTTTCATTACTTTCACCTCATCAAAGTCACATACATGACTACTATATTATAGTTCTACATTTTACCCGAGTTCGAACTTTTTGTGTAGTAATTCACAACATATTTCTTTGTTAAATTTTAAATGTACATACTTTTTCATATCTTTTAGTTATTTACCGTCAAATATTCAAAGTTTTTCTAGCAATATTGCACATCTAAAGAACCCTTTTAATTACAGCTTTTATAAGACTATATTCACCTTTATATTTCATTTTTTTCATATATGTAATGAAATTGTAACGTAGAACACTGTCGAAAGATGATATGATGAATTTACTCAAATCAGGAAAAATTTTCAGGGGGTACTAGTTTTATGAAAAAAGTAATAGCAGCTCTTACGCTTGCTGGCGTTATTGTTTCTACTAGCCCGATTTTCAGCCAAGCGGCTCTAGGCGACCAAACGCTTCGCCAAGGCATGAATCACCAAGATGTTAAACAACTACAACAAACGTTGAAAAATAAAGGTTATTTTAAAGGGAATACGACTACATACTTTGGGACTGTTACAACTTCTGCTGTAAAATCATTTCAGCGCAAAAATGGACTAGCAGCAGATGGTATTGTCGGAAAAGGAACGTATGCTAAACTAGGCGTTTCAGCAAAGGGTAAATCGCCTTCTAGCTCAGCGCGCTATAACCCTAACGCAGTGATTAACAAAGGAAAACAGTATATGGGCGTTCGATATCGCTGGGGTGGAACAACGCCAAGCGGCTTTGACTGCAGCGGTTTTATTGGCTATGCGTTCAAACATGGCGGCGGGGTTCAACTTCCTCGAACAGTAGCTCAAATTTATCAAAAAGGAACGCGCGTCTCAAGTCCAAAAGCTGGAGATATTGTGTTCTTTCAAACCTATACAAAAGGGCCTTCTCATGCAGGAATTTATTTAGGAAATAACCAGTTTCTTCACTGCTCTTCATCTAAAGGTGTGAGCATCTCTTCTCTGAAAGAGAGCTATTGGAGCAAACGCTATTTAGGTGCTAAAAGAATGTAGTTTCTATAAAAAGGGCAAGCTGTGCGATTTTGATGCGGCTTGCTCTTTTTCTGCATGTAAAAGATTTGGTATAGTAGAAGCAGCACATTACATTGCAAAACCAAGCGTGTAGATGAATACTGTAAAGGAAGTTGAATAAATGCACACCCTTTTAATTGACATGGATTCTGTCATTTGTGATCTTATGACGGATTGGCATAACCAATATAACAAAGATTATTGCGACAGCTTATCGGTTGAAAAGTTAAAATGCTGGGAATCAGAAAAGTATGTAAAGCCGGAATGCGGCACAAAAATTTATGACTACCTCGATCAGCCGGGGCTTTTTTTACATTTAAAACCTCTGCCTCATGCTGTTGAGGTTCTTAAACGACTTTATGAAAGGTTTGCCATTTTAATTGTCACAAGCAGCCGTACCTATGCTTATACAGAAAAAGAGCAGTGGGTTGAAAAACACCTTCCGTTTATCGGAAAGTACAATATCGTGTTTACACACCAAAAAGATAAAATATACGGAGACTTGCTATTTGATGATGCACCGCATAATTTGAAGGCTTTTCAAGCTACAGGTCGCCATGCTGTTGCCATGAGCTACCCGTATAACGAAGAAGTAAAGGTCCCTCGCGTGGACGATTGGCTTCAGTTTGAACAGTACGTAAATACTTATTTCAACGAATGCTGAGCTTAAAAAAACACGTGGACTTTGTCATCAGAGAATGAATGCAGTGCGTTTGTTAGCACAGCTATAAGCATAAAAAAAACCGCCTTTTGGGCGGTTTTTAGAGGATATCCCCCTAAGGGTTATCCGCTTTTTATTTAAAAAAGATATAGTTTGTTAGTACTTATCAGCTGATGAGAAAAAGTCCATAATGGCATGGATAATTTCAACGGACTGAAAAGAGAACAATGATATGGCTGTTAATGAAAAGAAACCAATCATGGCCATACGTACAAGTAACATAGACTAATCGCCTCCCTGTTTTGAACTAAATGAACGCACCCAAAACAATTCGCTATCTGTCTTTGTTTGTACGACGTTTTCGCCAAGCAAAGGCAGCTCATTCACTGCGTGTAACAATGACAATGAATCTTCATCTTTGTTTTAAAAGATTAAGCGTATAGTTAGTATATCAAATGAAGCTTTTTCTTCAAGGCTATACTAGCGGTAAAAAAGGAAATAGTATGAAACGATGCGTTTTATCTTTATTTCATACAATTCAGTACCCTAATATTTATTATATTAAACCTTTTAGGAAAATTGCTACTATTATATCTTTTTTTATAAAAAAAGATATTGAGACATAGCTACATACAGTAAACCTACGTTCATCATCACAATGAAAAAATCCGAACGATTCATCGTTCGGATCCTCCTTCAACTGAAATACTTTTGTTCCGGCCTTCCCCATTTTATCGACACGTACTGTAATACTCATTAACAATGTCTAAAATGGTTGGGTATTCTTCCACCCATGTAAAATTTGTTTTTTCATTTTCTTTTTTTACTGTTTCTTGTTCTGCACCTATCTTTTCCATTGTTCAATCTCTCCCTTTAACTGTTATATAACATTTATATTAAATTAACTTTGTTTTATAACAATTTTCAGAAAAAAGTTGGACAATGACGTATGAAAAAAAGTTATTGTGGGGATAAAATTTTCACATAATACGTACGAGTCCTCGGTCCATCAAACTCACAAAAATAAATTCCTTGCCACGTTCCCAGCAGCAGCTGTCCATCGTGAACGATTATATGCTGAGAGGAGCCGACCGTGCTCGCTTTGAGATGCGCCGCCGTATTTCCTTCCATATGAAGATCTAACTTATGTTCCCAAGGATATACTTCATCAAAGCGCCGAATCATATCGGTTTTTACATCCGGATCCGCATTTTCATTAATTGTTATACCAGCGGTTGTATGAGGACAGTAAACAATTACAGCCCCTTCTTTTAATCCTTCTGTTCTTATCACTGCCTGTACTTGACTCGTGACGTCGATCATTTCGTCACGCTTATTCGTTTTTAACGTAAATGAATGCAGCATACCATCACCTCTTTTCTTTACCATAACATATCTTTTCTATTCTTCCACATTTTTCGCATAACTCGTTTTCACATCGTAAACACTAAGCTCATTAACACAACAGGCGGTGAGTTATTTATGCTCGATTCAAAATTTCAGCCCAATGCAGACTACACCGTTCAAACGTTTCTAGATTTGGTGGGTCAAAATACAGATGTTGGTTCCAAAAAATTATGGCTGTCTCCCACAAAATATACATGCATTATTTATCTCCAAGGATTAGTCGACGGCGAAAAACTTGATAACCTTACTCAGCATATAGTTGAGACAAAAGCAAAAAGCGAAACGCAAACAATCGATGACATTGATTCGTTTATTTCCGTCATTAAAGACAAAGAAGTCTATACATACAAACAAGCGATCTCCTGTTTTTTTAAAGGTCAGCCCCTGCTGTTTATTAGCGAAAGCACTAAGGCATACTCGTTGAATATGTCCATGACGAAACAGCGCTCTTTAAGCGAACCTACAACAGAAAAAGTAGTGCGCGGCCCTAAAATTGCTCTTATCGAAAACTTAGATGAAAACCTTGGTCTTTTAAGGCAGCGTTCTACCGAAGAAGAAATGGTTATTGAAGACATTTATATTGGAAATACAAAGGAACATCGAACAAGTATCGTTTTTCATAATAAACACTGTCAAACTCACATTGTGAATCAAGTCCGAGAGAAATTATTAGATATTCCTTTAGATAACATTCAAGACTCAGGAATGATTGAAGAATTTTTAGAAGAAGCACCTTACTCACCGTTTCCTCAAGTACAAAATACCGAAAGACCGGATCGTGTTCTCGCTGCGGTGAATGAAGGGCGAGTAGCCATTTTAGTAGATGGCTCCCCTTTTGCTCTTTTAGTGCCTACAACTTTCGATATGATTATGAAATCACCCGATGATTATTACGAAAGATGGATAGCCGGTTCATTGCTAAGATTACTAAGGTACTTGTCTATTTTTATTACCCTATTCTTTTCAGCTATTTATATTTCACTCGTTTCGTTTAACCAAGGTCTGCTTCCGACGGAGCTAGCTATTACTATTGCCGCCACACGAGAAAACGTTCCTTTTTCTCCTTTCATCGAAGCAGTGGTCATGGAAGTGACGCTTGAATTATTGCGCGAAGCCGGGCTGCGCCTCCCTACTCCTGTCGGACAAACAGTTGGACTTGTAGGCGGGGTTGTTATTGGTCAAGCAGCGGTAGAAGCCCATATCGTTAGCTCCGTTATGATTATTGTTGTATCTGTATCGGCAATTGCGTCCTTTACCGTTCCTCAATACGGAATTGGCCTTTCGTTTCGAATTTTGCGTTTCGTATCTATGATGATTGCAGCAGTCTTTGGGTTATATGGCGTTACCATGTTTTTTCTTGTTCTCGTCATCCATTTAACCAAACTCGAAAGTTTTGGTATGGCTTACTTCAAACCGTTTTTTGCGTTAAATAAAAAAGCATGGAAAGACTCGTATGTTCGTCTTCCAAACAAAAGCCTAAAACAGTCTAAAAATAAATCTCAGCAAAACTAACAAAAGGAGGACCATATGGAACAATCACAGTCACAATCAAGCAAGCTTCTTTCCGATTTTTACGCCATTTCAATTATTTCTTCAACTATGCTTGGCGTCGGTTTATTAACGCTGCCAAGCAGCATTACAAATCAGACAAATAATGCAGATGGATGGATTGTACTGATTATGGACGGTCTTTTGTTCATGGGAATTGTTCTGTTTTTAGTCTGGATGGTTAAGTATTTTACGATTAGCTGTATGTTTGATTTCACACAGGAAGTAACCGGCAAGCTGATTGGAAATATATTTAATTTTGCTATGGTCGTTTATTTCACATCTGTGGCAAGTTTTGAAGTAAGAGCTATGGCAGAAATGATTCATTTTTATTTACTGGAAACGATGCCTATTGAATTAATCATCCTTTCGTTTATTTTAACAGGCGTCTATTTAATCACTGGCGGTATTGATTCTATTGGGAAAGTAATGGCGCTATGTACACCTATAACCATCATTATCCTTCTTACCTTATATGCTCTTAGCATCGGAATGGTGGATTTAAAAAACTTGCAGCCCGTGTTAGCTGATGGATTCAGCCCGCTTCTTTCTGCTTTTACAACCGTCTCTGTTTCCTTTTTAGGAATCGAAACGATTGTATTTCTACCGAAACATATGAAAAACAAAAAGCATTTACGAAAAGTTTCCATCATCGGATTTTCTATTCCTTTACTTTTATATATTATCACTTACGTATTAGTTGTCGGCGCTTTATCCGTTCCAGAAGTAAAAACAACCGTTTGGCCTACAATTGAATTTGTTCAAACACATGAAGTAAAAGGAATTTTCTTTGAGAGACTTGAATTATTTTTGCTTATTGTCTGGCTTCTTCAGTTTTTTTTAACCTTTGTGATGTATTTCTTTTTAGCTGTTTCAGGCTTTAAAAAGATCTTCAAAAACCGATCAACGACGAATATTATCTTTCTTGTACCAGTTTTATTTATGAGCGCTTTAGCACCCAAAACAGCAAGCGATGTGTCAAATTTTTCAACGGTACTGGGCTGGGCATTTTTAGTGACATTTTTAGTTATTCCTCTTTTTTTCAGCCTGTTAATGAAAATAAAAAAGGTTGTGTTCCAATGACGAAAAAATGTCTTCCTGTCATAATGACCATTTTTTTATTGTGCGGCTGTACAAACCATCGAAATATTGAACAACTTGCTCTTGTTATAGGAGTGGCAATGGATATTACGTCGAAAATAGAACCAAAAACAGGAAAAAACCAGCTTGTGCTGACTCATCAAACGTTAACCGAAACGGAATCCGGAAATATGTCTTCTTCTATTCCGTATAAGAACATTACAACTGCCGGCCCTACAATTCATGAAATCACGCGAAATATTTCGATGAAATCAGACCCTATATACAGTCAGCATCAGCGAGCGCTTTTAATAGGGGAAAAAGCGAGTAAAACGATTCCTCTTGATGCGCTTATCAATCAGTTTGTTCGTGATAATGAGATACGGCGCAGCAGCCTTGCATTTGTTACAAAAGGCGATGCTAAAAACGTTTTAACAATTCAAGGAATGTCTGTGCCGCCAGTCAACTTAATTTACGAGCTTGTTTACAATAAATTCAAAACGAATAAAATTCTAAATCCCCTAACAATGGGCGAGCTATCAGCTAAGTTAAAAACAGATCAAAGCTTTCTGATACAGCGGCTTTCTAAAATTAAAAATAGTGTTGAAATAGACGGTGCGGCAATCATAAAAGATAAGAAAGCAAAATTCACCTTAACTCAGCACCAAGTGGAGGCTTTAACGTGGTTAACGGGGAATATTAAAGGCGGAATTATTTACGGCAAACACGGGCCATATCCCTTTTCCTATGAAATTGGAGATGTTCAGCAAGATGTGAAGGCCCGCATTGATTCAAATCACTCCGTTCACTTTGATATCAACGTTCAAACAAGCGGCAGGCTGTCAGAAGATTGGGAGACTTCAAAACAGGCTCTGTCCGCCTCTAATGTCAAGAAAGTCGAGAAAAAAATAGAATCAATTATTCGTAAAGACGCGAAAAAAACACTCCGTTTGCTGCAAAACAGCTATAAAGCTGATGTAATTGACCTGCATGATTACGTACGAATTCATCATCCTCGTTTCTGGAAAAAACATCAGCATGAATGGGATGAAATATTTAGCCAGTCGACCATTGACTATCATGTTGATGTTCAAATTAAAGATTTTGGGACACAGGGCAGAGATTAGCTCTTATTACTCAACGCCAGCTTCAGTCAGCTCTTTTTTCTTTAGTTCCATAATCGTGAACTTATCGGTATAGTTTTTGCTGACGAAAAGCTGGCGTTCATTGTCGTTATTAAAATAAAATTTTTTATCATCTTGATATTGAAAATTCACTTTTTTCTTTTTCATTTGTTTAATAAACGTTAAGTAGTCATCTGAATGAATGAGATACCTTTTAGGCTTATCCGATATTTGCACAACGTCTTCGCCCGAAGACTTTAATTTTACAATACTCCATGCAATAGGAAGAGGGTTACCTTCTTGAAAGATCATTTTGTGAAAAATAAGCACAAAGAAAGCAGCTGTAATAATTGAAATAAGAACAAGCTGTTTTTTCACCGTATATCATCCTTTCTTCACCTCGTTACTACGTTAAGTAATACGACAGGCGTATGAAAAAACCTGTTCATACGCAAAGGTTGTGTAAAGAAATAATGCAAAACCAACAAAATATAACAGTTTGGTTACCTTTTGATTAAATAACATTACTTCTTTACAAATTTAGCTAATCACGTGATAGACTAAATTCAACATATTAAGTCAGGACTAAACTAAATGAGGTGTTGCGTATGACCACAATGCGACTTCAATCATACTTAACAACAATGTTTCCAAATGTTCAAATGAAAAGACCTCTTTTTTACAACGCGCCCGCAGGTATCCGCTTTACGCTTACCAATCAAAAAGGCGTATGGGAACGAGAATACATGAAAAATGTGTACGCACGCGCTTATGAAATTTTCGAGACACTCCATGAAAAAAATGATGAGCTGTTACTTGTTTTCAAAGCGAATGCTGCACAGGATGATTTACTTTTAAAAAAGAAAAAAGAAACAGCTATTAAAAAATTCATTCGCTCTCGCCTGAAGAAACAAGAAGTTCAATCCGTAGCATTATTAAATAACACTGAGTATATTATTGCCTGTAAAACAAATGATGTGAAAGAAAAGCTTCTTTTGCAATCAATTGCTAACCGCGATCTTCATATTCATCCGGCTATTGAAGAAGAGTGTTACATTGTGAATTTGAATAAAGAAACCATCTTCCACCTATACGACGAGCGCGGACTGGACATTGTATCGAACAATCAGTCTTCTCTTCAACTGCTTCAGCAAAAGTTTCACGACTGGATTCTAGATATTGATGCAGCTTGTTCTAAAAAAGTACAATAAAAAAGCAATCATTCAGTAAAGGAATGATTGCTTTTTTATTAGGCTTGATGGACAGGAGACGCTTTTTTTAAAAATAGCCAGTTGATAAGGAAGAGTAGGAAGCTTACGATAACCATTGTTCCAAATGCAAGTAATAACGACCCGTTCGAAAAGCTTTTTATAAAATGAATAACCGGTTCTTTTGTCACTGGAATGGTAAACAGTAAAATTAAAACAGCACCGGTGATCATCCCTCCTGTTTGCCCGAATTTGTAAACGATGCTGCCGAGCAAACACGCTGCTGCTGTAATAAAAAAGATAAATACAGCGTCTGTTAAAAAGTGCATAGCGACAGTAGGGTCGTGAAAGATAAAATCGCTCGCATAATAAAGCTGAACATTCATTAAATTCAAACTATTAATCACCTTTGTAGAAACGCTCATGATCACCACATTGATAAGTGACATCACAATTGCAAATAGAGCAAAAACACAGGTCATCGTTAAAAGATATGCTTTACGAGTAGCTCCTAACTTTAAGCAAAAGGAGAAACTTTTTCGAATGATAATAAAACTGACAATACCTGAAAAGATGTACTGCGGCATACTTGTTACTAATAGAAGATGCTCATTCACCTGACTGAACACTAAAATATCTACCGCAACAAAAGCTAACAGAATCGTCCAAAAGCGAATCATTAAATACTTTAGTTCAACGTAGAGCGAATAACTAATGGCGGCAAACTGTCCTTTCATTACGCTACACCTCCACGATTGGCTGTAAGATAAATCATAATATCCTGTATGTGAACAGCTTCTACATGAAATGAACTGTCGACAAGTTCTTCAGCATAAATATCTTCATTAAAGAGCACTATTTTTTTCTCTCCTCCAAATACTTGTTCATGGATTACTTGCTTTCCTTTTTCATATTCTTCAATTTGACTTTTAGGTCCTTTCACACTTACACAGCGCTGCTGCAAATTTTCTGCCGTATCCTGAAGAATCAGCTTTCCTTTTTGCATAATGAGTACTTCTTCAAATAAATTACTTACTTCATCGATTAAGTGCGTTGAAATAATGAATGTGCGTGGATATTCTTCATATTCATCCAATAAAAGCTCATAAAAGCGCGCTCGCATCGCAGCATCAAGTCCAATATAAGGTTCATCAAAGATTGTGATGCTCGTTCGAGAGGATAGCCCAACAATAATTCCTAATGCTGATTCCATACCTTTAGATAATGCTTTCACTTTCATATTACAATCTAAATCGAACTCTTCCATAAGCCTCTCAGCAGCTTCTTGGCTCCAATAAGGATAAAAAAGTGACGCAATTTTTAGCACGTCTTTGACTTTTAATGTTTTTTTGAAATTTCCGCTTTCGTTAATTAAGCAGATGTTTTGCAAAACAGAGCGGTTTTCAAACGGAGATTGATTTCCCACTTTTACCTCTCCTGTCGTAACTGGAATATGTCCGGCTACAATTTGCATAAGAGTCGTTTTGCCCGCTCCGTTTCTACCTAGCAACCCGTATATTTTATTTTGTGCTAGCGTAAGTGAAATGTCTTTTAACACTTGTTTAGATCCATAGCATTTATTTAACAGCTGCGCTTCTATATTCATTTTATTTCCCCCTTGTCTAACAGCTCTTTTAACTCGGTTACCGTAATTCCTAAATGCTGTGCTTCTTTTTTCAGCGGAACGATAAAACGGTTATAAAATTCTTCTTTTCTTTGTGTAAGCAATACTTCTTTTGCGCCCGCACATACAAACATCCCTATCCCTCTCTTTTTATACAATATTCCGTGGTCAACTAGCTGATTAATTCCTTTAGCTGCTGTTGCAGGGTTAATGCGATACATTTTGGCAAATTCATTCGTAGACGGTACTCTTTCTTCTTCTGGAAAAGCATCATTCAAAATATTCTCTTCAATGGTTTCTTTAATTTGTTGAAAAATTGGTCGCTGATGATCTAATGATTGTTTCATTTTGACTACCTCACTTAAGTGGTTCATTACTCATGTAACTAACTATATAACTAGTTGGTTATTTTTTCAAGTTTTATTTCCAAAAAAAAGAAAAAAGTCCATCAGTTAGTTACTGACGGACTTTTTCATTTGACTGTTTAACCACTTGACCGTTCTTTTTACTAGCTCATCCTGCTGCTCTTTAGGAGAAATACTGGCTTTGTTGTCTCCTTTTTGTTTCCCGTACATTCCAAACTGTGCGTGATTAGCTCCTTTTACTTGGACCAACTCCGTATTTTTTGAAAGTAAATGCTTGGTTTCTTTAATTTTTTTAGGCGTCGACAAACCATCTTTCTCACCGGTTAAAGACAAAATAGGGTAATTCGAGGTTGAAAAATCATTTTTATTCATGGGATACGATGCTAAAAGAACTAAGCCTTTTATTGAGGTTTGATGATCATACGCATAAGAGGCTGCACTCACTCCTCCAAGGGAATGCCCTCCGATAAACCATGCGGAAATCTTCGGGTAGCTCTTCACAATATCCGTCGCTTTGCTTTGACTAAAGAAGCTCATATTAAACGGAGAATCTACAACAGCAACAAGATATCCTTCATTTGCAATTTGCTGAGCATAATAGCCATATGCTAACGGCTCTACTTTAGCACCTTGATAAATAATATAGCCGGCTTTTATCTGTTTGTTCGTTTGGGCCTTGAATACGTAATAATCGTCTTTCTTCACTACTTTTTTCTCATCTAATAGTGAGTGAAGCTGCTTTGAAGGTTCATAATCAAAACCTGACCATATGACAAAAAAAGCTACGGTTACTGCAATAAGAACGGCAAGACCGACTCCTAATATTTTAAACGTTTTTTTCATGTCACTCCCTCTTTCTGTTTTTTTACTATGTACTCTTTCTATATCTTTTAGACATTTTACATGTTTGTTTCAAAGACATACAAGAAAAAAGAGGGGCTCAATATGCATGAAGCAGCAAAAGTGACGCAAACCATTACAAATAATCGAATAAGCATAGAAAGCTAAAAATTCTGCTGTAAGCTATATAAGGAGCAGTCTCATTAGTAGACAACCTTCATTAATGAATATCTCGTTTCTTAAACCTTCCTCCCCTGACTTCAGCAATAGCCGCTACAGCAAAAAAAGCAGATGGATCTATCTCATCGATAATCGCTTTTAGCTTTGCTTCTTCAAGCCTGGTAATAACACAAAAAATCACTTTTTTATCATCTCCCGTATACGCCCCTTCCCCATTTAAATACGTGACGCCTCTCCCTAAACGAGCAAGAATTGCTTCGCCAATTTGTTCATATTGTTCGCTGATAATCCAAGCTGACTTAGACTCATCTAATCCTTGAATCACAATATCAATCGTTTTAAAAGCAATGAAGTAAGCCATTAAAGAATACATAGCGCGATCCCAGCCAAATACAAAACCGGCACTTCCCAAAATAAATAAATTAAAAAACATAATTGTCTCACCTACGGAGAAAGGCGTACGCTTATTAAATAAAATAGCTAATATCTCGGTGCCGTCTAGCGAACCTCCGTACCGAATAACAATTCCTACTCCCACACCAAGAACAATTCCGCCAAACACAGTTGCTAAAAGAGGGTCACCTGTTAAGACCGGTAAGTCGTGAAAAATAGAGGTAGCAATGGATAGAATGATAACACCTAAAAGCGTAGATAGCGCAAATGTTTTTCCAATTTGCTTGTATCCGATAAAAAAGAATGGAAGATTTAATACGAAGATATAAAAGCCGATTTGAACATCCGTTAAGTGGGATAAAATAATAGATATACCTACAATTCCACCGTCAATAACCTCATTAGGGACAAGAAAAAATTCTAGTCCGACGGCCATTAAAAGGGCTCCCACTAAAATAAACAGCATGCGCTTTACAATCATTTTAGCTGATAGCGAACGATGAACAACCTTTTTTATTTCATGATTCGTTTGCAGCACATAACTTCCCCTCCTTTTGTAATAGAGACATCAACTACTAACCAAACGCTCTATTTTAATATTATCACAAAATTCAAACTATTTACCCGCTCCTTTACAAAAATTTCATCTAATGAAATAAATTATGCATATATTGGATAAAATTGTAGATGATAACAAATGAATAAATGCCCGAGTACGTTCAAAAGTGAATGCATGCTGACCACTTTTCATACGGGATTAACAGGACAAACTTAGATTAAAAGGAGAGTAAAACGTTATGAACCGTGTAAAGATTATTGCTGCTTCTTTACTCGCAGTTTTATTGCTAGCTTTTTCAGATAATTTCACTTCTGCAGCTGTGCAGGAGGCGATGATACGAGTTGTGCATGCGTCACCTGATGCACCTGAAGTAGATATATATGTGGACAATCAAAGCATCGTAGTCGGCGCATCGTTTAAAGATGTGACAGATTACCTTAAGGTACCTGCGGGGTCTCATAAAGTAGAGGTATATGCCATAGGTACAAAAGGAAAAGAAAAACCTGTCATTTCCACTAATGTAACCGTCGAAGCAAACAAAGCATATACCCTTGCTGCCATTAACCAAGTTGCACACTTGGAATTAAAAGTAGCTCAAGATGATATGAACGTAGCTAAAGGAAAGAGTAAAATCCGAATTGCTCACTTTTCTCCAGATGCTCCCGCTATTAATGTAGGTATTAATCACGGCCCTACCTTGTTTAAAGACACTGCTTTTAAACAAATGACAAATTATTCTGAAGTAGATGCCGGAACCTATGATTTAACCGTCGCAACTAGTCAAGACAATAAAAAAGTACTGGACATTCCAAACCTTAATTTAGAAGCCAACACGGTCTACACAGTGCTCGCTATTAACAAAGCCGACAGTCTTGAAACGCTTTTATTAAAAGATAATACGGCTATGCCTTCCGAAATGCCAAAAACAGGTATGGGCGGTGCTTCACAGGATAATTATAATTCAATTGTGCCGGTTCTTACTTTATTAGGAATTGGAGCGGTCGCTATATTTGTTGTTCGTCGTCACAGAGGATACGAAAGCGAATGAAATGGATAGGAGGGGTTTTCACCTTTTCTTTTATACTATTCATGAGCAGCTGGTTTGCCCAATCAGCAATTGCAAACAGCTCGACAGATTTTGTTGTGAAGATGGCTGAAACAAAATCGGCTCAATCCTTGAAATCTTCAGGGACTGCTTCTACGCCTCTTCCATCTCAGCTTATTATTCCGAAGCTTCATATCAAGGCTTTTATAAAAGGAATGGGCCTTACTAATCAAGGTGAAATGAGCGTTCCTGATAATGGTCATGATGTAGCTTGGTTTAAGCTTGGAGCAAGACCCGGAGAGGAAGGAAATGCGGTCATTGCAGGACACGTTGATGACCAAAAAGGTCCCGCTATCTTCTATCATCTCGACAAGCTTACAAAAGGAGATGAAATTTTTGTAACCGATCAGCAAGGGGATCAGCTGACCTTTGTTGTTACTAATAAAGCTTCTTACCCCCGAGATTCTGCTCCTATCAGAGAGATTTTCGGTCCAACTTTTCAACACCAGCTTAATTTAATCACCTGTACGGGAACATTTGATCACAAACAGAAAACTCATGAGCGCAGACTCGTTATTTATACAAGCCTCCGTCCGGAAAAAACAGCCGATGTTTCTCACTAAACATCGGTCTTTATTACTTTTAATTACATACTGGTTCGTTTTATTTAAATATTTACACAGCCTTAATATGAACACAACATCTCGCTAGTAAACTAATGCACGACCCCTCAATAAAAAGGAGTTTTGATATGAGACGAAAATGGTGGTTTGTAAGCTCACTCACTCTTTGTTTATGCGGTATTTTTATGTTTATACATACGCAGGCAGCTTCTACTCAAGCAGAAAAAGTAGCCATTATTGCTCATCGAGGCGCATCAGGATATGAGCCAGAGCATACGATGCAATCTTATCTCGCCGCCGTACAGCAAAAAGCAGATTACCTTGAACTTGATCTTCACATGTCTAAAGATCAGCAGCTTGTAGCAATTCATGACTATAGAGTTGACCGAACGACAAATGGAACAGGATATGTAAAACAGTATACAGTGAAGCAGCTTCAGCGTTTGAACGCAGGAAAAGGTAATAAAAAAGCCGTCATTCCAACTTTAGAAGAAATATTCCGTACGTTTGGCAATCGAACAAACTATTATATTGAAACAAAATCTCCTCATGAATATCCAGGTATGGAAAAAGAATTGTTAACGCTGATGGCTAAGTACAACATTCATACTGATCATGTTATTGTACAATCATTTAGTCCTGAAAGTTTAAAAACCGTCCATCGATACCGACCTACTATGAAACTAATTCAACTGATTCGTTCCAAGCAAACCAATATGTTAACAGATCAGCAGTTCAGACAAATTAAAACGTACGCGAACGGCATCGGTCCTAATGCAAACACGTTGACAAAACCATATGTACAAAAAGCTCGCTCGTATGATTTAGACGTCCATCCGTATACAGTAAATGATGAAAAACAAATGAGAACACTTATCGAGTGGGGCGTAACCGGCATGTTTACTAATTACCCGGATCGTCTTTATAACGTGCTTCATAATAAATAAACACTTGCCGCGGCAAGTGTTTATTCTTTATACATCTCTTTTTATACATCTCTTCTATTCGCCCGCCACAAGTACAGGCTAATTAATGCTATGGCATAAAGCAAAGCCCAGCCAAACACCAAAAATTTATTTAATCCTTCGTTAATAAATTGAATGATTGCAGATACAGGTGGCAGTACATACAGCAGCAGTCCGCCTCCTTGATACGGAAATGAGACGCCTGCCGCTGCAAGCGTAACGATTAAAATAAATAGAGGTCCGAACCACGATAAGCTGCCTTCTCTTACAACATCTCTTGTAAAAACAAGACCTATGCTCATACCAAGCAAACTAAACGTCCAGTGAATAATAAACCCAAACACCATTTGCTTAGTGGATATATCCACTTCAAACATATCAAGCAGCACGGGATAAGCAATTGAAACCGCTGATAAAAATGTAAACAGCAGAGCACAGCTAATAAGTTTGCTCGTAAAGTACTTGTTTTTTTTCCCTACGTGAAGTTTTGTAATAACTTCTTGACTGGAATCTTCCGCGTGAAACAGTGACATTGTAAACCAAGTAGTTAAAAAAAAGAGGAAAAGTGCCGTATTAAAAAAGCTATCAAGCACTGGATTCGGTCTATATGTATAGTTCATAAACAGCGAAATAATATAAAGTGCAAGCGGCGGAATATATCGATACGATTTAATGTATGTAATAAAGTGATAGCGAATCAATGCACCCATCTTAAATTTCTTCCCTTTCCATATGATATAGCTTTACAACTTCAGCTTGAACAGCAAGCAATTCTGCAAGAAACTCATTTACATATTTTTTATCTATATAAAAAATCCAGTAGTTTCCGTGCTGTTCAATTTTCGTGCACTTTTCTTTTAATAAACGAAGCGGCTTATTCAGAATGACATTTGCCTCAATAACCGTTAAATGCTCAATGAGTTGAACGCGCTCATTTTTTAAAATGCGCTGTGAGCCAATGGTGATAACACGATCCGCTACAGCATGAATGAGCCTTTCTTCATGACACGTAAATACAATGGTCATCCCTCGTTCTTTGAGCTTTGTAAAAATTCGTTCTACTTCTAGCTGAGCACGAGCATCTAATCCTGATAGAGGTTCATCAAGCAATAGCAGCTTAGAAGAACTCAGCAGTGCTTGCATCATGTTGACTTTTTGCTTCATTCCTTTTGAAAAAGAAATGATTTCTTCATGTCTAAACTCTACCATTTCGAAAGTTTCGAGCAGCTCTTCAATTCTAGAGCTGCGCTTTTTCTTAGACAATCCTTGAATTCGTCCCATGTGCTGCAAATAACCTGCTAGCGTAAAACGCAGCTCCTGAGGAAATTGTTCCACCACAAATCCAGGCGTACCGGTTTCTTTATGAAAGTGAACTGTCCCTTTAGTCGGTTTAGATAATCCGCCAATTAGCTTTAAAAACGTACTTTTTCCCGCACCGTTTTTTCCAACAATCGCGACAGTCTCTCCTTTATAAAGGGTCGTATGAACGTTTTCTAATACGGTATGTTTTTTGTATACTTTTGCAACATTTTTTAATTCAATCAGTTTTTCCATCTGCTGCCTCGCCTCTCCATAATCCTATATGTTAAATCATAGCATATTTATGGGGAATGTGCTTCCATCTCTATACGTTTCAGCTAAATTTTCCCGCACAAAAAAGCCTTTGATCATATCAAAGGCTTTTCATAGACAATACCATATGCTCTTCATCGATAAATTCACCATCTACTTGAAGAGCTCTTTTTTCATACGCATAAGAAGTAAAACCGAGGCTTTTGTATAGGGCTTTTGCTCCTTCATTTTTAGCAGCGACGGCCAGGTAGATTTGCAAAACATTCGTTTTGGAAAAAGCTTGTTCAACAGCGGTTTTTAACAGCTTCTTTCCAAGACCTTTCCCCCTTGCTTCAGGGACTACGTACATCCCCCAAATATCTCCTTTATGCTGAACTTTTAAAGGCTTTTGCTGCTGAAACCCTACGATCCCCACAAGTTGTTTTCCCATAAAAGCTCCTACTACAAATTCTGATTGGCTGCTTGGAAAATAATTTCGGATATCAGCAATTTCTTTTTCATATTCTTCTTCATAACTTAAAATAAAACTTTCGGGATGATCTTTTAAAGCACGAAGACGGAGTTCAAAGTACACGTCAGCGTCTTCTTTTACCAACAATCGTATATTCATTTTTTCACCTTAGTTTCTTATGTTTTAATTAGCTATTAAGGGCTGTACACGCTAAATACTTCATTCCACCGATACAGCTCATAATAATTTCCCGGCAGGTCTAAGTCTGAAATGAGTACCTTATCATTTTTCGTATCTTTTACGCGTGTTAAAAGATTTGCTTGTTTTCGATTTGTACGAATCCACATCGTTTGATTCGTTGCTTTATGATAAACAGGCGCGTAATCTCCTAATCCTTTTTGGGGAAATGTGAACTGACTTTGCTTATTGGTCTTTACGTTCATGCTATACAAAAAGGGCAGTGGCCTCTTTTTTTCATCATTCGACCACCCTGCTTCGGGCACACGTGAAATGATGATGTTATCTTTTCCTGTCCAAGTAAAATCCCAATCTGCGAAGCCTTTTGGAGTAAACACATGTTCTTTAAAAACCGGCATCTCTTTTAAAGTGAACTTTTTATTTTCTGTGGCAAACCTTCCTTCCCCATTAATAAATGCCAGTACTTGCTCTTCATTGCTCCACTTAAACCAATTGGGTACGTTAAGCATATCTCCCACTACTTGAAAAGCTTTCCCTTCTTTTGTAATGATGCACAGCTTATTTGCATCTGCAGACATCGAAGCCGTTGGAATAGCAATAAAACTAATCCATTGACCGTTAGGAGACCATTTGAAGCTGCTTGTTGTATACGCAAAAAATGAATCATTTTCTGCTGGCAGCGTCGTAAAAGCCTCCACTTTTTTTACGTCTAACCCTGCATATTTGCTCACTGTATATAGCTTTACCGGTCCCCATCCCGTGGGCGCCAGCGCAGCAGCTGACGTAATTAAAAATCGATCTCCTTCTGGAAACCATGAAAACTGATCAACCCCTACGGCTACACGCTTCTTTTCATGCGTTTTAACGTTGTAATATACTAAGATTCCATTCGAAATATACGCAAGTTCCTCAGCAATCGGTGACCATTGATAATGAGTCACATCATGTTCAACAAGTAGCGGTTTTCCTTTTAACGGTGCAATCATTAAAGAATCATTTTCTGCATAAGCAACCATATCTCCATGAGATGACCATTGAGGCATAGAGGCATGACGACCATTGGATAACTGCCTTTCGGTACCGTTATCATATACCCATAGGTTTCCTTGCCGTATAAAACTGACTTTCACTGTATTGGCAGCATTTATTTGCATAGGGAACAACATAAGAAAAAGCAGACATAACGCTATTTTTTTCACCATGTTCACTCCTGTCTTTTTTTATAGCGTTACACAAATCTCCTTATCTCATCACATTTTTGAAAAAATAAAAAAGCGCAGCTATTCGCTGCGCTTTTTGTATATTATGATTTTGACTTAGATTTTGGTGATGGCTTTGTTTTAGCTTGTGCTGTATTATTAGCCGCATCTTTTTCTTTTAATAAACTCATACGTTTTTTCAAGTAGTAACCTTGTCCAATTCCAAATAAGTTACCAATTACCCAATATAATGCAAGAGCAGATGGAAGTGAAATTCCCGCTACTAAGATGAAGATTGGCATAATGTTCATCATCATTTTCATTGGAGGTTGAATTTCATCCGTCATACTTACACGAATTTGTAAGAATGTCGTAATCGCTGCAACTACCGGTAAAATGAAGTAAGGATCTGGCTTTCCTAAACTTACCCATAAGAATGAATGCTGTGCAATTTCATGCGTTCGTGCAATGGCATTATAAAATGCGATAATAATAGGCATTTGAATAAAGATTGGCAAACATCCGCCAACCGGATTAATTTTATGCGTTTGGTAAAGCTGCATCATTTCTTTTTGCTGCTTTTGCTGTGTTTCAGGATCTTTTTTACCAGCATATTTCTTTTGAATCTTTTCCATCTCTGGACGAAGTGCTTGCATAGCCATCGTGCTCTTTTGCTGTTTTAAAATAAGCGGCAATAGAACTAAACGAATGATAACCGTCGCAATAATAATAGACAGACCATAGCTTCCGCCTGCCCACTCAGCAATTTTCGTTAATGCCATAGATAAAGGGTAAACAAAATAATGATCCCAGAATCCGCCGCTTGTAGCCGTGACCGGTGTTTTTGTACTGCTACAGCCGGCTAGAGCTAAAAGAAGCGCTCCCATTAAACCAAGCAATAATAATTTTTTATTTCTTTTCATATTCTTTCCTCCTAATAATGACTAAATGTATGAAGTGTTTTTCAGAAGGAAAGGATCTTCTTCATCATTATTCTTCTCTTTAACTGGTGTTTTTCTATACACATGTATAAATACATTTCGTCTTTTCCATATTGTTAATACTGAAGGATCAATCCCTGCATTCACATGGTCGGTGACAGGTTCCGCATGAAAAGCCGTAAACCTAGCTTCACGAAGCATATAATAACAAAGGATGTATAAAACGAAAGCAGATAAATACGGCGCATATAGAAAAAGATCGTGATAAAATTCCATGTGCCAGCTCTCTTTCTGACTATAATAGTACAATCCAATATATGTAGTGTAGCATTTACATTCCTGTTACACAACATCAACTTATCTCTTTGACTGTTCTACGTATTACTTTTTAAAAAGTTTCATATTTACGACACAAAATTTGCTCACCATAAAATATGATGAGCAAATCTAATACCATTCTCTATTCTCGTATGCTTACCGCTGGTTCTCAGTCTTCTTTTAGTTTCATTAACCACGTAACGCCGAATGCTACACCCACAGAGATAACCATACCGATTATATAGTGAATTAAATTGCTCATACCAAGCGGTGCAGCGATTGCCATCATTGGAATACCTGTGAGTCCGTATGCATTGGCTACTACGTGCATAAGTACAACGTAGCCTCCCCCGGCTGCTCCGCCTATAGCCGCAGCAATAAATGGCTTTCGAAGCCTTAAGTTAACGCCGAAAATAATCGGTTCTGTAATTCCTAAGAAGGAAGAAATAGCCGCTGGAATCGCAATTTTTTTCGTTTTGGCATTTTTCGTTTTAAAGTAAACAGCTAATCCTGCTCCTCCCTGCGCCACATTCGCGCAGGCCCAAATAGGAAGTAAGAAGTTAACGCCAATCTTCGGATTAGCAAGCAGTCCTGCTTCAATAGCATGAAAACTATGCTGCAAGCCTGTTAATACAATGGTTGAATATAAGCCACCAAACAAAATTCCTGCAAACACTCCGGCTACATCGTATAGAGACTGAAGGCTGATCGAAATTAAATCTCCAATATAGCGGCCGAAAGGACCAATAAACACAAGTGACACAAAGCCTGTGATAATAACAGTTAAAAAAGGCGTAACAAGTAAATCAACCGAATTCGGCACAATTTTCCGGAGTCCCTTTTCAATTTTGCTCATGACGTAGATAGCCAATAAAATTGGAACGACAGTACCTTGATAGCCAATCAGCGGAATACTTAAGCCAAACAAATCCATATATTCTGGCTTAGCATCTGCTAATGTCCACGGATTTAATAACATCGGATGCGTCAAGATCCCTCCGATAACCGCTCCCAGATAAGGATTTGAACCAAATTCTTTTGCAGCTGAAAATCCAATTAAAATCGGTAAAATGATAAATGCTGCGCCTGAGAACATATCTAACAACACAAACAACGCGCTATCTTCTGAGACCCAGTGGAACGCTTTCATCATCCCGAGCAATCCCATTAATAAACCACTGGCTACAATGGCTGGAATAATGGGAACAAAAATATTGGAAAGCATGCGGGCAAAACGAGCAAATGGGTTCATTTTCTTTTTCATTTCTTCTTGGTGATCCACTGGGGCAGCAGCCTCTTCAGCACCTAATTCTTTAACAAAAGCAGCGTGAATTTTATTAACGAGACCGGTTCCAAAAATGATTTGAAACTGTCCTGAATTTGAAAAAGCCCCTTTTACATCTTCTATTTCATCCAAACCTTTTTGATCTATTTTGCTTTCATCTCGAATAACGAGGCGCAAACGCGTAGCACAGTGCTGAGCACTAGCAATATTTTCTTTTCCTCCTAAAAGCGGAACAAGCTTTTTAGCAATTTCTTTTACGTCCATCTTACTTCCTCCTTTTTGTATGTCATAAAAAAAGCAAGACCTAAAATACGCTTATAAAAGACATAGTTGTCCTTCATGCGCATTCTAGGTCTTGCCTGCTTTACCAGTCACAATCCCGATTATTCAATTAATACGCTTTCATTGTACTCAAAGCAACAATATTCGTCAATGTTTTTTTCTATATTCTTTGCTCTATTCGGCAAATGTGAAGCGTGATGTATCCTAACTCCGCTTCTGGAAAATTAATTTCGTACTCATCTTTGACAAATTGCTTTATCGTTTCGGCACACTGATACGATTTTTTATATTTGACTTTTAATACGTCGAGCATCTCTTCATCCATCTCATGAAAAGGTTCATTTTGCGCTAAACGATTTAACGCAAAGCGCAAGTGAGTCAGCAGACGCTGATAGGACATGCTATTTTCATCAATCTCCGTATTCAGCTCTTTTTTTATAATCGTAACCATTTCATTAATAATCGTTGTATTCATCATTAGCTGCTGCATTCCCGGTGAATTCAGTTTCGCCGTATGAATATGAAGCGCAATATATCCCGCTTCGTCAATCGGCATCGTGATATCTAGTCTCTTTTTGATATGCTGAAGAGCCCACACTCCTATTGCATACTCAGGCTGATAGAGAGATTTAATTTCATTAAGCAATTTATTTTGTATGGAAATTCCGCGGGCTATCCTTTCGACAGCAAAGGATAAATGATCGCTCAAAGCAATATGCACATGATGACTTAGCGTAGCAGAAAGCTGCTGCTCAGCATACGAAATGATTTCTTCCGCCACTTGAATATGCTCTTCAGGAAGGTTTTTTAATAGTTCTTGAAACTTTTCCTGTTCTTCTTTCATGACAAAGACTTTCTCCACTTTCGCAGCATTAATAAGGTCATTTTTACCTTTTTGAAAAGCGATACCGGGACCCATCGCAATCTTTTCAACTCCGCCTTCCTTAAAGACAACAGCGTTGTTATTTAACACTTTTAAAATCTTCAAATGCGCTCTCCTTTCTTAAAGGAAAAGGCTTTGCTTATTACTTCATCGTTACTTTTGCACAAGCCGTTTCGCCTTTTTGAACCGTCCCTTGAGCCAAAATTTCGAAACTTTCACTTGCATCACTATTTGTAATAACAATTGGTGTGATAATGCTTTTCGCTTTTTCTTGAATAAGTGCTAAATCAAATGTAATAAGAGGTGTTCCTACACTTACTTTGTCACCTTGTGCCACGTGAGCTTCGAATCCTTCGCCTTCCATTGCCACTGTTTCAAGGCCGATATGTATTAATACTTCCGTACCGGCTTCTGTTTTTAAGCCTACCGCATGTTTTGTATGGAAAAGCTGAACTACTTCCCCAGCAACGGGTGAAACAACTTGTCCCTCTGAAGGCTCGATTGCAAAACCGTCTCCCATCATCTTCTGTGCGAACACTGGATCTGGCACTTCGCTGATTGGCAGGATATTACCTGAAAGCGGAGCTAGAACGGTTGTTTCTTTTGATTTTGTCTTATTACCAAATAATTTTTTAAACATCTCAATCACCCTTTTTTAGATTGTACTTGTAGCATACCCCAATGATTCTGCAGAAAAACTTCCCCTATCCCGATGTTACGTTAACATGGTCATTATTTAACCATGCTTTTTTTGTCTTGTAAATAAAAATGTATAAGCGCTTTTATAAGAAGTACGTTCTCTATGCTGCACTTTATGTAACCCTTTACATATTTTCCGAAGGAGGGATATTGAATTTTAAACCTAAAAAAAAGCCCTTTTAAAGGGCTTTTGACATTAGAACGTTGACGCAACTTCTTTTGCTTTTTCAGATGCTTTTGCTAGAATATTGTCTGCTTCTGCTGGTGTGTAAGCCATGCCTTCTGCAACAACCAGTTGGAAATCTTGAACACCAATGAAGCTCATCACTGTACGTAAATAGCTTTGAGTAAATTCTAGCTCTGCCGCAGGGCCTTCTGAATACACGCCTCCACGAGCTTCTAGTAATACTACTTTTTTATCTGAAGCTAATCCTACTGGACCATTTTCAGTATATTTAAACGTTTTTCCTGCAATTAAAATGTTATCAATATATGCTTTCATTAGTGGAGGGAAGCTTAAGTTCCACATTGGAGCTGAGAAAATAACTTTGTCAGCTTGTAAAAACTGCTCTACTAATTCACCCATACGCGTTACTTTTTCTAATTCAACAGCTGATAATTCTTCACCAGCTCCAGCTTTTCCCCATGCCGCTAAAACATCTCCATCAATGAATGGAACTGTTTCTTTATACAGATCAAGCGTTGTCACTGTATCAGTCGGGTTTGCTGTTTTATACTCATCTAAGAAAACCTGTGCTAAACGAGTTGAAAATGATGCTTCATCAACCTGCGGATTTACTTTTACATATAATACATTTGCCATAAATGTCATCTCCTAAAAAGTGTATTTTATCATTAATTCGAGATATTACTAAACGAATTATCTTTAATTCGAGATTTATTATATAACGTCATTTTTTATGCGTCAACCTTTTCGCACAAAAAAACTCCGCAAGCGGAGTTTTATACACATTGAAATTCTCGAATTTGATTTACATCTACCCCAGCATACACCCAGAAAGATCCTGTCCAGCGATATCCTGCAACTGAGCGTCTGCCTACAAAGGTTGGGTAAAACCAGTAAGGTCGACCATTTCTCGGCCATATATAGGTGTATCGGTATAAGCACCCTGAAATAGCACCTGGATCAACAGCATAAAGTGATGGACCTCCTGAACCTAGCTTTGGTGTAGGTGTAAAAGCTGGCGGTGGACTTGAAGGCGGCTGCGCTCCTCCCTGCGGCGGAAACCCTTGGCCCCCTCCTCCAGGTGGTGGCGGTGGAAATCCTTGACCTCCTCCAGGTGGCGGCGGCGGAAATCCTTGACCTCCCCCTCCAGGTGGAAACGATGGAAACCCTTGGCCTCCTCCAGGTGGAAACAAATTTTGAAAACGTGGATCGTATTGATATGGATACATACGCACTCCCCCTTTATAATGCTTGCTACGTTACAGTATGCATCATAATGAAGATAGGTGAATGTCTACTTTTACCTTCTATAGACTAATTGAACTATGTCAAACTTGGTGAGCTTAAAGGGGAACCTTATCGGAGGAAATAATAAATCCAACACGGAAACTACTTGCGTGTTGGATCTGCTTGCGGAAAATATTTTTCAATAAAATTATACAGCCAAAATACGGTAATCAAAATAGGAGCTATCAGAAAAGGATGTTGAATCCACATTTTCACCAGTACCTTTTCAAATGACGGAATCGATTTTAACACTTGAAATAACGAGCTTCCGCTAAAAATAACGCTCGTTCCTATCAATAAAAACGATAGCCAGTTAAATTGATCCATCCACATGCTCATAGAGATATAAAAACTAACACCCGTTCCTATGCCCCCCATTATTCCGCTTAAAATACTTTTTACCGAAAAAGGAATCCCTACAAACCATCCGGCTCCTAGTCCTGCACACCCTGCTAAAATGCTAGAAAAAAGCAGCGGCTGCTCAAGCCAGAGACATGCATTCACTCCAACCACTAAGGTGACATGTATTCCTACGTGAAGGGAAATTCTTTTGCCCACAGGCTCTGAAACATAATGATAGTAGCGCCCGCTATAAAAAATTGTCCACCATAATAATAAAAATGCTGTCACGCTTGCCCCTATAATCATAAACACACCTCTCTACGTTATGATTCTATTAATCTCTATCTATTATTTTCCTAATATCCTGTGTCTCTTATTCAGTAATCTATCCGTATACCTTCCATACGTTCGTTCATCAGCAAGAAAGTAGAATATAACTGTATTCTTGTCTCAACTGTTTACTTGTGGGAGTGCTAAGAAGTTGAATGTCTGCATTTAGAAAAAGATAGTGTAGAACACTTTCTCTTATCTTTACTATTATTCATATGTATAGCTTGCTAGATTTAGTCCTCGCAGTTTAGAATTTTTCAGTCGTTCGTATGAAACTATTTGCCCTTTCTTTCGTTATATATACACGTTCCTTTATCTTTTCACGTGCAAAAAAAGATAAATTCCTATAATATGTTTTCATATTAACCTTTAAGGAGATAAAGAAGATGAATTGAATAAATCCCTGCAAATAGAGTTTTTAGAAAAAAGAAATTGTTATCATTTCTCCTATTTATGTTATAGAATAATTCATGTATAATAAGAGGCTGTATGGTAACGCAGCTTGCGACATATCTTTTCTTACTTTTAGCAAGTCTATATTCAAAGCAAAAACTGCAAAGTGGGGTTAGTGCGACTCTTCATTAATCGACTTTGCATTAAAAACCAGCATTTTTCTTTTATCATAAAGAAAGAATGAGATTTAATAGTGACAGGTGAATAATATGGGTGAAAATCAAAGAAATGTTAGTAGATTTGACTGGAACTTGGCTTTCCTAATCTTCCTATTGTTTTGCGTAAGCGTTGTGGCAATCCATAGTGCTGAAAAAATTGGGCAGTATGATAAGAACTTCGTAGCGCAACAAGTTGTTTTTTATATAATCGGAATGGTGATTATAGGGTTTGTCATGCGTTTTGACTCCGATCAGCTTCAAAAGCTAACGTGGGTTTTTTATGGATTTGGGAACTTTTTATTGCTTCTTTTACTAGTGGCTCCGTCAAGCATTGCCAGAGAAATTAACGGGGCAAAAAGTTGGTTCACACTTCCAGGCTTTTCGTTACAGCCATCAGAGTTTATGAAAGTGTTTTTGATTATCACACTGAGCACGGTCATTGTGAAACACAATGAAAAATATCGTATCCGGACAGTAAGAGAAGACTTTTTACTGCTTGGTAAACTGGGTGCTGTACTTGCTTTACCTTTATTATTAATCATGCAGCAGCCTGACTTAGGTACCGCTCTTGTGTTCTTAGCAATCACGGTTGGACTTGTATTTGTTTCAGGCGTAAGCTGGAAAATCATCGCGCCTGCATTTTTAGGTATTACGGCGGTTGGTTCTGTCATTTTGGGACTTGTTGTTTATGCACCTAGCCTATTAGAAAAGTATCTAGGGGTTAAGCAATACCAATTTGGACGTATTTATTCTTGGCTTGATCCTGAGTCATATAGTTCGGGAGAGGGTTATCATTTAAAGAAATCGTTAGATGCGATTGGATCAGGAATGGTAAACGGTAAAGGAATTGGAAATGGAGTTGTCTATTTGCCAGAGGGACAGACCGACTTTATTTTTGCGGTTATTGGAGAAGAGTTTGGCTTTATCGGCGCCAGCATTGTTATTAGTCTTTTCTTCGTACTCGTTTATTACTTGATCAAGCTAGGCCTTGAAACAAAAAATGAATTCAATTCTTACTTATGTGTAGGCGTTATTTCAATGCTTACGTTCCACGTATTTCAAAATATCGGTATGACCATTCAAGTCTTGCCTATTACCGGAATTCCACTTCCTTTTATTTCGTATGGAGGTAGTTCACTGATGGGGAACATGTTTGCAATGGGTCTGATGTTTGGAATCTCATGGCATCACAAACGCTATATGTTTGGAAATGATTAAAGAGAGACGATGGTCTCTCTTTTTTCTTTTATCTCCCTATTAAGCATGCTACAATAAAGAAAACGCTTCCGAATTCTGTTTTAAAAGGAGTAGATATGCATGCTTGATTACCAATATCGGCGCAAAGCCTATGCTATTTTGTTAAAACAGACATCCGTACCTTCATCTACAACTTCTTTTTTCACCTGGCTCATACAGCTACTAAAACGAAACGCATAAAAAAAGGTGTGCAATTGCACACCTTTTATTTATGCGTCAGCGACGTTAAGCCAATTTGCCTTACGATTTTTTTACTCTCTTCATTTAGTCCTTTTACAATAACCTTTTTATTCAATTGCTCGTACTTATCGATAATTTTTGAGATGCCAATCACGGCCGATTGATCCCATATATGAGAAGAACTAAAATCAATAATGATGGTATCTGGGTCTGTTTCATACTGAAATTCATCCATGAAGAAACTGATGGTGGCAAAAAATAATTGCCCTGAAACCCTGTATTGTTTCATATTGCCTTCTGTTTGTGAAGTTGTTTTGATTTTAGCCATCTTCCAGCCAAATACAATGGTACTTAAAACAATACCTACCATTACTCCTAATGCTAAGTTATGTGTAAACAATACGATAACCACCGTAACAACCATTACAATGGCATCCGATAGAGGATATTTCGTTAAGTCTTTAAGGGACTGCCAATCAAATGTACCGGCAGCTACCATAAACATAACGCCTACAAGAGCAGCCATTGGAATTTGTTTAACAACATCGCCAAGCACCATAATTAAGAACAATAAAAAGACTCCGGCGACTAAGGTAGATAACCTTCCTCGTCCCCCTGATTTTACATTAATCATAGATTGTCCAATCATGGCACAGCCAGCCATTCCTCCAAAGAAGCCTGTTACAATATTAGCGATGCCTTGACCGCGCGCTTCTTTATTTTTATTCGAAGGCGTATCTGTAATTTCGTCCAGTACCGTTGCCGTTAGCATAGATTCAAGTAGGCCTACAATCGCCAAAGGAAGCGAATAAGGTAAAATGATAAGCAGTGTCTCCACTGATAAATCAACCTTCGGAAAATGAAGAACCGGCAGTGAACGCGTAATATTCCCCATATCTCCTACCGTTTTTAAATCTAAATGAAAGACAATCGCTACAATCGTCATCAAGACAATAGCAACAAGCGGAGATGGTATTGCTTTGGTCATGAACGGAAATAAATAGACGATGAGCAGCGTTCCGGCTACCATTGCGTACATCATCCAATTTGCTCCTTCAAAATGCGGAAGCTGTGCTGTAAAAATTAAAATACCCAGCGCATTTACAAATCCAATCATAACTGTTTGAGGAAGAAACGATAAAAACCTTCCTACTTTCAAAACACCAAGTAAAATTTGAATGATTCCAGTTAAAACAGTAGCTGCAAATAAATACTCAATGCCGTGATCTTTGACTAAGTTAATCATCAATAAAGACATTGCTCCTGTTGCAGCTGAAATCATAGCTGGTCTTCCGCCTGTAAAAGCAATCACAATTGCCATACAAAAAGATGCATACAGACCAACCATGGGATCGACACCGGCGATAATGGAAAAAGCAAGGGCTTCTGGAATAAGCGCAAGAGCAACTGTCATCCCAGACAAAATATCTGCTCGAACGTTTGAAAACCACTGCTGTTTAATACTTGCCATCATGATGGTTTATCACCTCTTATGAATTTTTTATACGATTTTCGACTTTCACGAAAATCAAAGCCGTTTTTAACGTATCAAATCGTACCATACAATTTCCCGTTTGGAAACAATTAATTTTCACAAATAAAAAGACGAGAAGCTTGATTGCTTCTCGTCTTTTTATTTGTTACGCCGCAGTATTTCGCTGCTATTCAGCAAATAAACGAAACGAAATTATGTTCATTCATTAATTGCTGCTTCAAGCGCAACAACAATCATATCGTTAAACGTCGTTTGACGCTCTTCTGACGTTGTTTCTTCACCAGTGAAAATGTGATCACTTACTGTTAAAACCGATAAAGCATTACGACCGTATTTAGCAGCTAGCGTATACAAAGCCGTTGTTTCCATTTCAACTGCCAATACGCCGTGAGCTGCCAATTTTTCTAGCTGGCCGTCTTCATTGTAAAATTGATCAGATGTAAATACACTTCCTACTTTTAACTGAAGGCCTTTTTCAACACCTGCATCGTAAGCGCGCTTTAATAAATCAAAGTTAGCTGTCGGTGCATAGTCAATAGGACCAAATTTAACGCGGTTCATTTGTGAATCACTTGACGAAGACATGGCTAAAATAACGTCACGTACTTTTACATCTTTTTGAATTGCTCCGCATGTACCAACGCGAATTAGGTTTTGAACACCATATTCATTCATTAGTTCATTTACATAAATAGCAATTGATGGTACACCCATTCCTGTTCCTTGAACAGAAACGCGCTTTCCTTTATATGTTCCTGTAAATCCAAGCATACCGCGCACTTCGTTATAGCAAGTTACATCTTCTAAAAATGTTTCTGCAATGTATTTTGCACGAAGTGGATCACCTGGAAGTAAAATCGTTTCTGCAATATCACCTTGTTTTGCCCCAATATGTACGCTCATTTCGTACCTCCTATATGTAAAAAATCTTACGCTTTCACTATACCATATTGTATCCCTTGCATGTCTATTTACTTCTAACATTATGCGTCAAAAATAAAAAGACATACTGCCCAAAAAATGGCGTAGTATGTCTTTTTATATAAGGGTACGCTAATAGCGCAAGGGATTTACTAACGTTAGCTGAGGTGATATGTATGGGAAAAAAACATCGCAACCGAATTAATTCGCCTAAAAAGAATAATCATATTCCAAAAGAAGCAATTATAGCAGAACATGAAGCCCATGGAGATGAATATTCAGCAACAAACCGAAAAAATGGCCCTGGCCATCATACTCGTGATTACTAAGGGTTAACATATAAATAAAAAGCGGCCAGATAGGTCGCTTTTACCTTATGTTTAACGTACGTGCAGGCGGTTCACTTTTTGCCAGCCGTCTGTCCATAGCTTGTAGTAATACTTTCCTCGAGTACCTTCATCAATTAACAAAATATCGCCTGTGCTAATAAACCTCGCATCACAATCTTTTGGCAAATTATCAGCAATATTAAACATCTGAAATACTTGTGTTGCTGCGTCTTGATGATCGAATGCTGTAATCGTTAGACGATGGACAGGCTTATATCCGCGCTTTTCGCCTTTTTCTTCTGTTTGCATAATGGTTACATCATATTCTGTGCTAATATTAAATTGTTTTTTTATTGTGGTCCACACACTCAACATTCTTCCCTCCACCCAAAAGCAAGTATTTACTCTTTTACGTCATGTATTCTTATATAATTAGTGATAAAATCCGAAAATCCTTTATCGAATCAAAACGTTTTTTGTCGAAATTACTAGTTTTTTCTTATTAAACATGTACATAAAATATTTGTTTCCCATTTTATCATTAGTTGTTTTTGAATGGATGAATCAATAGGCCTACTTAAACAAAATGAAATATTAACGAAAAAAATGTAACCATTGCTCCTATTTTTGGTTATATAGGCGCTTAGAAAGGAGGTAGACCACTAAAGACCAAGCAAGTCCTAAACAATATCCTGCTAGTATATCCGTTAAAAAGTGTACGCCTAAATACAAACGGCTAAATCCAATTAATAAAATAACAATAGCAATTACGCATGCAGCTGCCGTTTTAATAGCCCTGCTTCTTGTATACATCCATATTAACAAAAGTACTCCGCTGTAAAACGCCATTGAGTTCATGGCATGTCCGCTCGGAAAACTATAGTGAGAGGCGGGAACGACTTGACTCCAATCAGGTCTTGGTCTTGCAAAAATCTCCTTCAATCCCCAATTTAAAGCGCGAACTCCCCAAAAAACGAGCGTGATATATATAGCGAGCAATCCTTTTCGTTTATAAAGAAGAAATACTATAATCGCAAACCATATTGGCGCAGTGACATACCAAGATCCTACGGTTGTTATAAATATGATGATGGGTGTTAACGTGTCCGTCCTCCATCCTTCAATAGTATGAAGTACATTAAAGTCAAGCTGTTTCACCCAAGGTGTATTAAACGTAAATAAAATGAGTAAAAAGAAAGCTAAAAGCGATACAATAAATAGAGAATATTTTGTAGTGCGATTTACCATTTTTTATTTCCTCCAACCTATTAAAAGAAAAAGCATGTAGCGTTCTACATGCTTTACTTATTCACACGTTTTGGCTGAATATAGTCTTCTGGCCTAGGAGCTTGATGAACGACAAATTCAGCCGAAAATTCCTCTTTTGCATTTATTTTTTTCGTTTGCTTTGATTGCGGCATATACCTCTCTCCTTTCTTTTTACTGTCTTTAATATACGAAAAATAAAGGAGAGCTATGCACGTTAGCTATAGCGTGAAATAATACTGGTTAATATATTTTTTAACTGAGGAATTTCTTTTTCAGAAACATGAACATGAACGAGCGACTCATCTGCATCCAGCATTTCAGATAGAAAGCCGCCAAACCCTCTGGCACGTCGATCTACTTCTATAAATAAATCGTAGTCATGTAAGCCGCTCGGCTGCACGATGATTTCAATTTCATCTACTTTCCCAGCATACACTCCACCGCTTGGAACAAATTCAAATTCTTGAACAAAAGGAAGTCTTTTTCTCATCCGGCGAGGAGCTTCTTCGCACTCGACTTGGCGCAAGCGAAAGCCAAGCTGTTCCATAGCTTCAATTGTGCTTGTTACCATAAGGTTAGGAAGCACTTTTACATGATCAATATCTGACGGATCAACGGCATCTTTAATATCAAGGCTCGTTGCTACCCAAACCCGGGTTCTTCCTAATGTAACAGGCGTATCATCAGGCAGCTGAAAGGTAAAAGGAATAGACTTCGTTTCAGATGGTTGAATCGTGAACGGGTCATTAATCTTAAACGTATTAAGCTCAATATCCTGCTTGTATTTTTTATCGTCTCTTTCTTTTACATAGGTTGTAAATAGACGCAGATAGATGCTGTCAATTTTCTGCTCAACATTTCCTCCGTACACTTCAACAATCCCTTCAATCTTTTCACCAGCACGAAATTCATCATTGACAAGCTTAGCATCTACACGCGCTGCACCAATTCCAATGCGGGCTAACGCTTTATTAAATAGCGCCATACTTTCCCCTCCCTGAGTTCTTACTATTTATATAGTCATAAATATCTTTTTGTAAACTTTTAATGCTTTCATACGATTCATCTGCTCTCAGCATTTTTTGAATGATGGTCTTAATAGGTGTCGACAAACTTAGCTCTTGTTCCCAGCTTCTTTCTTGTTTTTCCGTAGGCTCATAACCAGAGTATAATAAAAATAAAAGAAAATGACCAAGTGCATAGATATCGCTTGCAGCAGATGTTCTTCTCATAAACTGCTGCTCTTCTACCAGGCTGCTTGTTTCTTCATAATCTCCTAAAAATCTAGAAAGACCGAAGTCGATAATATGAATGGTTCCTTCAACATCAATAATATTTGGAATACGAAGGTCACGGTGAACAATTCCTTGCTCATGAATAACGGAAACTACTTCTAGAATATCAAGTAAAATGTCAAGCGCTTTTTCTTCCGTATATACGCACTTCTCTTCAAAAATTAAATCTTCAAACGTTTTTCCTTGAATCAACTCCATCACTAGGAAACATCCTTCATCGGTTTCCACAGCTTCATACAGTGAAGGAATTTGAGGATGATTTAATTGAGACAGCAGTTTCGCTTCATAATGATAAGACTTCAGCCCCTGAGACGTGCGCTGCTTCGTTTTACGGAGCTGCTTTACTACTACCTTTTTTTGTTGCACAATGTCATTAGCAACATATGTTATACCATAGCTTCCCATTCCCAGTACATCTATGATTTCATAGCGTTCACAAATGACTTTTCCTTTTTTAAAAGTACGGTCAACTAGCCAGCGATGAAGATGTTTAAACATTCGTTTTTTCATTCCAAATCAACTTGAGAAAAAGCTTGAGAAGAAGCTTCCACTTTTACGTTTGCGCTTGTAGTGGTGGTGGCCATATTTTGAATGACTGTGGCTGTCATAATATTTGCTTCGTTTATAATCGCTACTGCTGCTATGGTGACGAGGACGTCTGTAATGATGATCGCTGCTGCTGTAGTGACGAGGACGTCGATAGTGTCGATCGCTGCTGCTGTAGCGTCGATGTTTAGATCCAGTTAATGATTCAAAAATTTTTCTGAACATAAAGAAAACCTCTTTTCTTAACATTTGTTACCCTTTATACGTACGAAATGTTATAAAGGTTTCAAAAAGTCCCTTACCCTTTTTTTATATAGTTAAACGTTTCAAAGGAGGCTTAACATGACTTCTACTGACACAAATCCCCTCATTAGATTGGCGGATGTTCTTCGCCTGCAGCAGATGATGCAGCTCAAACCTCCTGCTACCCTCCCGCTGTCTTTTATCGGAGAAGACGTAAAATTGATTAAAGAGATTCGAAAAAAAGTAAAAAAAGCTAATCAAAACAATGTTACACGTACCCAAGCTTATTTAGACTATTATCAAAAACACCCCGAAATTCACTGGGCTTTTTTAGCACACTTGGTTTCACGAAACGGCGGCTATTACATGACAGATCTCTCCACTACCTTAATAAAATCCCTGCTTTCTCCAGAAAAACAGCACGCGTACTTCTTGTTTTTAGAACATTCCAATTCCGCCATTTTTCATGATGCTTACGCTCAGCTGTTACTCTATGAAAAAAGCAAAGAGCAAAACAGCAATCTGTTTCATTTACTCCCAGCTTTTCACATATCTTCTTTTATGAAAGCTGTTTGGAATGACTTTTGGCAGCATAGAAACAAAACGCTCTTATCAATAGCCCTGATTGTGAACGAACAGTATCATATCGAAAAAAATGTTCTCTTTAAAAAAGAGTTTCAGCGGGATGTTCTTCACTCTTGGCAGTTTCACACTCAAAACTTTCTCGGTATGACTCAAATCGTCTTTCCCTATTATTCAGGTAATAAAATTGATTTAAGTGGAACAAAAGTGTATCATTTCGAGTCTGTCTTAAGACGGATTGAAGTGGGAAAAACTTTATACGTTCTTCTTTTTTATTCAAACTTGCATGATTCTATCTATACATTTAGCCTTAAACACCCCCACACAGGGTCTCGAAGCGATTATAATTCGGATATATTTACAAAGAATCGAACTCATTTCAAAAAGCTGTATAGCCCGACTTTAAATATGAGCTGGGGAGACCGCGTACACCTTTTTTTAAGAAAAGATGAGTGGTTTGAAGACGAAAGCATATTTTCTCTCCTTGAGTCTATTCCCGCTTCTTCAGTTAAAAAAATTCCCCTTCAGCATCATATAAAAGTGCAATCTGCTATCAAAGCTGCTAACCCTTTTTCATAGCCGCTGTCTCATAAACAAAACGACGAGTTTCCCCGTCGTTACAGATGTATCTATCTTTTTATTCTTCATCTTGCTCATCAATAATACATTTATCAATGAGATAATCAAAAGTTATATCCGCTAATTCGCCTAGCTCTTCTTCAGCGGGAACATAGCCTCGCTTGACTAGTTCATTGTAAAAGAACTCCGCAATTTCTTCCGTATCAATGACCACTTCGATTTCTTTCACAATATCACTCCTTATCCCGTTTGAACGGATTAGCGTACCTTATTTTTCTTAAAAATAGGTTCACTCCATCTTCTGCTTGAAGTTTTACCTTATACACATTTATGAACAATTCGGCAATAGTATGTCTAAAATTTCAGCAGTTTAAACAGAAAGGTAATTATACCCATTCTTTTTTCATTTCCATCGCCGTATACACAATAAAAGATAGCTAAGAGAGATGTGATGATCTATCTCGGCTATCTTTTATTTATTAGGCATCTACCTGCTATTTTCCTTGTTCGGATTTTGCTATCTTTTTTAAATGTTTCAGCACTAAGTTCATGACTTCAGCGTATTCTTCATCTTCAAAAAGCTCATACAAAAATTTATAATCATTGTACACATCTAAAAGACCGTTTATAATCTCATGCTTTTCTTTAGTTAACCTCACTTCTTCTTTTTCAGAACCGTTTTGTTTTTTCATCTTTGGTAGCAACTCCGTCTTTTTAATTTCTTTACCTAAATACAACATATCAACACTTTGAGCGTAATTTTCTGTTTCCTCATGAGGAGTTACGAGAATGAGTTCTTCTTCACTAGCCTCAAGCCATTCTCCATCTGTTACACGTGACAATTCATAGACAATATCTTCCCATGAATCCTCTTTATAACGCCATATTTCTGTTCGAATACCAATGATTTTAAATAACTCTTTTCCATAATTAAAAACCTGGACGATATCGCCGAAGAAAAATTTATATTCAAGCTCTACTCTTTCCTGCACTAATATTTGACCTTCATATTCTTCTAGAAGCTCAATTGTATCTTCTAAAAAAAGACCTTCACTATGGTTGATTTCGTATACAAAAATCCCATCCATCACTTTTATATCGGTAATAGTGCCAACGGTCCCGTATATTGTTACAACGACTGTTTCACCAATTCCGTATTTAGGTTTTTTCTTCCCTGCCATCGTCGCACCTCCTTAGTAAACATACACCTACTGAAAAGTTACAATATTATATGCAGTAACTAAAAAAGGGGAAGTATAACATCTTTAGAACCAAGCCTTTATTATCTATTGCCCTCTATCATTTTTACCCTTGCTTATTGCATGAGCTAAAGAAAGTAAAAAAGCAGGCTGATGGATATCCATCAGCCTGCTTTTTTATTTCTCACGCATTATTTTGATAAAGCTCCCATGCTTCATCAAATACGGTCATACTTGATAAATAATGTCCGTTGAGCTCTAAATAAGAACTCAGTTCGTCATAATCTGTTGAAGATTTCGGGAAGCTGTGATCATCATAAGCACTTCGCGCAAACTCTCCCATTCGATCATGCTTTTTATTTGATCGGAATTTCATTATATAGTGATAAAAGGATTTCATCGTACTCCCCCTCCAGCGGTATGTGTATCTTTTCTATCATTTTTTCAAGAAATCTACAACTTTCTTCTGTGATATGTAGATGTCGAACACTGCAATATAAGTGTTTTACTGGACAAAAAATATTAAATTCATGTTACAGTTGCAAAACAAATTTCACTATTAGCGTAACGAATAAATATTGTTATATCAATATTTTTCTTTTTTCAAAAAGACATTTGTAACAAAAACACATCGTTTTTATAACAAAAGCGTTGATTCGACAGGTTTTTCAAGCCTTTATGTAATTGCAAAAAAGAAGAATTCATGTTTTAATTCCGTAGTGAAAGGTTATTCTAACAATAATCGCCATTTAAATAAATCTTGTTGGTGGGAGGTTTACATCAGCATATGTTGAGGAAAAATAATACTATGAATACTCGAAATGCTTACTTTGATAATGCTAAATTCGTATTAATTTTTTTAGTTGTATTTGGACACATGATTTCTCCGTACCGAACAGATAGTAGCGGAATGCTGTCCATTTATCACTTTATCTTTATTTTCCATATGCCTGTCTTTATTTTACTAGCAGGTTATTTCTCAAAAAATTTTCATAAAAAAGGCTATTACAAAAAAATATTTACAAAGGTGGCTCTTCCTTACTTAGCTTTCCAAACTATCTATACCCTTTATTATAGTGTGCTTTATACAGATGAAACGTACACGCTTCAATATTTGGTTCCTAGATGGGCAATGTGGTTTCTACTGAGCTTAATTTTTTGGAAATTAATGCTTCCTTTCTTTGCGAAATTCCCGATGTGGATTAGCTTAACTGTCTCTATTTCGCTTGGACTTGCAATGGGTTTCATTGATATTGACGGATTTGATAAAATTCTAAGCATTAGCCGAATGTTTGTCTTCTTCCCGTTTTTCCTTTTAGGCTACTATTTGTCACAGCGACAAGAGCCTTTTACAAATCTTTTGACAGCGCGAAATCGAATCATTGCATCCATTGTATTACTAGTTACATTAATTGGAAGCTATTCTTTTCTAGACGACACGGCTTACACAGATATGCTGTATGGAACGAACACATACGACAATGTGGCCGAATTTTTAATGCGCGTTTCTCACTATGGAATTGCTTTTCTTGTATCTTTTGCCTTTATGGCTTTAATTCCAACGCGCGGTTTTGCTTTAACAAGCATTGGACAGCGATCCCTATACGTGTATTTATTGCACGGCTTCATTTTAAAATGGTTCTTTACAACTGACTTCTCAAAAAGTCTAGAGCCAACGTCATGGGGTATTATCGTCTTAATCGCACTGTCCATTTTGGTAACGATGCTTCTCGGCAGCCGTATTGTCGATTGGTTCATCACCGGTACCAAGCTCATCGTTCAGTTTGTTACACCTAAAAAAGCCATTCAGAAATTTTCATTAGCATTCAAACGTACGTTTTCATAAAAGTCATACTCCTAAAGGAGTATGACTTTTTTCATTTTCTTTGGAGAAACCAAGTAAATAATTTCATTTTGCTGAATTTTATGTTAACGTTTTAATATCTAAAGGAAGGGAGTTTTTCAAGATGGAATTAGCATATTATGCTGGAAAGTTTAGAGATATTAATGAGGCTGTTATTCCAATTGATGAACGCGGTCACCAGTTTGGAGACGGTGTTTATGAATTTATTCGCGTATACAAAGGAGTTCCGTTTTCGATTGAACGTCACTTAGACCGCTTAGAAAGAAGTGCAAAGGCAATCTTTATCGAACTGCCGGTTTCAAGACAAGAGCTAAAGGACATCATTCGTCAAGCAATGGAAAAATCAACGTTAAAAGACGCTGATATTTATATTCAAGTTACGCGCGGGATTGCTCCTCGAAATCATTTATTTCCCGATGTACCTGCACAATTAGCACTCACAATACGCCATCCTCGCCAAACACCTGAAGAAGCCTATGAAAAAGGCATTTCCACGCTTCTTTTAGAAGACGAACGATGGGCTAATTGCTATATCAAATCATTGAACCTACTTCCTAACCTTCTGGCCAAACAAGCTGCGGCTTCTAAAGGATGTAAAGAAGCTATTTTAGTAAAAGACGGATACATAACCGAAGGGTCGAGCAGCAATGTATTTGCGATAAAAGACAACGTCTTGTTCACGACTCCTGCCACAAGAAAAATTCTATCCGGTATTACGCGCGCTAACGTACTGGAATGTGCGCAGGAACAAGCCATTCAAATCCGAGAACAAAATATGACTCCTTCCTTTTTAAAAGACGCTGATGAAGTTTTTATTACGAGCACGTCTGTTGGTCTCTTGCCCGTTTCGAAAATAGACGAAGTCGAACTTCCAACTGTTCGTCCTGTTACAGTGGCTTTAAAACACGCCTACAGCCTACGCACTGCTGGAACAAAGGCTTATCAATAAGCAAAGCCGCCCCTTACAAAATAAGGGGCGGCTTTTTAGAATTTAAAGTAGTTGCGCTTTAATAATCTTGGCACCTTTAATAGCTCATCATACCGAATGGATTCATCAAGTTTTTTTGTATCGACAAGAAGCAGCTGTGTTTCCACTTCTTCTATGATCTCTTCTTCTTGATATGACATCCCGCAACCTGAACAGCTGATACATGGCATATGAGTAATTTCAATACTTCTCGTTCCGTCTGGCAATTCCCAGTATGCGGTATTGGTTGTTTCTACCGCTTTTTCTTCTTCGCACCATGCGCATTGAACAGTCATATTACAGGACCTCCTTAAGATGATGGAGCATCGTCGCTTTTACCGTCTTTTTTCAATTGAGCTTTAAACTTTTTATCTTTTAATTCATCTCTTTTTTCACGTTTATCTTTTAGACTTTCGTGAGCACTGTCACTTTCATATGTTTTACGTCTTTTTACTCTCCCTAACCCTTCCGGTACAAGATTGAATTGAGCATCATTCATAAGACCCGAGATGCCGATGGAAGAATCTTTAGCATCCGATGCTGGATAAACAGCTCGAAAATAATCATCTGCACGCCCAGGCACATAGCTTTCTGGCTCCGGATACGTCGTAATCACTCCTTCAAAGTTTCGCAGAACAACTTTACTTGCGCTTTGACTAATAATATAGTTTGGCTGAACCGCAATCTTCCCTCCTCCTCCCGGCGCATCAATAACAAACGTTGGAACGGCATAGCCAGACGTATGACCTCGTAACCCTTCCATAATTTCAAGCCCTTTGGAAACAGGTGCGCGGAAATGCCCAATTCCTTCTGATAAATCACATTGATAAATATAGTAAGGACGAACGCGTATTTTCACTAAATCGTGCATAAGCTTTTTCATGATAGCTACGCTGTCATTAATCCCAGCTAAAATAACCGCTTGATTGCCAACTGGAACGCCTGCATCGACAAGCATTTCACATGCTTTTTTTGTCTCTTCCGTAATTTCAATGGATGTATTAAAGTGAGTATTTAACCATACTGGATGATATTTTCTTAAAATGGCACATAAATTTTCCGTTATTCGCTGCGGAAACACAACGGGGGCTCTTGTGCCAATTCGAATAATTTCCACATGGGGAATAGCTCTTAAATTCTTCAAAATATATTCTAAAATGTTGTCATTAATCAGCAAGCCATCACCGCCTGAAATGAGTACATCTCGTACTTCAGGTGTTTTGGCGATATAAGCAATCGCAGCATCTAACTGCTTTTTTGGAACGCCCATTCCGATTTGTCCTGAAAACCTTCTTCGAGTACAGTATCTGCAGTACATGGAGCATTGATTGGTAACTAAGAACAAAACGCGATCAGGATAGCGATGAGTCAACCCTGGCACTGGAGAATCTTCGTCTTCATCTAGGGGATCTTCTAGATCGTATTTTGTTTTATGAAGTTCTTTGCCAACCGGAACAGACTGCATACGGACGGGGCAGCGAGGATCATCTGGATTCATCAAAGATGCATAGTAAGGCGTAATATTGAGCGGAATTGTTTTGGTTGAAATGCGTACTCCTTCTTCTTCTTCAGGAGTTAAGTTAATGACCTTTTTTAAATCATCTAACGTTCGAATTGTGTTTGTTAATTGCCAAATCCAGTCATTCCATTTTTCTTCAGGAACATCTTTCCATAACTCAATATCTTTCCAATGTCGGGACGGCTTATATAAATCATATAACATACAATCGCTCCTTTATGAAGATTTACTATTGTTATATGTTACAGCCCATAAATTGGTTAATTATTTCTCACCCTTTACTTTTTGACAGATCCTTCACCCATACGTTCATATCTTCTAACGATTTATAAATGTAACAATTATTCGTTAACCGTCCCGTATAGATATACCCAAGCTGCTGAAAGGCGGCGTTCATCCCAAATGAAAGCGCTCTCGCTATTGTGTATGCACAAAAAATATGCCGCTGTTTTAGCTCCACCTCTAGTGCGCTTAATAAATGCTTCATGAATCCATACTTTCGGTAAGCAGGGAGAGTCGCACAATCCGTTAGTTCAGCATTGTGATAGACATAGTCAATTTCAGCAGAAGCAGCGCTAACGATATCTTTCTTGTCAACTATGATATAAAACAAACTATCTTCTTGAAGCAAACTAGAGAGATACTCTTCTTCGTAGAGGGGAGTAGGATACACTGTGAAGATTTGACGGTAGAGCTGAGAAAGCTGTTTAGCATCAGATGAAATGGCTCGGCGCATGATCAGTTGATTTGATAAAGGAGAATAATCAGATGTCGGCAAATTCAAAACATCTTGAAGCAGCTCTGTTTCTTTTAACGTCTCCCCGCTGTCTCGGCGGGATTGAGACGTATAGTAGCATAAAAGATACGCGTCGCTTCCGTTAAAATAGTAGGGAACAGTTGCTTCTAAAGAAAATCCCAAGCTCATCCAGTCCAACAGATGTTCAGCACGTGCTTTTATAATCCACTTTTCGTACGTTGCCTTATCAATTTCTTTATATATATAGCTGTAAATATCGTTCACATTTCCCCGGTAATCATCTATTCTCAGACGCTTGTTACATTCATCTAAAAAAAGAGTCATAGCAAAGGTTGGTTGACAAATATGTTCTTGTTTCGCCATTTGTTTGTATCCTCTCCCTTTTTAGCTTAGTCCGCAATACTGCACCAGTCTGCTACGGTGAGAGCAATAATTTCTGCTGCGTCAAGCATCGTTTGAATACAAATATACTCATTCGGAAAGTGGGCCACTTCTGTTACTCCCGGTCCAAAAACAACTGTTGGAATATCCCCTACTTGTGACAGTATCCCTCCGTCCGTTCCCCAAGGAGATGCTTCAATGATCGGCTGATTCTGTTTCACTTGATAAAAAGAGGACGAAAGAGAGGTCATAAGCGGATGCTCCAATTCAATTTCACCGGGAAGCCAGTGGGCCCCAAACCATTCCAAGTCGACAGGATGCTCAGCAAACCACTCATCACACTGAGGCAAAAGTTCAAGCCAGGATTTCATTTCTGCTCTGACATTTTTCATTTTTTCATGCGGAGCAACTCCTATCCTGCCTTCTAATATTACTTGATCAGCGACTGAAGAAGGCCACGTTCCTCCTTGTATATTTCCGATATTAATCGGCACGGGAATGGGAATTTTATTATAGAGCGGATCTGTAATTCGGCTGTTTCTCTCTTTTTCAAGACCCTCAATATGTTTAAGCACAACAGCTGCTTTTTCAATCGCACTCACGCCTTCATACCGAGTCCCTCCATGTGCTGCTACTCCATGCACGGTCACTCGAAACCACATGGAGCCTTGCTGTTTAGGGAAGATCTTCATGTTGGTTGGTTCTGGAATAATGGCACCATCTGCTTTATACCCTCTAAGTACGCAGGAAAGTGTTCCTGCACCTCCGCTTTCCTCTTCTACTACGCTTTGAAAAATAACATCTCCTTTTAGTGAAATATCTAGCTCTTTCAACGCTTGAATAGCTAAAAGTAACGACACATTTCCCCCTTTCATATCCGTTGCTCCGCGTCCATATAAGTTTCCATCTTTTACAACAGCCGTATAAGGGTCTTCCGTCCACTGTGAAAGATCTCCGGGTGGCACTACATCAATGTGCCCATTCAAAATGATGGATTTCCCTCCGCCTTTCCCTTTTAACACGCCTACCACATTCGGACTATCTCGAAAAGTAGAACGATTGGAGGCAAAAGCTTCATGGCTACGAAGTATTTTTTCGTCCGGTTCCCATATATCAATATCTAACTGCAGCTGTCGAAGGCGTTCAATGACAATTGCCTGCGCATGCTTTTCAGAACCCTGTACGCTTGCTTCTTCTACGAAACGCTTGAGTAAACGCACTGCACTTTGACGATGCTCTGTCATCCAGTTATGAATAGATTGCTGTATGTTCATGTAATGGTCCTCCTTATGGTATCGTAATCAATTGATCACTCAGGCGAACTGTCGCTTCTGTTGAACTCAAAATATCCTCTACGGTATAAGGAGACATTAACTCTGTTAGAAGAAGCGCATCTTTTTCTACTTTAAAAACCGCCCGATCTGTAATAACTAATCCCACGCAGCCCGAAGCAGTAAGAGGTAAGGAACACGTCTTAACCAGCTTCGGTTCTCCTGTCTTGCTCGTATGATTCATTAGCACAATGACTTTTTTCGCTTTTTGAGCTAATTCCATCGCTCCTCCCATCCCAGGAACTCGCTTACCTGGCACAATCCAATTAGCTAAATCCCCTTTTTCACTCACTTCTAACGCACCAAGAATGGTCATATCAACGTATTCTTTTCGAATCATCGCGAAGGCTGTAGCACTGTCACAGTATGAAGCCCCTTGAACGGTAGTTGTTGGATAGCCTGCTGCATTGCAGACATTCTCATCTTCTTCACCTAAAGGAGGCGAAGATCCTAACCCTAAAATTCCGTTTTCAGCATGAAACATCACATGAACAGCACTTGGTACATAATTAGGAATAAGAGAAGGAATGCCAATCCCTAAATTAACAATCATGCCGTTTTTGATTTCAGCCGCAGCACGTTTTGCAATACGATGACGAATATCTATTCCCAAACCCATTTCCAATTCACTCCTTTTGAAGGGACAATATAATCCACAAATACACCTGACGTCATCACGTTCTCTGGGTCAATGTCGCCAAGAGGAACGATTTCATCCACTTCAGCAATAGTTATACGACCTGCCATAGCCATTAATGGATTAGTGTTTCGAGCGCTTTTATCATAAAGCAAGTTGCCGAACGGATCTGCTTTTTTTGCATATACAAAAGCCACATCGGCTGTGAGTGGTTTTTCAACTAAAAACGTCTTGCCGTCTACTTCCACTTTTTCTTTTCCACATTGAATAATGTCATTTTCAATTCCTACATCAATCAGTACTCCTCCGAGTCCAACTCCTCCCGCTCGAATCCGTTCAGCAAGCGTTCCTTGAGGAGAAAACTCAACTTTCAGCTTTTCTTCTGTCATCAGCGTTCCAGCCACTGGGTTCGATCCAATATGAGAAGCGATCAGCTTTTGAATTCTTCCTTGGCTTACCAATTTCCCCGCACCAATATGAGGAAAGCCTGAATCATTACATATCAATGTAAAATTTGATTTTCCGCTTTCAATAAGACCATCAATGAGAGAAGGCGGACTGCCTACTCCTCCAAACCCTCCTATCATCAGCGTAGCAGCATGATCCACGTATTCAATCGCTTGTTCCACAGTTGTAATCTTTTGAAATGAGTTTTCGACCTTTGTCACTTATTTCACCTCATTTCCCTGTTTTTCATTTTGCACTTCATGTAATGTTTTCGAAAGCAGATCGACCGCTTCATCAAGTTGACGATGAGTAATCGTAAATGGCGGCGCAATAATAATACCGTCTCCTTCGACTCCGTCTGTTCCTGCTTGCGAAGGATAAAGGAGAAGACCATTTTTTTGGGCTTTACTTATTACGCGCGCCGTCATATTTTCCGAGGATGAAAAAGGCTCCTTCGTTTTTGGATTTTGCACAAGCTCAAGACCAACTAGTAAGCCTTTGCCGCGTATATCACCAATGATAGGGTAAAGAAGTTGAAGCTTCTTCAATTTCCCTACTAAATAGTCTCCTTTCAGCGCTACTTCTTGAACAAGATCATGCTTTTCAATATAGGTTAAAACAGCTATCCCTACAGCGGATGACAGCGGATTAGCGCTTAGCGTATGTCCGCTCATAATTAATTTGGATCCTTTCATGATAGGTTCAATCGTTTTGCTGCTAGCCAACGTAACGGCTATTGGTGTATATCCTGCTCCCACTCCTTTTCCAAGCGTCATGATGTCTGGTTTAACTCCCCAGTGCTCATACGCGAACATCACGCCTGTACGCCCAACTCCAGTCATGACTTCATCCGCAATCCATAACACATCATATTTATCACAAATTTCTCTTATCACTTCATAATAGCCGGGGGGAGGTGTAAGCGCTGCTCCGGCTGCTCCTACAATGGGCTCTGTAATAAAAGCAGCAATATGTTCAGGGCCGGTTCGTTTGATAACTGTTTCCAATTCGTGAGCACAAGCAAGATTACAGGATGGATAGGTTTGATGAAACGGACATCGATAGCAATAAGGAGGTGAAACCGAAGGGTAATCTTCAAGCAAAGACGAGAAGCGTTTTCGTCTTCCAACGTGCCCTGACATAGACAGAGCTCCTATTGTAATACCGTGATAGCTCATCCAGCGTGACAAAATCTTTGTTTTGGTTGGCTTTCCTTGCTCTTGAAAATGCTGAATTGCCGTTTTCATAGCCGTTTCAGTCGCTTCTGTCCCGCTGTTAACAAAAAAGCTCCACTGGAAATGATTGCTACTTAATTCACATAGTTTCTTAGCTAATGCTTCTGTCGGATCACTTGTAAACTGCGACCGATATACAAACGCAACTTTCTGTGCCTGATCGGTCATCGCATCAATAATTTCTTTTACTCCGTGTCCGATACTTGCTGTAACTGCCCCCGACGAAGCATCTATGTACCTTTTTCCATCTTGGTCGTACAAATAAATTCCTTTTCCATATGAAATAACTGGGTAGTCATCGTCGAGCAGCGGCTTTATCACATGGGTCCTATTCATTTCCGCACTCTCCTTTCAAACACATACTCTTATTAAACTGTATGCTGAAAAGAAGAGTTTCTTGCCAATAAAAAAAGCCCTAGCATATAGCTAAAGCTTTTACACTTATTAAGCTGATTGCGTTACAGATTTATCGATACGCTTTGCTTCTGACTCAGCCACAATAACGGCACACGCAGCGTCTCCCGTAATATTTACAGATGTACGAAGCATATCAAGCAAGCGATCAATCCCGATAATCAATCCGATACCTGCTACAGGCAGACCAACCGAACTCAATACCATTGCTAGCATAATGAGACCAACTCCCGGCACACCTGCTGTACCAATACTAGCAAGCACCGCTGTCAATACAACCGTCACAAGAGCACCCAGCGACAGGTCAACACCGTATACTTGCGCAATAAAAATAGTCGCTACACCTTGCATAATTGCCGTTCCATCCATGTTAATGGTAGCACCTAACGGCTGAACAAAACTGCTGATGGACTCCGGGACACGAAGATTTTTTTGAGCCACATTCATTGAAATCGGAAGCGTTGCATTACTGCTTGATGTACTGAATCCAACTGTCATCGCAGGAGCAAAACCTTTAAAAAACTCAATAGGATTACGTCTGGCCATAAGAGCGACTGATCCCCCATATGTTACGATCGAATGGATAAACAGTGCGAGCACGACTACAATCATGTACAGCCCCATCGCTTGAATTGCCTGCCAGCCTTGACTTCCAACCGCTGTTGCAAGAAGCCCAAATGTTCCGTAAGGAGCAAACTTCATCACTAGATTTACAAGGTACATCATCAATTCATTACCTTGCTCGAGTAAATTGTAAAGTCCTTTTGTTTTACTTCCAAGCATCGTAATACCAAAACCGATAAAGATAGAGAAAACGATAAGTTGAAGCATATTCCCTTCAGCCATCGCTTGAATTGGATTGACTGGAATCATATTTAAAAATGTCTCTCCAACCGGCGGTGCTTTTTCGGCTTCAAAAGAAGCGTTTTTTGTATCAAAAGATCCAAACGTACCCGGTTTAATTGCATACGCTAAAATTAAACCAATAATAATCGCAATGGTTGTTGTAATTAGGAAGTAGGAAACTGTTTTTGCCCCGATTCTTCCTAGTTTTTTAGGATTTCCTAAACCTGCTACACCTAACGTGATAGAGAAAAATACAATTGGTACAACAAGCATTTTAATTAAGCTTAAGAAGATTTGGCCAAGCGGTGTAAACAAGTACTTGTCCAGCGGAGCAAAAGCACTTGGAGCAAAAGCATTAATCAACACTCCTACAATAGCACCAGCAATTAGCGCGATAATGATCTTTGTCGATAGCTTCATAGATTTACCTCCCGTAAATAAATTATATTAGAATGATTCTAACTACCATACTTATTTTACCCTACATTGAGAGCGCTGACACCAAAATATACAATATATTTAAAATTTTCAGATTAATAATTCAGGAATATTTTCAGCTATATAAAAAACCATGAGAATATCGTGGTTTCATAAACCACCATTCATAAATATGAATAATTATTCTAATACCCGCGTACTTTACTGCTTTCATAAATATTTTACTCATCAAAAAATAACTCTTTCCAACTGTTGATTTTATCCTTATTGTACTGCTTGATATAAACTCCCTAAAATTTCACTGAATTTATTGATGCAAAGAAATGTACATTATCAATTCGCCTTATTCTATTTAATTCTGCTTTCGATAGAAGAATGGATTCCGTAATATCTTTTAAAAAAGAGAGGGTAATTATCATATAAAACTACCGGAGTTGGAGCGGTACAAGTTCTTTACTTTTTACTTATTCGCTCTCGTTATTTAACACATATAAAAAAAGAGGCCGTGACGGCCTCTTTTTCTTATACAGTAACAGGTTCAGAACTTGCTTTGCGATTCTTTAATTTTTCAACAATGTCACGTGCTACCCACACACCGCACGCACTTGCCTGCGCGAGTCCTCGCGTAATACCAGCTCCGTCTCCTCCCACATATAAACCGGAAATTTCAGTTTCAAACTTATCGTTTAGCTTCGGACGGGCTGAGTAAAATTTCGCTTCCACACCGTAAAACAGCGTATGTTCAGATGCTAAACCAGGCGTTACATGATCCAGTGCTTCTGTCATTTCAATTAAGCTTTTCATCGTATTGTAAGGAAGCACTAAGCCCAAATCACCAGGGACAGCTTCTTTTAACGTTGGTTCTAAAAAGCCTTCTTTAATTCGATTCGCTGTTGAACGACGGCCCTTTAAAATATCTCCATACTTTTGAACCACTAAGCCCCCGTTTGACAGCATATTAGCTAATCTTGATACTTCGTGCGCATATTCGTTTGGCTGATCAAATGGATCCGAAAATTTATGTGAAACAAGCAGCGCAAAGTTCGTGTTTTTACTTCCAAGCTTCGGATCTTTGTATGCGTGTCCATTTGCTAACATAATACCTGAATGATTCTCTACTACCACATGTCCTGAAGGATTGCTGCAGAACGTTCTGACTCTTGTACCTACAGACGTATTGTAAATGAATTTCCCTTCGTACAAGTGCTTGTTGATTTCTTCCATAACAACGTTGGATGTTTCTACTCGAACGCCGATGTCTACTTGATTGTTAATCATTCTTAAGCGGCGTTTTTTTAGTAAGTCACTCATCCACTTCGAGCCGTCTCGACCTGGTGAAACAACCACTTTATCAGCCGTAATTCTTTCACCATTCTTCAATTCGATACCGCGCACGATATGCTGACCATCTTCTTTTTCTGTTATTAAATCGGCTACTTCCGTTTTATACTGCATATCAATTTTTTCTTTTAAGTATTCATAAATGCTTTTTAAAATTTCTAAATTTTGCTCTGTTCCTAAATGACGCACCTGGGCACGCAATAGCTTTAATCCTGCTGCGTATCCGCGTTTTTCAATTTCACGAACTTTATCAGTTAACGGATCCGTAATCGTATCGGTTGCTCCGTGTTTTAAATTAATTTCATCCACATATTTAATTAAATCTACCACCTGTGATTCAGACAGATAATCCGTCATCCAGCCTCCAAATTCACTGGTGATATTAAATTTCCCGTCTGAATATGCGCCGGCTCCACCGAAACCATTTGTGATAGAACAAGCAGGCAAACAGCCGGCAAACTCTTTTTTGCCAACCGCAGGCGGACATTTTTCAATTTTTTTCTGAAGAATCGGACAATTACGTCGATAGATATCGTGTCCTTTATCGATTAATAAAATAGTTGCTTCCGGTAATTTTAACGTTAACTCATAGCAAGTAAAAATTCCAGCGGGTCCTGCCCCTACCACAATAACATCATAATTTGAGTTCATTGTACATTCTCCCATCATCTTTTTTCTTTGGGTAAAAGATAAAAGTTATTGACCGAATTTTCTTTTTTTATTATCATTCGGTTATTTTCTAGACATTTGATAATATATCAAAAACAAACCCTTTAGTCAACAATATACACGAACATTAAAATAAAATATTTAAATAATATTCGTTTTTATTCCAAACAAATAAAAACCAGTGAACAAATAGCAAGCGCTATGAAATGTTCACTGGTTCTTTAATGTACGGAAGAGCAATTTCTACTTTTGTTCCTACTCCTACTTTACTCGCAAATGAAATATGCCCTTGATGCTGTTCGATTATTCGGTAGCTAATCATTAACCCTAGCCCCGTTCCTGTTTGTTTAGTGGAATAAAACGGTTCACCTAGCCGAGCTAAAGATTGCTCATCAATTCCACAGCCTTCATCCTCGATAATGACCATGCCGTATTCATTTCTTTTCTCAACGGTGACTTTAACTGTACCTTTGCTCATTGACTCAAGCGCATTTTGAATTAAATTAATAAAAACTTGTTTAAGCGCATTTTCTTCACAAAAGATTGTAATCTCATCACTAATCTCATTAATAATACGACAATTTTTATAATTGGCGTGTGTATCTAATAGTAATGTCACGTGACGTATGATTTGATTGAGACTTTTGGGGTGGTATGAATTTTCAATTTTAGGCTTGGCCAGCGTTAAAAATTCTTGAATAATGGATTCGACGCGATTCAATTCTTCAAGCATAATATCATTGTATTCTTCGTTATACTGTTTCGATGCTTTTAACAGCTGAATAAACCCTTTAATCGCCGTCATTGGATTACGAATTTCATGTGCTACTCCTGCCGCTAACTTGCTCACCATTGTAAGCTTTTCAGATTTGCTTGCCATTTCATCATATTTTTTTCGATCCGTTACGTCGCGAATAATATACTGAATGGCATCCTGTCCTTCAAACTTAATTTTGGTTGCCGAAGATTCAATAATGACGACTCCTTTTTTAGTCAATAGTTTCACATCAACACGCGGCCTCACGGACATTCCATTCATCAGCTGAACCATTCGTTCTTTTACGATTTCCAAATGTTCGGGGTGAATAAAATGAAGCCAAGGACGCCCGATATACTCTTCTTTTTTCTCACCGCCAAGAAGTTTAACACCAGCGGGATTCAAGTATTGAATTCTGCCTTCTCTTGTTACAATAAATGCATCTTGGCTTTGCTGGACAAACTGCTTATATTGCTTCATTTTCCGAATGACTTCCTCTTGCTTTTCAATACTTGAGGAAAACTCTTTCCACTGAACAACTAAGAGCGGAATATCCTCTTCCGTGCGCTGAATATGGATGTGCATCGGAAACTGCTGATCTACTTTTTTCTTAAGTAAAACAACTTCTTCCTCTTGCTTTCTTAACGGTTCCACTTCATGCTTTTCAATAAAGAAGCGATTTGGCTCTTCAAATACATTACAGGAAAGAAGTCGTTCCTCCGTCGTTTTAAAAAGGTGGCAGCACGCTTCATTTAAAATTTGAATATCTCCATCCATATTCATTACGAGCATTGGTGTAAATGACATTGAAAATAGCTGTTGAAATACTTTTTCCTTTTCCATATATTCACCTTCGCTTATTGAGTTACTAGCTATAGTATAATATGGTAAATGTTGATTTGGCAAAATTTTTTTATTATTTAAACAATTTATATGTAAGTTTGTCCTTTTCCATCTGTTATAAAAAGCTCGCACATGCGAGCAAATAAGGCCTAATCAGCAAAAACAGGTGCAGCCAATGATGATTAATAAAATAAACAGCACAACAATTAGTGTAAATGACTGACCCGTTCCGTAATGATGATAACCACCAATCGGATAGTGACAAGTATCATATAAGTGGTGATAGCCTCCATGGTGGCATGGATCATAACAATCGTAGTTATACATAGCAATCTCTCCTCTTGTTTTTTTATTCATTTCGTACACTGTACTTTATATGCTTTAGTTGATTGTCCTGCATGTGCATTCGCCCATTTTTTACTTTCTCTTCCGCCATATTCGCCTTTTGGGCTGCAGCGTATACGAAAACAACAAAAGTAAAATGGTTCCCATCACCAGTAAGGTAGTAAAATCTTTCATAAACTCAATAATGATCCCTATATACGGGAGATGGTATGCGTAGCTTCCAATCACTTTAAAAGAAGCAGGCAAAGAATCTCTTTGAGCTGTAACCAGTACATCAAGCTCTTGATTATGGGCCAGTACAAGTTCATTCTTTGAAGAAGATGATTCGTCTCTAAAGACAACTATATCTCCGCGATGCAGGTGGTGATAATCCGTTTCTTGAACGGTCACGGTGAAACCAAATAGGCTTGGAACTGTACTAACAAATAAAAATGTAAAGCAGATAGCATAAAGAACAAGTACATATCGAAACGCAGAAAACATACATTTATTGATCATAAGTAATCAGCTCAATTCGCTCGGTTACTTTATTTAGCGCGGGGGCAATGTGAATAAATGAAGTAGAGCGCTCTGTAAATTGAATTAAAAGTAGCAGCAGTAAAAAACTTAATATAATTAACCGTAACATCCGAGCATAAAAATCGCGCATGCTCTCACTCCTTTTTTCTATACTAATTTCGGTCGTACAATAAGCCTTCAGTCAATAATTTGATTCAGTATATGCACATAGCGGGCATTTGGCTCATTGTTTCTTCTGGGAGGTCTCGGGAGTGATCAGTGATCGGCATAAATTATGAGTTTTAGCATATGTTTGGTTACGTATGGAAATGTTTTTATACTCCGACAATAAGGGAGCTGAACATATGGCTAATTATTCCTTTGATCAATATATTAAAAAAGCAATGAAATACGATTTTCTAGCTAACTACTATAAGTATAGTGATCCATCTAAGCATATTCATTATTATCAGAAGCATTTGTACTATATCCAGCAGGCCATCTTAACTTCTTCTGAAAATACGAATTTGCGCGTAAATCCGCCGCAAATCCGTATACTTCACGCTTCTCCGGATTCTCCATCTGTAGATATTTATATTAACAACAAACGAGTGATTCGCAATTTAACTTATAAACAAGAAACAGATTATATTGAATTACAAGAACCTGGAAGATATACAATTTCTATTTATCCCGCTGGAGAAACGGGAAAACCTGTCTTAACGGAATCATTTACATTTGAAGGAAACCAAAATTACACAGTAGCGGCGGTAGATGAGCTAAACAAGCTTGATTTATTATTTATTTATGACAATACGGATGTGCCAAGTGGAGAAACAAAGCTTCGGTTTGTGCACCTTTCTCCTGATGCTCCTGCTGTGGATATTGCGGCTAGAGGCGGAGACGTCATTTTTTCTGGAGTGCAGTTTAAAGAAGTCACAAAATATTTGCCTTTATCCCCCATGCACGTTCAACTTAGTGTGCGCATAGCAGGAACCAAAAATGTAGTACTCGAAATCCCGGCACTGAACCTTCGTCCGAATCGAACATATACGGTATATGCCGTCGGATTTGCTAAGAACCGTCCTGCATTAGAAGCGCTGATTTCCCAAGATCGTTAGCAAAAAAAACCTTCCAAATTGGAAGGTTTTTTTATTCACTGCGGGAAATTAAACGTACGCGAATATCATCATTTTTTAAATCAAACCTTTGTACTTTTACAGCAAAATCACTCTCTAACTTCATCTGCTGTAACGCTACGTATACTGATTCATTCTTTGGATCGATCGTTACCCATTCTGGTAGCGCAAAATTATTATTTACGTATCGAAGCACTGTGCGGACAGGAAGCTGCAGCTTTCCAACAGAAAGTGACTGCTGTTCAAGCACAATATCTCCATTTTTTTGTACGATTGGATCAAATGTCATTCGAATATTAATATCATCGCCGAATACTTGAATCGTACCGTCTACTCTTACTACATCGGTAAGAGTAATTTTGTAGTTAAGCGGCTGATTCTTAAATTCTTTTTTTAAATATTTATCAATCAGTACATTTAAGTCCGCTTTTTTAGCCAAAATAGTTAATTCTGCGTCTCCTTCTACTTTTTCAGAGGGAGTTGGATTGGCCTTGTCAACCGGTTGAAAAATAAACGCAATAATAAGGATAGCCCCTAGAACATTAATCCCTAATAACGCGATAAATAGGGTTTTCCACTTCTTCATATAACAATCTCCTTACTCGTTCCCACTCTCTTTCGTGTTTTTCTCTTTCTCATCAGATGTAACTTCTTCTGCTGTTTCCTTTTTCTGGTCTCCAACGAGTGGATCTTCTTCCTCCATTGATTTACTAATGCGTTCAGCCATTAGTTTGTACCCTTTTTTATTAGGGTGAAACTCGTCTTTCCCTAATAAATTTACGTCAGAATCATAAAAAATATCATCAATTTTTACATAACTTACATTATCATATTGAGAAGCAATTTTCTCGCTTGCAGCATTCCATTCATTAATAACGACATTAATTTCTTTCACATCACTTAACGATTTAAAGAATGGATTATAAAAACCAATTAAATAAATATGAGCATTGGGATTAAGCTTACGTATACGTGAAAACACGTCATTTAGACGTTTTTCATATTTGGACTGCTGTGATTCAAACGTCTTAATAGAGATATTGTAAAAGTAATCTCTTACCACTTTCATCACATCATTGCCGCCAATCGTCAAGAAAACGATGTCCGCTCTTGATACTTCAGCTGCTACTCCCGGCTGATTTAACCTCGCTAATAGCTGATCCGTCCGGTTTCCTCTTTTGCCCAGATTCTCTGTTCGTACATTTTGCACTTCATTTTGTTTAGAAAGGTATTTAGTTAAGTATGGTACATAACCGCCTTTTTTAGACTCATCTCCTACTCCTTCTGTTAATGAGTCACCAATGGCTACAATATCTAAATCTACAGGAAAAAAGCCTTTCGGAATATGCTTTTTAGGCGTTAAATCCACTTCTTTCTGAACGGCTTCTTCTTTATTGTCCGTGGGCAAAAAAGTCGTCGTCGAACAGCTCGCTAACACCACCGCACTCATACTGCTTATCACTATACTTTTCCATTTTCTCATTATAACACCTACTAACTATGCTGTATTCTCGCTGTCACAAGCAATACTGCTTACCGCTCTGAATAACTATATCTTTATATCTTATCATACTATGTCAAGTTGATATTTTACTACGTTTCTTGTATATAGTATATGTAAAAAAAAGGATAAGCATGTTTCTTTCATAAAAATATCCGCTAACACATCACTATAAGGATAGCTGTGTTTGGCGGATAGATTTGACGGTTTTATAGCTCTTACTGAAGAGTTTTAATATCTTTTATCATATCTTCATAAGGAGGATCAGTCACTCCCTGATAAGATTTTTGAACGACTCCATTTTTGTCAATTAGAAAAAAATCCGTACCGTGAATAACCTGCGGATTTTCTTGCGGCTTTTTCACAATCGTTTTAAATTGATCCAGCGCAAACTTTTCAATTTCCGCTTGTTTATAACCAGTTAAGAAATCCCAATTCGAAAAATCAGCACCAAATTTAGTCGCATAGTCCTTCATTTTCTGTGGAGTATCTACTTCAGGGTCTACACTAAATGAAACAAAGCGAACGTCCAGCCCTTCATCCTTGGCCATTTTTTGTAATTTAGCCATATGAGCCGTCATTGGGGGACATACGGTTTCGCAGCTTGTGAAGATAAAGTTAGCTACCCAAACGTTCCCTTTCAGCTGACTTAGCCCTACTTTCTTTTGATCTTGGTTAACATAAGAAAAAGAGTCCATCTTCCAATTAAGCGGATTTTCTATTTTGGAACCACAGGCTGTTAACATCATGCAACTAATGAGCAGTAAAAAAACCAATTTATAAGACCAGCTTTTCATATGTTCCTCCTGCACGGTTAAAGTTTAGTCATAGCTAGGGAAAATCAAGGTAAACGTTGAACCTTTTCCTGGTATGCTTTTCACTTCAATTCTTCCATTCATTTGTTCGACCAGTTGATAAGACACCATCAGACCAATCCCTGTTCCTTTTTCTTTTAAAGAATAAAACGCTGTCCCCAGCCGGTTCACTTGTTCACTGGTCATGCCTATACCAGTATCTTCAATTTGAATATGTACATGCCCTTCTCGCTTGTAAAGCCCCACTCGAAGCGTTCCTCCAGCTCTCATAGCTTCAATTCCATTTTTCATAATATTAAGCAGCACTTGATTCAATTCGTTTCGGCTGCCGCGAACATACATCTCTTCTTTTGCGTCTAATTCTATGAGTATATTGTTTGTTAATAAAGCGTAAGAAGATAATAAGTCTACTAAGCTTGTAATACACTCCAAGCAGTTAATAAAACGATGCTGATGAACATCCGGCTTGGCTAAAGATAAATAGTCATGAATAATCGCTTCCGCTCTGTCCATTTCGTTAATCATAAGATGAATGTAACTTAATTCAGTGTTTGAAAGCTTTGTGTTATCTTGAAACAGCTGCAAAAACCCTTTTACCACCGTCATAGGATTTCGAATTTCATGCGCTACAGAAGCAGCTAATTGACCAATCGCATTCATTTTCTCTGCTCGCTGCAATTCCTTTTGCATCCTCGTTTTTTCCATAATAACTTCTAATTCATCAATCGCTTTAGCAATTCCATCTTTTGAATGACTGAAATTCGTTTCTACGTTCAGCTGTTCTTTTGTTGCTGACACTTGTTGAAAAAGCTGCTGAAGCCGCTCGGTCATTTCATTAAATCTTGTGTGTACATTCCCTAACTCAGAATCATTTTCATGTGTCAGCTTCACATCAAATTCCCCTTGACTTACTGCTTGAATTCCTTCTATTAATTCTCCAAGGGGCGACATTAATCGCCTTAGTCCCCAGTCTTGAATAACAATAATGAAGGTAAACAAAATCGTAAACGCAACGATCAAAGCCACAATTAAACGTTTTTGATAGATATAGATAGCGCTTGCATCTATATCTACACCAAGAATAGCCACGACTTTTCCAGAGCTGTTTGTAATAGGCGATAAAACGGTTATCCACGTCCCGAATTCGTCTTTGTATGTAGATGTTACGATATTCTTCTTTTCTTGTTCTGCTTGCTTAAATGATTTGTAAAATTCTTCTCCCCCATAATAAATCATGGACGGCTCTAGCGATTGCTTAATTTTCTTATTCGCTGTTACGATAATCTTATTTCCATGCGACTTGAATTTTTCGGTCGTCATAATATATCCCTGCAAGTACGACGGATGCAATTCATAAATCTTTCTGAACTGCTTTTCTAGCTCGTCTTTTTCAGGAATCGTCCCGTTCCTTGAATCCACTGCTGCTATTACGTCTTGTTTAGATAAAGACTCCCTCCATAAATCGGCCATAATTAACGCGTGCTGCGTTAGTGTCTCTTTTGCCATTTTCTTTTGAACTTGATAGCTAATGGCTAAAGAAATGACTCCAAGGGCAACTACAATTAAAGTAGAAAATAAAACCGTTTTGTTAAACACACTCAAATTTCGAATATATTTTTTCATCGGTATACTCCGGGTTCAAAAGAATAGTAACCAGCACAGCATTCGCTGGTAGAAAGTTGATTCTATTATATCACACGTTCGTCCACTTCTCTTTCTCCTTTTTCCAAAAAAGAGAAAGCCAAAAAAGTGACTTGCAAAAAGCAACCCACTTTATTCAGCAAAATACATAAAACCAATTGCACCAATACCCGTATGCGTCGAGATAATAGGCGTCGTATCTTCAATCGAAAATTGCGTATAGCCCCTTGCCTTCACGATTGATTCTTTTAACTTAGAGGCGAGTCCAAATCCATCTGCATGTACAAGCCCTACTCCTTTAATACTTTTTCCTTCTGTATGCTCTTCGAACTGTTTCGTTAAAAACTTAACAATTTGAGAATGGCTGCGCACTTTAGCAACGGGAGTATATACTCCGTCAGCTAGAGAAGCAATCGGCTTAATATTTAAAAGAGAACCGATCAATCCTTTTCCTCGTCCAATACGTCCACCTTTAACCAAATTTTCAAGCGTATCAACTACGACAAAAAGATTCGTATTTTGACGCACCTCTTCCAAGCGCGTGACAATTTCTTCTACTGTATGCCCATCTTCAATCATTTTCACCGCTTCAAAGACTTGAAACGAAAGAGCTTTTGTAATGTACATAGAATCAACAACGGTGATATTTCCTTCTACCATTTGAGCCGCGCTTTCAGCTGCTCGAACAGTTCCGCTCATTCCCCCAGTCATATGAATCGAAATGACATCATACCCTTCACTAACTAATCGTTCATATACTTCAACAAAAGAACCAATAGCTGGTTGAGAGCTTTTTGGTAATTCTTTTGAATTTTTCATTTTTTCAATAAAATCTGCCGGCGTTAATTCCACGCGATCTAAATACGTTTCATTATCAATGTTAATACATAAAGGTATCATCTCAATACCGTACTTTTCAGCTTCTTCCAACGTTAAATCAATTGTTGAATCCGTTACCACTTTAATTTTCGCCATGTGTTCACCCCTATAAGATGCATTGCAGACTAGTATAACATGAACACTTACAACAATATAGTTATAATAGAATGCAAGTTTTGCTAATTCGTAAAACGCATGTTCAACCTTTTATATCAACAAAAAAAAGTTGACTCTGCTGAAATATTCAGAAAAGTCAACTTTTACGTTTATGCATTATGTTTTAATACATGAGACTTAAAGAGCTGTTCGTAATCTTTCCATTTCAACACGCGTTTTAAATATTCTTGAAACGAGTAGGTTTGCTTCGGAACTGATTCGTTCGTGATTTGTCTAATAAATAAATCAAGTTTTGCAGATAACATGAACCGAAACGTGCTATTTTCCTCTAAAACTGGAATTTCAGTAATTTTTACTTTTTGACCACTGACATGTTTAAATTCAAGGCTTTTTAATAGCAAGGCGATCAACCCTCTTTTTACCCGTTTATTTTATTATAATGCTTAGGGCACTTTCTGTCTTGATAAAATAAAAAGAAAACACAAATATTTTTTAAAATAAAAATGCTTCATCAACTTATTCGACAGTTGATGAAGCATTCCTTTTTAAAATGACCTTCTATTTAAATAAATAAGTGAAACAAGTTGCTTTCTTTATTAATTTCTGTGTAAGGAAATCCTTTTTTATCCATACGATTAATCAGTGGATAATAATCTTCTTTATGCTTGAGCTCGATTCCCACAAGTGCTGGTCCGCTGTCTTTGTTATTCTTTTTCGTATACTCAAAGCGCGAAATATCGTCTGTCGGTCCAAGCACTTCGTCTAGAAATTCACGAAGAGCTCCTGCGCGCTGAGGAAAATTAACGATAAAATAATGCTGTAATCCTTCATAAATCATCGAACGTTCTTTGATTTCTTGCATACGTCCAATGTCATTGTTTCCTCCGCTGATGACGCAAACAACCGTTTTTCCTTTAATTTGCTCACGGTATGAGTCAAGAGCAGCAATCGAAAGAGCTCCTGCTGGTTCTGCTACAATCGCATTTTCATTGTATAGAGATAAAATGGTTGTGCAAACCTTGCCTTCAGGAACAACTACAATATCGTCCACAAGCTCTTTACTGATATCATACGGAAGCGTTCCGACTGTTTTAACAGCCGCTCCGTCTACAAATGGATCGATTGCCGGTAGCGTCACTACATTTCCGTTTGCTAAAGATGTTTGCATGCCAGGCGCGCCTGCTGGTTCTACCCCAATCACAGCTGTTTGAGGCGAGATGCTTTTTACGTATGTGCCGACACCGGAAATTAATCCGCCCCCGCCGATACCCGCAAATACGTAGTCAATTTCATCTTCACAGTCATTGAACATTTCAACGGCTACTGTACCCTGTCCTGCAATAACGTCTACATCATTAAATGGGTGAATAAATGTTCGATGTTCCTCTTCACTGCATGCAATAGCTTGTTCATAAGAATCATCAAACGTATCTCCGATTAGTACGATCTTTACGTTATCTTTGCCTAAAAATTTCACTTGATTAATTTTTTGGCGCGGCGTTGTGCTCGGCATAAAGATTTTACCATCGATATTTAAATGACGGCACGCATATGCTACACCTTGTGCGTGGTTTCCTGCACTTGCACAGGCAATTCCATTTTCTAATTCTTCTGGAGATAACTTTTTGATTCGATTGTACGCACCGCGAATTTTAAATGAGCGCACCACCTGTAAATCCTCACGTTTTAAATAGATATTACATTCATATCGTTCAGATAAAACGTCATTACGCTGTAGTGGTGTATGCACAACAACATCTTTAATCAATTGATTTGCAATCATGATGTCCTCTAAATGTACGTGTTTTGTTCGATTATCTACTTGTTGTTTCATAACCAACTTCCTTCCTCTTCTACCATTATTAATTTGTACATTATATCACATAAAATTTAGAAAAATCATTATTTTTCATTAATAATGACTAAAAAAACTTTTCCGACTATTTTACTGTCCACATACATTACATATGTTTAGCAAACGCTAAATAGACTTACAAAATTGCCCATACTTTCTACATGCAGCTGATGCGATAACAGGTATAAATTAAGAAAGGTTGTGGAATAAATGGAGTTTTCGCTCCAAAGTCATGAAAGTGCCGTTCCGTGCGAAATAGTTGCAGATGAGGAAAACGGTAGATATATGCTTCGCAAAGCAGATACAAGCGGAGAAGTTTTTAATACACCAAACGAGCTGATTCAATGGATTCAAGCAAACTGGAGCGCTGAACAGTTTGTGTGCCCGGCGGCTTTTCACGAAATGATGAAGCAATTAAAATCAATATAAAAAGAGATTGAGACATAACGAAATCAATCTAAAGACGAATAAATGGAATATAGGAGCTAGCTAGTAGGGGTGGCTTGTTACAGCAGTTGATTTCCGTGCAAGACTTCGCTTTCCGCAGGCGGCCGGTGAGCCTCCTCGTTGCTTCCGCTCCTGCGGGGTCTCACCTGTTCCGCTTTTCCCGCAGGAGGCTCCGCCTCGCCCTCCAATCAACTGCTAAAAGCACCTACATACATGAAACCTACCTTCATCCTCATAATGAAAAGATCCGAACGATTCAACGTTCGGATCTTTCTTCAACTAACATACTTTTGTACCAGACTTGCGTTTTTTATAAACAACAGAGATCAGCTTCGCTCGTATACAGTAAAATAATACGTGTAGGGATTTTTTTCATCTTTAATTCCTTGTTGCTTCGAAATAACTTTCCATTCGCTCAAATCAATCGCAGGAAAATGTGTATCTCCTTCAAAGGATTCTTCAATATGCGTAATATAAAGTCGGTTTGCAACGTCTAATGTTTGCTCATACAGAGTAGCTCCACCAATCACAAACAGCTCGTCTTCTTTTTCAGCATCTAATGCTTCTAGTTCCCCAACTGAATGAATAACGGTTGCTCCTTCTTGTTGATAATCTTTTTGACGCGTAAGAACCACATTTTCACGATTAGGGAGCGGTCGTCCAATTGATTCAAACGTTTTTCTTCCCATTACAATCGTATGACTCGTTGTGATGCGCTTAAAATACTTCAAATCTTCCGGAAGGCGCCATGGCAAATCATTCTCTTTACCAATCAGCCTGTTTTGATCCATTGCGACAATGAGGGAAATCATACGCTCACAGCTCCTTTGATGTGAGGATGCGCATTATAGTCTACTAACTCAAAGTCTTCAAATTTAAAGTCAAAAATTGATTTTACGTCTGGATTGATTTTCATTTTTGGCAAAGCATGAGGCTCACGCGTTAACTGCAGATTTACTTGTTCAATGTGATTGCTGTAAATATGCGCATCGCCAAACGTATGAACAAAATCACCTGGCTCTAAATCACACACTTGTGCCACCATCATTGTAAGCAGCGCATATGAAGCAATATTAAACGGTACGCCTAGGAAAATATCAGCTGAGCGCTGATACAATTGACAAGACAATTTGCCGTCCGCTACATAAAACTGAAATAAGCAGTGACACGGCGGCAAAGCCATATTGTCTACATCAGACACATTCCAGGCGCTTACCATTAAGCGGCGAGAATCAGGGTTGTTTTTAATTTGATTGATAACATTTGTAATTTGATCAATTTTTTCTCCGTCCGGCGTTGGCCATGAACGCCACTGATGACCATACACAGGGCCAAGCTCGCCGTTTTCATCCGCCCATTCATTCCAAATGCGCACGCCGTTATCTTGTAAATACTTAACGTTTGTATCTCCTTGTAAAAACCAAAGCAGTTCATGAATAATTGATTTCAAATGAAGTTTTTTTGTCGTTAATACCGGGAAACCTTCTTGTAAATTAAAACGCATTTGATAGCCAAATGTGCTAATTGTACCTGTTCCTGTCCGATCTTCTTTTTTTGTTCCATTTGCTAACACATGCTCGCAAAGTTCAAGATATTGTTTCACTTCCGACACTTCCTTTATTAAAAAGTCCTTTTCTATTGTATAAGTGTTCACGACCTAAGTAAACAACTAAATCTCAGCGCATATAGAAAAGTTCCTTATCGTTTAAGTACGCGGTCTCCCCAGAAAAACAAGGCGGAGACATAGCTTCACTTATCCCACCTAAAGACGAACAAATGGGATAAGTGAGCTAGTACGGATCGCTTGTTACAACGCTGTGGATTTCCGTGCAAGACTTCGCTTTCCGCGGACGGCCGATGAGCCTCCTCGTCGCTTGCGCTCCTGCGGGGTCTCACCGATTCCGCTTTTCCCGCAGGAGTCTTCGCCTTACCCTCCAATCCGCAGCTAGAAGCCACTACATAAATGAAACCTACGTTCACCATCACCATAAAAAAATCCGAACGAGTTAGATTCTCTGCCAAGAATCTCGATTCATCGTTCGGATTTTCCTTCGGTTAAACTACTTCTATAACAGCCTAGTCTTTGTTAATTAAATACAATTGTGCGGTTTTCATGAACTAAAATGCGGTCTTCTAAGTGCCATTTCACAGCGCGTGCAAGCACCGTACGTTCAATTAAGCGGCCTTTTTTCTTTAAGTCATCCGCATCATCACGGTGGTTCACGCGTTCAATATCTTGTTCAATAATTGGTCCTTCATCCAAGTCGTCCGTTACATAGTGAGACGTAGCACCAATTAATTTTACACCTCGTTGATATGCGCGTTCATATGGACGTGCTCCAATGAATGCCGGTAAGAATGAATGGTGAATATTAATGATACGATACGGATTTTCAGCCACAAAAGTCGGCGTTAAAATTTGCATATAACGCGCCAAGATAATTACGTCAATATTATAATCTTTTAATACCTGTAGCTGTTTGCCTTCTGCTTCTTGGCGAATGTCTTTTGTCGCCGGTATATGCTTAAACGGTATACCGAATGATTCAACCACTTCGCGCGCATCTTCGTGATTGCTCACAACGACAGCGATGTCTGTCATCAAATCTCCGCTTTCCCATGCCCAGAGCAGCTCTAATAGACAATGAGGCTCTTTTGACACAAAAATAGCTGTTTTTTTCAAATTATGGGCATATGTAAACTGCCAGTTCATTGAAAATGTATCGGCAATTTTTTTGAAGCTTTCTTCTAGCTTTACTTCTTTAGCTAATAAATCCTCACATTCAAATTCGAAACGGATAAAAAACATACCCCCTTCATGGTTCGTTGAATGCTGACTTGATTCTACAATATTTGCACCATGCTCATGTAAAAACGTAGACACAGCGGCTACAATACCCGGTTTGTCCGGACAGCTAATTAGCAGCCGACCTCGATTTTTATATTTCTCTTTATATGAAGTTAAATGTTTTTGAATATGCGATTTCATGTAATTCCCTCTCTTTTTTTAAATATACAGACAATTGTACCATTATCCTTGTAGCGATGCGACATTGAAATAAGGCTTTGACAAAAGAGAGCCGAAACGTTTGCTTCAGATTGTGTACTTGTTGTTCTAACATCTACTCCCATCAAATCGTTCATTCACTCACCTTTACATTCTACACATACATAAAATGAGTGTTTCCTAAAGTGCTGCAGCTCATCCCCTTCGCTTCCTGCTTTAGAATCAACCATAAAAAAGCCGCTAGCACAACACCAGCAGCTTTCCCTTATTATTGCACAGCTTTTTCGCTAACTTCATGTAAAGCATTCTGTACCGTACCGTATTCGCTTGCGTGAGGACGATCTCCGTCATCTTCGTATCCATAATCAAACATTCGGTTTCGATTTAACGTTAATTTCGTAATGGTTGGACGTAATAAATCAAACAGTTCAAATCGTTTTTTCAAATGTGGAAATGATGCTTGATAACGTAAAATTTCTGCTCGTACACTTTTCCAAAAGTCCGCTTCTTCTACGCCTTCATGCTCTTCTAAAATAGTCGCTAAATAGCGGAAGTGACAAATAAATAGCCCTGTTAAAATAAACTGCGTCAGTCCTTCCGGCTCTTCGCTTCGCAACACTTCTTTTAATTCAAAAGATAGCTGCTGCAATCCTTCAAACGGCTGATCGCTAATATTCACATCGTCTACAAAATCTTTCATAATAATTCGAACCGGCTTGTTATGTTTGAGCACTAATACCGTATTTTGACCGTGCGGGGAAAATACAGTTCCGTATTGATACAAGTAATGAAGAAGCGGCGGCAACACAGCGCTGGTTAACGCATCAATCCACTCGGCAGGAGTTAAGCCCGACTTTTCTATATAAGATGAAACTAAAGCTTTCCCTTTACTGTCAACATGTAAAAGCGCAGCTAGCGTAATCGCATGCTCTCCTTCTTCTAACTCTTGATAGATGCTTTCACGCCAAACGACTCCCAGCATTTCTAAATACTGATAAGGCGCGTTTTTAATAGAAGCAAACGTCGGCTGAGTTACGTTTAACGTAGCCACTTCACCTAAAAGTCCTACTTTGCACGTATCTTTTAAAAACACATCGCGATCTCGTATGCCTTTAATGTGCTGAGTTACTTGAGGAGCAATTACCGTACGCTCACTTGGAAGCCCTCTGTATACAAGGGTATTTAATATACTCATGGGAAGCTTTACATGATATTTATCTCTATTTGTTGTATTCACAAATGTACGAATCGACTGCTGAGGAAAGTATTGATCTTCACCTTCTCCTAAAGGAACGATTAAATCATTTGCAATGTATTCAGCGAATAAAGGAACAATCACATTCATCCACTGCCATTCATGGACGGGAATATAGTAATAGTCCGCTGCTAAAAGGTCTTGGCTTGTTAATTCTTTTTCAAATTCAGCTAGCGTCTCACCGCTTAGCTCCTGCTTCATGACATCATCGAAGCCGAGGGTATCTAATGAATGAAACGAAGCAATTTGCTTCGCAACAGCAATCCATGAAAGCTGAATTTTTTGTTTTTGCTCAGGTGCAAACCGCAGATAATCATCATAGCCAAACCCGATGCGCCCTTTGTTGTATGTAATCCAAGGATGTCCTGTCATTTCACCTTCTAGCTCCGCATAATCCATATCTGCTAATTCATCAGCTGATTTTCGATTTTGCAAATGCACGTCTGCTATTAATGTATGAAAATATTCTTTTGCTAAGTGACCTGCGGTTGAGCTAGACATTCCTTTGTCTTCAGATAAGCTAATTAACAGCTGCAAGGCCTCCGAAAATGTAGGGGTTGACGCTTTAGATGTCAGCTTAATACTTTCTGGCAATACAGAAAAACTGTCAAACAATCGCTGTTTCGCTTGATATGTATACGTAACGCCCCGGTGGTCTTCCCATCGATACGTGGCAAGCGCACCCTGCTTTTGCAGCTGTTTTGGCTCAATAATATTTTCATACATGAATTCCTGCAGCATTTTAGCTAAAAGCTGTCGATTTGCTTTTTCCCATGATTGCTTATTAAATACGGAAAGATTCGTTTCTTTGATTTTCATCCTTCATTCTCCTTTACTTGTCTTAGAATAGGGATTGTTTTATTACGCAGCGGCATTACAGCGCTAGCAGCTAGCAAAGCAGCGGCACCAGCTGCTAAAGGAAGCGCTAAATTTACTTTGCTGATTTCTAGTGCTAAAAGCGGTGCAATCAGCAGGGCAATATTTTGAACAGCAATAAGCCAGCTGTAATAGTAAGCAGCTCCTTCTTTGCTTTTTTGAAATAAATAGATATCAAGTATAACCATGCTGAGATAAAACCCGGCTCCATATAAAATTCGGCTTATAATAAACATGCTGAGATGATCGGCATATGCTTGCAAACATAGCAGTAAAGCACTAGCACCCGTTACGCCATAAAAAAGCGGTATAACTTTGCCATTAAATAGCTTTGTAGGTACCGTAAGCTTTAAGACGATCGCCATAATGCTCGGCATCACATATAACAAAGCGCTGCCTTGACTGCTCATGCCATATGTTTCATTTGTAAACAATGTAAAATAAGGGCGAATGACATTGTGTCCAAGGTGAAAAAAGAAAATAGCCAGCAAATAGAAAAAAATAGGCTCGTTTATACTTTGAATGTATGGTGGTATTTTTTCTTTTTTTAAAGATGAAGCTTTTCTTGTTAAGAGCCATACGGCCAGTACCATATCAGCTAAAGCAAAGTATTGATATACTTTAAGCGGCATTTCCCATGCAATAATCGTACTTCCAAACAAGCTAGCGACAATAATAGCCGTATGAACAATAAATACATAGGTTGTTGCAGCACTTGCCTTTTTCTGTCCATTTTTCATGCCGCCTACTAAATATGGGTATAAAAGATATAAACTGCTTTGAAACACAAGTAATACTAACGAAGTGGCTAAAAACCCATAAAAAGTAGAAACTTCGCTCAGAATGACTTTAACTAAGGCTGTCATTAGAAGTGACGCTACGATTATATGTTTTACTTTCCACTTCTTAAGCAGCATTCCCCATAAAGGAGTCATAACAATAACCACAATCCGGCAGCAAATAATAAAAAAAGACGTCATTGCGACTCCATCTACATGGAAAGCATTTGTAAAATACTGCGGATAAAATGGTGATAATAACACTTCCGACGTCATGGTCATAAACAAACAGATAAAAACAAAACGCGGAGAAATCATCTCTTAAAATCCAAACTTTTGGAAAACAGTATTTTTATATATTTTATACACGCTTTCGCCTGCAATTTGGTTAATCAAAACCGCATTGCGATAAGCGCCTAAACCTAAGTCTGGTGCTCCAACCCCGTGTGTATGAAGCTCTCCGTTTTGAACAAATAGCGGGGCTCCTTTTTTCTTCATCTCAACTTGATAGAGTTCGTTAATTTTCAGCTGTCCTTTTTCATCAAACAGCAAATGTTCTTTTAAACCTTCCATAAAAGCAGGCTCTTTTGCATGATAGCCCGTGGCCATAATGACAATTTCACTTTCTTCTTTTTCAAACGAGTCCTGCTCGTATTGGTGAAGAGTAAGAAGATGTGTATCGTTTGTCTTTTCAACGCCTGCAAGTTCCGTAAGCGCGCGCATCGTTAGCGGCACTTCTTTTCCTCCAATTGTTCGTTCGTAAATCAAATCATAAATATCACCGATCGTTTCAAAGCTTATTCCTTTGTATAAAAGAGCTTGATTTCGTAAAACGCTCTCTTTTTTCTCTTCAGGCAATCTGTAAAAATAGCGGGTATAATCAGGTGAAAAATGTTCAAGGCCAAGCTTTGAATATTCCATCGGATAAAACCCTTTTGAGCGAGTATACCAATTCAGCTTATAGTCAAACTGAGGCTGCTGTTGAAGTAAGTCATAGACAATTTCAGCTGCGCTTTGACCAGAGCCAATTACGGTTATACTTTTAGCCTTCAGCGTTTGCTCACGCTTCATTTTATAATGAGCGGAGTGATAAAACGTATTGCTTGCCACTGTTTGAAAGTCTCTTGGCACCACGGGCTGCGTACCTACTCCGGTTACAAGATGATAGCTGTAATAGGTATGAAGCTTTCCTTCTTTTTCAACCGTTACTTCATAAAAAGGTTTAGCTTCTTCATGCATTTTCACTTCTATTACTGTGCTGTTAAATTCAAGCCCACTCAGCTGGCTCGCTACCCAGCGGCAATAGTGATTGTATTCATTTCTCGGAATATGAAACTTCTCAAAGAAATAAAACTGATACAAGCGCTCATGCTCATGCAAATAATTTAAGAACGTGTACGGACTCTTCGGATCCACCATCGTGACCACGTCCGCCATAAACGGAACTTGAAGAGTTGTCCCTTCCAAAAGCATTCCTGGATGCCAATTAAACTCATTTTTTTGTTCAAAACATTTATATGTACAATCTGTTTTATCAATCAAAGCTGCTAATCCTAAATTAAATGGACCAACTCCTACTCCAATTACGTCTAAAACGTACCGTTGTTCCATTCGCTCCACCTTCTTTCAAATACTTTTCTTTCACATTTCAGCAATACACCTGTTTTATCAGGCAGCGACACTTCTTTTATAAATTGAAACCCGCATTTTTTAAATACTGCAATCATCTTTTCATTTCGTATATCTGGTTCCGCTATTACTTTAGCAGTACCTGCTACCTCGAACTTGTGCTTTAGCAAACTAAGAAGGAGCGGATAAATATAGCCTTTTCCTAAAAAAGCAGGTTCTCCAATTAATAAATGAATCCCTTGATCTCCTTTTTCATAAGGGTAATAGTTACTGATAATATCGCCTTCAACCGTATAAGATTCCCAATAGCTCATAGGTACACCGTCAATTTCTCCAATTAGCAGTTTTTGATGGGAATCAGCTAGAAATGTTTTTAAATGCTGCTCATACGCCTGTTTTGAAATATTTAAATTCCAATACGGAATAACATGCGGTTCATGCATCCACTTGTACAGCCGTTCGAAATCTTTTGCAAAAGAAACAGAGCGAAAGGTGATGCTCTGCTCCTTTTGCTGAATCATAAATGGATACTGCGTTTGTAATGCTGATTTCATACACGTACACCTGCAGATTCGTACAGAGGATTTTTAACATTTACGTAAACAGACTGCGTTTCAAGAGAGCCTACCAGCTCATCCATATCATGAACGCGCGTTAAAAAATTGGCTTTGCAGGGCAGCACTTTCTCTTCTAACATTGATGAAACAAGCCCTGTATGATCTTTTTCTTTGTACATCTCTATTTCTTGTCGCAGAATCAATAGCAGATCTGACTCTTGAACGAGGCCAGCTGCACCAAAAGCATTAACCAATCCTAAAATATGATTAAAAAATACGTAATAACGAAATCTTTCTTCTGCTACAGCGTCATCACATACCGTATCGCTTTCTCCGTTTAAGGAAGGAAGCAGCTTGCGAAGCTCTTGTTCCTTTGATTTCATAAAGTAATAGCCTTGGTTGTCACGGTAGTAAAACACCGATGGATATCCGTTTTCATCAAGTTTAATAACGGAATTTTGCTGATGAGCTTCCAGCGCAATTCCTTTTTGAGTGTAAAGCCACATCATAGGATGAAAAGAGACATCTAAATAGCGTTTAAACCAGCGCTTGCTTATGTCTTCATTCGTGCTATTTTCACTTGCAGCAATATAATTAATAATATTTTCAATTTGAGAAGCTTTCCCAAACACATGATCTTGACACAAACTTGCTAGAAGTGTTGTTCGGTCCCCTTGCTCACCTTGAAAAGGATTGCTTCGAATCATGACTTCAAACCCAAGCTCCTTTTTTCCAAGCGCGATGTAAGCAGGGTCTTCAATCACTTGAAAAGCCGGATGATTTTCTTGAAGCTCCGCCTGTAATCCCTTTTGCAATAAACGGCTAACTTCTACCCCTCTGCTTAATTCTTTGCGTTTATTCACTCTCAGTGAATTAGTAATCTTCACCGGAATAGAAAATTTGTACATCACATCTGCATCTTCACTGTATACGGTTCTAACAGACGAAGTCGGATAAAACGGCTGACCGTGTGGCCCTAGATAAGCAAGCCTGCCTTTTTGAATCCATTCACACACTTCTTCTTTTCCTAAAAGATAACGAGCTTGCAGCGGATGCATAGGTATAAGTGAATAATCGTCCGCTTGGCAATACAACTGTATGAATTCTTCAGAAACTGTCTTATCTTTTTTCAGCTGCTCTTTAATAAGCTGTGAAGCGGTTTGACTCCCAGCGGACTGTTCTGCAACAAGAGATTTATGTGCTTTAAAATAATGAAGCTGAAATTTCCCGTTCACTTCAGGTCCAAACACCTCTTCTTCTTCAGGTAATATTCCTTGACGGCTTTTAGGTGTCGGATGCAGCTGGTGGCCAATAAGCAATGACTGCTCAGATTCTAAGAACGTTTTGTCCCATTTATAGCACGTCTCTAACTCTTTCTGTCTTTTTTCAATAAACAATTTCATATTTTCATAGCTTAATAGCACACGTACAATTAGCTCATTCACCTGTAGTAAATGATCCGTTACTTCTTTTAAAAGAAAGGCCAAAAGAGTGACGATATCTAACTCCTTAAGCTCCCCTTGCTGAATACGATAAGAAAAGTTTGAAAAGAACAAGTGACGTCCGGTGGCTGAGCGATACTTTACTGGAAAGTAAAGAGTTACCGGCTGTTTTTCTAGTCTAAGAACGAGCCTTTCCTCGCTTTTCATTTCTGAAACGGACTCCCATACTCCCTTACCTGTTTCTCGAATATAGCAATTAATCATGTTTTGCATCGTAATAAAATTAGCCGATAACTGAGCGTTCACGTAATCGCTCCTCCTTTTTCTCCAACTCTTTTCCTAAAGCCACGACTTCCTCTAACTGAGTGGCAACAGAATCAACTGTAATCATAGGATTTAACATCGTTAGCTTTAAATAAGCTTGCTCATTATGCTTTGTTTTTGCCATGATAAAAGTGCCTTTTTCGTATAAGTGCTGCTGAATAAGCTGATTCAACTTATTTTCATAATGCTGCTGTTTTTGACAATCACCATATAAAGTATCTGGCACATAGCGAAATACAACCGCGTTCATATAAGGATCATTTAACACCGCAATATTCCTTTGCTTTCGTAAATGTTCAGCTGTTTGCTTAGCCGTTTCAATCGTATGGTCAACCATTTTTCCATACTCATTTGTACCTACTGCACGGAAAGTCAGCCATAGCTTCAAGGCGTCAAATCGTTTTGTTGTTTGAATACTGCGATCTACCAAATGAACATACTCATCTTCTTCAGGATTTAGATAATCTGCATGAAGCTGAATGTGTTTAAACATAGCTTGATCCTTCAGTAGAAATGCACCGCAGCTTACCGGCTGATAAAACCACTTATGAAAATCCATCGTAATAGAATCTGCTTGTTCAAGAGCTTTTAAGCGTTCACGATATTTATGTGAAAATAGCAGCGCTCCTCCATAAGCGGCGTCAGCATGAAGCCAAAGCCCTTCTTTTTTAGCTAGCTCACTCATTTCAAAAAGAGGATCTACGCTTCCAAAATCCGTCGTGCCTGCCGTTGCCACAATAGCAAAAGGAAGGTTCCCCTTTTCTTTGACTTCCCGTATCGCTTCTTCTAAATTTTCTATATCCATCTCATGTCTCTCGTTGCACTTTACACTCACCACTGCATTCATGCCCAGTCCAAGCTGAGCTGCAGATTGCTGCACCGTAAAGTGGGCTTTTTCCGAGCAGAAAATCCGCAGTTTTTTAGCTTCAAACGGTAAGCCTTCTTCGCTAACATCAATTGAAAATGCAGCATGACAATATTCATTACGAGCAAGCAGAAGTCCCATATAATTCGACTGAGTCCCTCCGCTTGTAAAAACGCCCGAAGAAGAGCTTGGATAACCAATTTGTTTTGTTAACTCATCAATCACTTGATCTTCTATATACGTAGCTGCCGGACTTTGATCCCACGAGTCCATAGATTGATTCAAAGCAGAAATCATCACTTCCGCAGCAAGGGCCGGTATAATGGGAGGACAATGCAAGTGCGCCATTGCTCCGGGATGAGAAATATGAAGTGAATGGTTTAGAACTAACGCTTGTACGTCATCAAACAGATCTTCTAACGGCTGTTCGTGTTCGCTAAAATAGACGGAACGATTGACTAAGTTCGTTAAATCATTAACGTTAATGTGAGTATAAGGCGATTGTAATTCACGGTAGTGACGTTTAATCACCTCAGTCATTCCAACTATCATCGCTTCATAATTCTCAAGGCTTTCTTTTGATGATGATAAAAACCATTTTTCAAACGGTGCCATTCTATTTATTCACCCACTTCTTTTCTGCTGCTTTTATCGCTTCTTCAAATCTCGTTAACACTTCATCGGTTTGGTGTTTCGTTAAAATTAATGGAGGAAGCAGACGAATAACAGCACCATGTCTTCCACCGACTTCTAAAATGACCCCTCTGTCAAAACATTCTTTTTGGATCAGCTTAGCTAACTCACCGTTTGCAGGATAACTGCCGATTTTATTAGCTGACTTTGTCGCGTCTACAATCTCGACACCGAGCATCAAACCTCTTCCCCGTACATCTCCAATCGAAGATACTTGCTTTTGGATATGTTTTAGCTGACTCTGAATATAAGCTCCTAATTCATGAGCATGTGCAGGTAAGTTTTCTTGTTTTATAAATTGCAGAGTGGCTTGTCCTGTAGCCATCGCAAGCTGATTTCCTCTAAAGGTGCCGATATGTGCACCCGCTTCCCATTGATCGAGCCTTCTATCATACAGAACGACTGATAAAGGAAGGCTGCCTCCAATTGCTTTAGATAGTACTAATACATCCGGCTCGATATCAGCGTGCTCGAATGCATACAGCTTTCCTGTTCGTCCGATTCCAGTTTGAACTTCATCTACAATAAGCGGAATGTTTCGTTCTTTTGTGATTCTGCGAAGCTCTTTTAACCATGGAATTGGCGCCGGAACAGAGCCTCCTTCTCCTTGTACAATTTCTACTACAACACCCGCCGGAGTAACAATTCCGCTTTCAGGATCATCCAGCATATTTTCAATGTATGTACTAATGTAAGTGTGACCTTCAGCACCTACGCCAAACGGGCAGCGGTATTCATATGGATAAGGTAGAAAATGTGTGTCCGGCACTAGCGCATGAATGTGCTTTTTGGGACTCGTTGTACCGCTGATGCTTAACGTTCCATGGGTGGAGCCGTGATACCCCCCTTGAAAGGATAAAATCGTCCGGTTGCCTGTTGCTGTTTTCACAAGCTTCAAAGCCGCTTCAATCGCGTCTCCTCCAGTTGGACCGCAAAACTGTATTTTAGCTTTGTTTGCAAATTCTTCTGGTAAACTAGCAAATACTTCATCGATAAAAGCTTCTTTGACAGGCGTTGTTAAATCTAATGTATGTAAAGGAATAGATTTTGCTAAAACGTCTTGTATTGCTTCATGGACTACGTAATGATTATGACCAAGAGCAAGCGTGCCGGCTCCTGCTAAACAATCAATATACTCTTTTCCATCCATATCCGTGATCACGGCGCCTTTTGCTTGCTTAATTGCAATAGGCAGGCGTCTAGGATAAGACCTTGCATTGGATTCACGTTCATTTTGCATAGCAAGCAGCATTTCGTTTGATGTAAGTTGTTTCGTTGACGTTGACATATCATATCCTCCTGTTTGTTCAAATGATAATGATTTTCATTAACAATTACAACAATAAATGATAATGATTATCACTGTCAATGATTATTCTGAAAATATGAAATTATTCCTATTTCACTCTAAAGTCGGAAAAACTCAGCATTTCTCTTATGTATCAAGGATTCAAAGGTTTTTATGATGTTTTCCAATTAGGGAAAACTATGTAATAAGTCCCTTTCTATTTCCAAATAAAAAAGTGCTACAATTCCTTGTAGCACTTCTGTTACTTTTGCTTATTCATCGTTTCTTTTGCAGCTTTTACACTCCTTGGGTCAAGCGGTTTCGTATATTGACAATTCACTCGAACCCCTGAACCAATACGAATTTCTTTCACGGGAGTAACGGATAAGAACGCTTGAAGATTTTCAGGTTTCAGCCCTTTTGTCCCGATTAAAATAATATCTTTATCTTTCATTCTTCTTAACAGTTTTTTAATATGAGGAATACCGTTTAGCGCACTTTTATCCGCTCCTGAAGTCATGACACGCTGAATTTTCTTATAGCTTAAAAGCGTTTCAAGCGCCTTTTCTTGATCACTGATTTCATCAAATGCTAAGTGGAACGTTACATTCATTTCTCCTGCCGCATCCAGCAGTCGCTTTAAAGCTTGCTCATCAATAATTTTGTCTTCTGTTAAACAGCCAATTTCAATTCCATCAATGCCAATTTCTCTTGCATAGTGAATATCTTCAATCATTGTTTGCAAATCATCTTCATCATATTGAAAAGATTGATTATGTGGACGAATCATCACAAATATTGGGATATGTATCGTTTCTTTCACTTTTTTCATCAAACCGTAGCTTGGGGTTAAGCCGCCTTCACCGATTCCAGTTACAAGGCTTATACGATCGGCACCATGTTCCTGGGCAACTTTAGCATCATGTAAGGTTGCAGCTGTGACTTCTAATATCATTCTAAAAACACCCTTTCCCCTTTAATATAGAGCTTTTGCCTTCTTTTCCCTGTATTTATACTTAAAAAACTCTACCAAACTCTCTTATGTAAGAAAACACCCAAAAGATGTGATTAATATTTTCAAAAAATTGAATGTCATGGAAAAAGAGTAAGAACTATTCTTTTTCTCATGACGTTTCAATTAATAAAATTCTATATTTATACTAAAGATTCAAAAATACATCCCTTTTATCTAGGGTAAAGGGTTTATTAAAAAGAGCGTGGATTTGTTTGTTGCGTGAACATCCACTCATTTAAAGAATGAGGCTGCTGATGACCAACGTGTGCTGAGAAATCGCGGCATCCGCAATCATACATCGGCATTTGACCCATTCCTCCGTGCATTGGCGGCATTCCTCCTTGTATCGGCATTTGGCCCATTCCTCCGTGCATTGGCGGCATTCCTCCTTGTATCGGCATTTGGCCCATTCCTCCGTGCATTGGCGGCATTCCTCCTTGCATCGGCATTTGGCCCATTCCTCCGTGCATTGGCGGCATTCCTCCTTGCATCGGCATCTGGCCCATTCCTCCGTGCATTGGCGGCATTCCTCCTTGCATCGGCATTTGACCCATTCCTCCATGCATCGGCATTCCGTCTTGCATCGGCATTTGACCCATTCCTCCATGCATTGGCGGCATTCCTCCTTGCATTGGCGGTAGCTCTCCGTACATTGGCATTTGATTCATTTCTTTTTGCATCGGCGGCATTCCGCCTTGCATTGGCATTTGATTCATTCCTCCATGCATCGGCGGCATTGCATCTTTCATCTGCGGCATTTCTCCGTACATTGGCATTTGATTTGCGCCTTCTTGCATCGGCATTGCCTGCATTTCTTTTGCAGAAGGCATAGGCGGCATTTTAGCAGGCTTAGGTGCTGCTTGCATATATGGATTGGATATCGGTTGTCCGGTTTGTTTCATTCCATACGAATTTCTCATTTTTAAGGGCTCCTTCCCATTCTCTTACTCTGTTTACGTTATTCTTTTTACCATCAATCTGAAATTCGTCCATAAGAAAATAGGCCTTCTACACATTCAAAATTGTAGTACGTATAAGAAAAAAGCTATAATCGAGGCAAATTGCAGATAGAAAGGTGGCACATGATGAATAAAATCATTATCGTATGGATTCGAAAAGATTTTCGGCTGGTTGATAACCCAGCTCTATTTCACGCAGCTAAAGAAGGAATGGTTGTACCTGTTTATATCCATGACGACTATGAAGAAAGCTCAATGGGAAGTGCAAGTAAATGGTGGCTTCACCATGCGCTGAATGACTTTAAAACCTCGATCGAAAAAATAGAAGGCACGCTGATTGTACAAAAAGGAAACCCTAAAGATGTGTTGCAAAAATTACTCCATGAAACGAATGCACAAGATATTTATTGGAATAGACGCTATGAACCACATGCGCTAAAAAGAGATAAAGAGCTTCAAGTTTTTTTTCAGAGCAACAAATAAATATTCGCACATTTGAGGGATTTCTCCTTCATGAACCTTGGAAAATCACAAAAGAAAATGGAGATCCTTATAAAGTATTTACAGCTTACTATAAAGCTTCTCAAAAACATTCAGTATCTTCTGCTGTAAAAAAAGTTACTTCCATACAGGCCTCCTCCAAATCGGTTGAATCTCTTTCAGTCTCAGATCTCGATTTGCTTCCAAGCATACCGTGGGATGAAACGATTAAGTCGACGTGGGAAGCTACGGAAAAAGGCGCTATTGATGTCTTCAAAACGTTTTTAAAGAATAAGCTGCTTCATTATGAAAAAGGACGAGATTTTCCTGTTGAAGCATTAAATTCATTTCTATCTCCTTATTTCGCTACAGGACAGCTCTCAGCTCGAGTCCTTTATCATTATTTGAGAACTAAAGCAGAAAAAGTACGTTCTGATGCTTTTGAACAGCAAGCTGAAATGTTTATTCGTCAACTTATATGGAGAGATTTTGCTTATCAGCTGCTTTATCATTTCCCGCACACTACAAGTGAACCGCTTGATGAAAAATTCAAGCAATTTCAGTGGGCTGACGGCAATGAAGAGCTTCAAGCTTGGAAAAATGGAAAAACCGGCTATCCCCTTGTCGATGCCGGAATGCGGGAGCTGTGGGAAACAGGGTTTATGCACAATCGAGTTCGAATGGTAGCTGCTTCCTTTTTAGTAAAGCACCTTTTAATTCATTGGAAACACGGAGCAAATTGGTTTTTTGATACCTTAGTAGACGCAGATTTAGCTAATAACACAATGGGCTGGCAGTGGGTTGCAGGCTCGGGAGCAGACGCCGCGCCATATTTTCGTATTTTTAATCCAATTACTCAATCAGAAAAATTTGATAAAGAAGGAGAATATATTAAAAAGTGGCTTCCAGAGCTTAAAGATATTCCTTCTTCTTATATTCATAAACCTTGGGAGGCCCCAGCAGACGTATTAGAAAAAGCAAACGTTACACTTAATAAAACATATCCGGCTCCAATTGTCGATCATAAAGCAGCTAGAGAGCGAGCGCTGGAGCATTATCAGCATATCAAATAAGAGGTAAATAACGCCTCTTATTTGATGTGCTGAATTTTTTAAATGTGTAAAAAATTCCATTCCTCATCTATTTGCAACTAAAAACATGTATTTGAAATCTCTTTACAGGGTTTTCAAGCCCAATTCTCCTCTCTATAGCACATTTGATTTTTCATATTTTTTCCTATAATTTGAATATATAATAATGATTATATATGCTTGAGAACTCTCTCATTGCATAGATCTGATTGGAGTGATTCGATGCCCGTTTGTCCTTCTTGTAACTATAAGGAAGATTATAATTTTTGCAGAATGTGCGGCACTCAAGTTCGGCACACCTTCACCAACCAAGAAGATCAGCTTTTTTATCCATTAAAAGATCGAATCATTACGGATAACAATGAACCAAAGCATCAAGCTATTTTATCTCATACCCATGATTTAGTATGTGCTATTACTGAAGATGGCATTTATGAATACGCTTCTCCTTCTTACGCTAAAACGTTAGGCATTTATCCTGATGAGCTTATTGGACAACATGTGCTTATTAATGCGTATCCCGAAGACAAACACATAATCTCGACTATTTTAGCTAACATGAGCAAAACAAAAGATGCCTCCACATTTGAATACCGAAAATTTCACGTGAACGGCACCATCGTTTTATTAGAATGTAAAGGCGCTCCAATTATCACATCCACTGGAGAAATCGAAGGGTTTGTATTTGTCTCACGAGACGTAACAGAAAAAAGACAAGCAGAGAAAAAGATCCAGAATTCAGAAAAACTTTCTGTCATTGGTCACCTTGCTGCAAGTATTGCACACGAGGTTAGAAATCCTTTGACAACCATTAAAGGGTTTGTACAATTGTTCAGTGAGACACAGCAGCCGAAAAAAACAATGATTTATCGAGATCTCATTCAGCATGAACTTTCACAAATTGAACATATCATTACAGAGTTTATGAGTTTAGCTAAACAAGAGTACGTATATACAGACAACCTTGTTATTACCGACTTGTTAGATGAGGTATTAAAGCAATTTGAACCGGCTACTGGAGTCAAAAACATCCATATCTTTCGTCATTATCCAAAAGAACATCCTCTGCTCGTTAGTGGGCAAAAAACACAGCTAACCCAAGTATTTATTCATATTATACAAAATGCTATTGATTCGATGGAAAGCGGCGGCAAGCTGGCGGTATCGATTGAAAAATCAGCTAGAGAAACGCTGTGCATTGTGATAAAAGACAGTGGATGTGGAATTGATTCAAAGCGTATCCCTCATATAGGAGAGCCTTTTTATACAACAAAAGAACGAGGAATAGGCCTGGGACTAACAATTTGCAACAAAATTATTAACGAACATAATGGTTTTTTTCATGTATCCAGTGAAAAAAATGACGGCACAAGTATTACCATTACCCTTCCTATGAAAACGACTGAACTTTACGTAGTGGAAGCCTAAAAGAGAGGTTGAGACATAACTAAATCACTTCCATTTAAAGACGAACAAATTAGATAAATGCTCTAGTATAAATGGCCTTTTACACCGCTGTTGATATCCGTACAAGGCTTCGCTTTCCGCGGGCGGCCGATGAGCCTCCTCGCCTCTAGGCTCCTGCGGGGTCTCATCTAGTCCGCTTTTCCCGCAGGAGTCTTCGCCTTGCCCTCCAATCAACCGCTAGAAGCAACTAAACAGATGAGACCTACGTTCACCATTCCAATAAAAAACGAACCACCAATCAAACATTTTGATCAATAGTTCGTCATTCACCTTGGCTAACATACTTTTGTCCCAGCCTCTTCTTCCTTTAAAACAGCTGGGTGTACAGCTGATACTTATAAAGCATATAGAAACTTCCTATCACTGCCAGGTAAAAGATGAGAGTCTCTGCTCCGCTACCTGTTTCATATGTTAAAGGAGGCTTAAACTTCTTCTTGCTAAGAGGTGAGAAAAAAGGTACCCCTCGTTTAGAAAAGAAATCTCCAAGAATATGAAAAGCGTATCCATAGGCTATTCCTAATGTAAAGTCATTGTCATACATCGTATGTAAATAAAAAATAAGTCCGCTTGCAAGAATAGAATGCGTAATACCTCGGTGTCCAAAAATAGATTTAATTATTTTTGCGAGACCAAGAGATCTTCTACCAATATATGAATTTGGTTCATCAATATCAGGAAGCAGTGCTCCAATCGCGATGCCTACAACATAAGGAAATGTAAACGAAGCGTCTCCTGTTATAGCCACGCCGGCACCGGCAGCAATCGATGTTGCAATATGTGTGTGATATCTCAAATATGCCACCTTCTTTCTTTTTCAACTTAAGGCAAGCACTGTGACCAAAATCACACATACGTTCGCCCAACGTTAACTATAAGTGAAGGTGGTAAAAATGTCAAAATAATCTATGATTACGTAAGCTGCAGACCGACTAACCCGATAAGCATCACAAGAAAACTAATAAGAGTACCCTTTCCATTTTTCTTTGCTCTTCCATCTTTTTTGACAATAGAATAAATCCACGTACTCGAATACACAGCGAATCCAAGAAAACCAAATAACGTGATATATGTAAACATACCGAAACTCCTTTGCTTGTCATTACTATTAACTATACGAGATTTTATAAAAAAAAACAAAGTAGTATGACGGCTTGTTTAATATCTCTTTCTTTTTCTTATACTAGGAAAAGGAGGGATGGCTATGCAACAGAAGCAGCTGGAAGATATATTCGACTTTTATGGGTTAAGTGAGGTTTATCGCGGCAATTTTGAGGACGTTGAACACCACTGGTTATTTAAAGACGTGGAGGCAACTATACTTGAAGATTTTTTTAACTCTCACGATTGCGAAGATCTTGAATGCTGTACTCTAGAAGAATTTTGTTTTTTATTCATGAATTTCCAATCCATACATGCACAAATTCCCCACGTGTACTATTACTAAAAAAGTGATTTCGCAGGAAAGCGAAATCACTTTTTGTTAAAAGCCTAAAGAAATATATTTTACTTCTAAATATTCTTCGATTCCATAATGTCCGCCTTCGCGTCCAAGTCCACTTTCTTTAAAGCCGCCAAACGGCGCTTGTGGGGTAGAAGGTAGTCCATCATTTAGCCCTACAATACCATATTCTAAAGCTTCAGCAATACGGATAGCTTCTGAAATATTTTCAGTGAACACATAGGCTGCTAATCCGTAAGGCGAGTTATTTGCACGGCGAATAACTTCTTCTTCTGTTTGATACGTCGCAATTGGAGCAATTGGTCCGAATGTTTCTTCGTACATACAAAGCATATCGTCCGTTGCACCATCTACAACCGTAGGTTCAACAAACAGTCCGCTGCCCTCTTCACGTACAGATCCTCCCGTTAAGACATTCCCGCCTTTTTCTACAACATCAGCTAAATGGCGCTTTACTTTTTCTAACGCTTTTTCATCGATTAAAGGTCCGATATCCGTACCTTCTTCTAAGCCGTTTCCGACTTTCAGCTGACTAACAGCTGCTGCAAACTGCTCTGCGAACGGTTTAGCAATAGACTCGTGCACGTAGATGCGGTTTGTACATACGCATGTTTGACCAGCGTTACGGAATTTAGAAGCAATTGCATTTGTTACTGCTTTATCTAAATCAGCATTTGCTGTTACGATAAACGGAGCGTGTCCGCCTAATTCTAAAGACACTTTTTTAACCGTATCAGCTGCTCCGCGCATTAACAGTTTACCTACTTCTGTAGAGCCCGTAAACGATAGTTTACGTACACGTCCATCTTGAAGCCACGCTTCTCCAATCGCTTTTGCATCTCCCGTAACTACATTAATTACGCCTTTTGGAATACCCGCTTCTTGTGCCAGCTCTGCTAGTCGAAGAGCCGTTAGTGGCGTTTGTTCTGCCGGTTTAATAACCGCTGTACATCCAGCTGCTAAAGCTGGCGCTACTTTACGCGTAATCATAGCTGCCGGGAAGTTCCAAGGTGTAATAGCTGCCATGACTCCCACAGGCTGCTTATGAGCAAATAATCGTTTATTAGGAGAAGAAGCTGGAATTGTTTCTCCGTAAATGCGTTTTCCTTCTTCTGCGTACCATGAAACGAATCCGTTGGCATAGCCAATTTCACCTTTTGCTTCTTTAAGAGGCTTGCCTTGCTCGACTGTCATTATTTCAGCAAGTTCATCGGTGTGTTCTTCGATCAGCTGATGCCATTTAAATAATAATTTACCGCGCTCTTCTGCTGTTTTTTTAGACCAAGTTTGAAACGCTTCATAGGCAGCATCTGCTGCTAGCTTAGCTTCTTTCTCTCCACCTTTTGCAACAGTAGCCACTACTTCATTTGTTGCTGGATTTACCACTTCGTATGTATCATTTGCTGAAACAAATTCTCCGTTAATATATAAGTTTGCTTGCTTCATATTTCTTCACTCCCTGCTTAAATTTATCTACTCAATGTTCTGTGCTGTCCGAAACGTACTTTCGAATTTTACGACTGGCTTGTGATTGGCTAATACCAAGCTGTTCTGCTACTTTGTAAGACGACCTATGCTGTTCAAACGCCTTTATGACCATCTCTTTTTCCACATGTTCAATCATTTCAGGAAGCGTATGGACAGGTTGATCGATAGCAAACTCTTTTGCAAAAGGCAAATCTTTAAGCGTAATCATTTCTTCCCCTGTAACAACCAGACGCTCAATGATATTTTCCACTTCACGAACGTTTCCTTTCCATTCTTGTCCTAAAAATGCATCTAACGCCTTTGGTGATAAACGTACATTACGTTCGTATACCGTATTAAAATGGTGAAGAAACTGATAGACAAGCGGCAGAATATCTTCTTTTCGCTCTCGTAAAGGAGGAATGGTAATCGGCACTACGTTAAGTCGATAGTACAAATCACGTCTAAACTTTCCTTCTTCCACCATTTGTTCTAGATTTTGATTCGTAGCAGCAATAATTCGTACGTCTATTGATACTGCTCTTGTTGAGCCCACGGGACGAATTGTACGGTCTTGCAGCACGTGGAGCAACTTACTTTGTGCTGAAAGAGAAAGTTCACCAATCTCATCTAGAAAAAGCGTGCCTTCGTTCGAAAGCTCAATGATCCCTTTTTTCCCTTCTCGAAATGCTCCAGTAAACGTACCGCCTTCATAGCCAAATAGCTCTGATTCAATAAGCTGTTCAGGAAGCGCTGCACAATTAAGTTCATGATACGGCTGCTGTTTTCTTGTACTAAGCTGGTGAAGCAGTTTTGCTACTCTGCTTTTTCCTACCCCTGTTTCTCCAAGTAAAAGAACGGTTGTATTTACAGAAGCAACTCGTTGAATGGTTGAAAAAACTTTTTTCATCGCTTCACTTTTTGTCACGATGCCTTCTAAATCCACGGCTTCGTTTAACTCTTTTTTATAGTTTTCAAGCTGTTCTTCCATCTCTTCTACTTTTCGTTTTAATTCCATTAAGTCTGTTAGATCTCGAGAATAGCTAATAACGCTTTTTAAATGCCCGTCGTTTATAAATACCGGCCTTGTCCGCACATGAAGATACCGGCCGGAGTTTGTTTTTTGAACCAATTCAATCGCTTGATTAGATTCAATCACTTTTAACGTGGCCGAAGGATAAAAAATACCCATTTCCTGCAGTTCTTTTACGTGCTTTCCAATAAAATCTTCCACTTTCAAAGCATAGTTTTTTTCACACTCTGAATTTACAACTAACACATATCCATTTGCATCAGTTACAAAGATTTCATCAAATGATGACTCAAATATATCGTAAAGTTCGTCGTTAATTTGCTGAATATGCTTTTTATGAATGGTCATTTGAATCACCTTTTCGTCAAAAAATAATTATTATTTTATTTTATCAGAAAATGAAAAATCTATAAATAGAGTGTCCAAACATACCCATTCTTTGTGATTCATGAAGAATGAAGTTGAGACATAACTAAATCCAGCCCATTTAAAGACGAACCAGTAGGATAAAGGAGCTCGTATGAATCGCTTGTGACACCGCTGTTGATTTCCGTGCAAGATTTCGCTTTCCGCGGGCGGCCGGTGAGCCTCCTCGTTGCTTCCGCTCCTGCGGGGTCTCACCTGTTCCGCTTTTCCCGCAGGAGTCTTCGTCTTGCCCTCCAATCACCAGCTAGAAGCAGCCACATACATGAAACCTGCGTTCACCATCGCCATGAAAAATCCGAACGAGTTGGATTCTTCATCAAAAATCTCGATTCATCGTTCGGATCTTTCTTCAACTAAAATACGTTTGTCTCAGCCTCATGCCACAATTTCTCTTATACTTCAACCGTTTGCTGTACGCTTGCTTCTAGTGCTGCTTCAAAAATAGCTAAGCCTTCTTCTAACTGCTCATCCGTAATAACAATTGGCATTAAGATACGAAGAACGTTTCCAAATACTCCTGCGCTAAGCAATAATAATCCACGCTTGTTTGCTTCTTTTACGATGCGCTGTGTAAGCTCTTTGTCCGCTTCTTTTGTTTCACGGTCTTTCACAAGCTCAATCGCAGACATCGCTCCTAATCCGCGAATATCACCGATACAGTCATATTTTTCTGCTAGTTTTTCAAATCGTGATGTTACCACTTTTCCAAGGTACTCACCGCGTTCATTTAGCTTTTCTTCTTCAATGATATCAAGTACAGCTAAAGCTGCTTCACATCCAAGAGGACTTCCACAATACGTTCCGCCAAGCTCACCAGGATTAGATTCATCCATGATTTCAGCACGGCCAATGACACCGCTGATTGGTACGCCAGCTCCTAGTGATTTTGATACCGTAATTAAATCAGGCTCAACGTCAAAATGTTCAATACCGAAGTAGCGGCCTGTACGTGCAAATCCTGCTTGAATTTCATCTGATACAAATAAAATTCCGTGCTCTTTACATAATTGATACACTTCTTGCACAAAACGTTTACCTGGAACAATGAAACCACCTTCACCTTGAATCGGCTCCATTACAACAGCTGCAATCGTTTCCGGTGCTACTTCTGTATTTAAGAAGTTTTTGAATTCTGTAATCATGAAATCTTCGTATGCTTCAACTGATAACCCTTGTGGACGGCGATACTCATAAGGATATGGAGCTTTGTATACTTCAGGAGCAAACGGTCCAAATTCATATTTATATGGTTTTACTTTACTTGTCATTGTCATTGTCATTAATGTACGACCATGGAAACCGCGGTTAAAGGAAATAATTCCTTGACGCTTTGTATATTTACGAGCAATTTTCACTGCGTTTTCTACAGCTTCTGCTCCGCTATTTAAAAGTAATACTTTCTTGTCAAATTCACCAGGTGCAATTGCTGCTAATCTTTCTGCAAGCTCTACATATGACTCATACATCATTACATTAAATCCTGTGTGAATAAAACGGTCTACTTGCTTGTGAAGCGCTTCTTTCACTTTTGGATGACTGTGCCCTACATTGATTGTGCCAATTGCCCCTACGAAATCAATAAACGTATTGCCATCGACATCTTTAACGATCGCCCCTTCAGCCGTATCAGCAAATGTCGGAATGCCATAACTTACGCCTTTCGGAATGGCACGGTGTCTTCTATCTAATAATTGCTTTGCATTTTCTCCCGGTAAATTTGTTGCTACTTTGCTAAAAGTTTGACTCATTTTTTATCTTCCTCTCATATTAAATAATTCTTCAATTAGTTTATATGCAAAAAACGTGCCAACTTTTAAAAAGCTGAAAAATAAGCATTTTTAGATAATTCTAACGATAATTTACTTACCAATAAGTCTATATAAACTTATTGATAAGTCAAAAAAGACTCTTCCCTCACATAAAGTGCAGGAATTTTATATTGCCATAAAAGGAACAAGGCTTTTATAATAAATGTATAAATATAGTAATGTTATGATTAACCTCTTTATAAAGGAGTGAAAAATATGCTAGAGGGCTGGTTTTTATGGGTTATTTTATTTTGGGTTGTCTTTTTAATGAGCATGTTTGCTATCGGCGGATTTTTTATGTTCAGGAAATTTTTAAAGCGCTTACCAAAAGAAGACGGCATGTCTGAGCTTGATTGGCAAGATCACTATCTTTCCAAAACCGTCCACCTTTGGTCAGCGGATCAAAAGCAGCTATTAAACGTTCTTGTTGAACCAGTACCTGAACTATTTCGCGATGTAGCCAAACAAAAAATCGCGGGGAAAATTGGGGAACTCGCAATTGAGGAACAAGCAGCCTCTATAACGGAAGACTTAATCGTACGTGGATACATTTTAGCTACGCCTAAACGTGATCATAAATTTTTATTAAAAACATTAAAAAAGCAAAAAATAGATGCCGTTCCCTATCAGCATTTATTTTAAATCAAAAAAGGTGGCTGCGTAGCCACCTTTTTTAGTTTAATATCGTTGTATTAGCAAGACGATCATTATGCAGCTTTCGTTCGAGCTTTTTGTACGATGTGTACATAGCAATGCGCCAAGGTACAATCATACCAAATGCTAAAATCCAGAACATACCGCCAAGCTGACCAACATCAATTGAAGAACTTAAATATATTTTCATTGCAATTCGAATAATAAGCAAACCAATAATAATGAATGCAAAAGCTTTTGAACGCTTCAAGTAAATATGATCGTCACGAATTTCAAATTTAGACGTTTTAATTAACAGGATTGAGAAAATCATGCCTGCTATTAACGCCTCAAGCAGTTCTGCACCCGTTACTCGAAACATTGGAAAGATAAACATTAACGCTCCCGTACTCATAAAAAAAGGCGGAAGTATAATTTTTTTTGCATTCGTTGGTTTATCAGCAGCTTTCATTCGAACAACTAATATGAAAGAAGCCATAAAAATTGCGACAAGTGTTGAAGCAATAACCAATGAAATCCTTCCTTTACTATAGTTTAGTGTTTACTTATTATTATAATCCAAAAAACATCAGAAGTAAAAGTGCAACAAAAAAACAGAAGAGGATCTCTTCTGTTTTTATTTAGTAGAGGTGATATCTGCTTTTGCTTTTTGCTTTTGTTTTTGCTTTTTCATTGCTTTTAGTAAGAACCCGCCTTTAAATTTACGCGGCTCGTATGAAATAATGAAAGCACGAGGCTCATATTCTTCAATGAATGCTAATAGCTCTTCTTCTCTACTTCTTTTTGTTAAAATGTCTAATCTATAGCGTGCACTGTCTCTTCCTTCTCCTTGGTAAACAGTAACACCAAAACCTTCCTGTCGAAGGCGGTTAATCAACTCTTCATTTTTGGTCATAAGGTTAACTAAGAATGTTGTATATCCGATAGCAAGTCTAGATTCGATATAACTTCCAAGGATAATTCCCACTCCAAACCCAACTGCATATACAACCATAGCAAGCGTGCTTTGATCTCCTGAAAATACAAGGGATAAGCCGAATACATAAATTAACGCTTCAACAAATCCAAAAACCGAGGCATACATACTCATACCTTTGACTAAAAAAATTGTGCGCAGCGTCAAGATCGGTACATAGATCAGTTGCAAAAGCAAGATTAACAAAATATCTTTCAATTTATACACCTCTTTTTAACAATTAAAAATATGACGATTTCATTGTATCACTCCGTATTTATAGAAGATATAGTAAAAATAAATTTTTTCTATATATTTTTTCGAATCATATTCGTGCTTATTTCCTAAGAGCGAAAGTGAACATTTCGTCTCTAAAAAACAAAAAAGAATCTGCCAAGTTCCAGATTCTTTTTTGTATCACTTTCCCTTTTCAGAAGCCCGTAAACCCTCCAAATACGCTCGTTGTATAAATAATAATTTTTGTCATCCAGTCAAAATACAAAACAAATCCCATGCCAATCATTGCGTATCCGCCAACTTTCATCATGGAATTCATATGTTTTTTTAACCAGTTCATTTTCCCAATAAAAAACGTCATAATAAAAAATGGAATAGAAAACCCAAGTGAATAAGTTATCATATACAAAAGACCAGAGCTTGGGTTTGTCGCTGCAAGCGCCATAACCGATACTAAAATAGGGCCCGTGCAAGGAGTCCACCCTGCTGCAAAAGCCATACCAATAAAAGAAGAACCAAAGAGGCCAGCCGGCTTATTTGCGAATCTAAGCTTGTGTTCCTGCATAAGAATTCGAGGCTTAAAAATTCCGAGTACAACTAGACCAAAGAAAATAATAAGAATAGCACCAATCTGCCGGATTAAATCCCTATAGTTAAAAAACCACTGACCAATAAATGACGTCGCAAAGCCAATCATAATGAAAATAATAGAAAATCCAAGCAGAAAGAAAGCTGTGTGAATAAAAGCTTTTCGCTGATGTGACTTAGCGCCTTCCTTTAGCTCGCTAACTGACACTCCCGTTATGTACGATAAAAAAGCTGGGTACAAAGGCAAACAGCAAGGTGAAATAAACGATAAAAAACCTGCGCCAAATGCCAAAAACAAATTTAAATCTCCCACATTTCCCACTTCCTTTTTTTGTTCTTTTTGTTCTTTTTCGTTACCATTTTGTAACCAAATTGTCTTATCTCACTTCTTTCAAATAGTACCATTATCTTGTATAATTAGGTAAACGACTTGTTAGAAGGGATACATAGCATTGGCCAAAAAAGATATTCTATTAGCGATTGAAAAGAAACGAGAAGAACTCATCCGCATAGTCCGAGTAAGTGGATTAAACTCTCCACCTGCTATTAAACATAGTCAAGAATTAGATCATTTATTAAACGTTTACAATGAATTCCCTGCTCAAACGACAGAAACAACCTCTTCATGAAGGTTGTTTCTTTTTTTGCCTTCACTCTATCAATTCTGTATAAGTCTCTTTTACTCCTGTTTCTTTGCTGAAATTCTCTTCTTTTTCACTGTGCTGAAGCTGATACATATTATAGTACAAACCGCATTTGTTTAGCAGTTCAGCATGTGTGCCTTTTTCGACGATTTTTCCTTTATGCAATACTAAAATACAGTCGGCGTGTTGAATAGTGGATAAACGATGGGCAATCGCAATTGTTGTGCGGCCTTTTCCCATATCTCTTAACACTTCTTGAATCGCTTCTTCTGTTTCTGTATCAATGTGCGCTGTTGCTTCATCAAGAATAAGGATTTTGGGATTTCGGATGACCGTTCTTGCAAATGCTAAGAGCTGACGCTGGCCGCTTGATAAAGTGGAACCTCTTTCCACTAGCATTTCATTATACTTATTAGGGAGAGCTTCGATAAATGCGTGAGCTTGCACAAATTCCGCCGCTGCTTTTACTTGTTCATCAGAAAAATGGTCTTCGTGCAGCGTAATATTTCGTTTTACGGTATCTGCAAATAAAAAGGCATCTTGCAGCACCAGCCCTACTTCATCTCGAAGCTGTTTATTTGAAAAAGACGATAGCGGTTTATTATCTATCAAAATGTCTCCTTTTTGCTGCTCATAAAAACGCATTAATAAATTAATGATGGAGCTTTTCCCGCTTCCAGTATGGCCTACTAAAGCCACAGTTTCTCCTTCGTTTACCGTAAATGATATATCAGAAAGCACATCTCGAACACCATCATAGGAAAACGTTACGTTTCTGAATTCTACCGTTCCTTTTTGTACCCCCTGCTTTTGTTCTCCTGTCATGACTGGATTTTTTTCTTTTTCATCCATCAAGTCAAATACCCGAGAGGCTGATACCATCGCTTGCTGATACATAGAAAGACGCTGCATCATTTCATTAACGGGTTCAAAAAAACGATCCAAGTAGTTGATAAACGCGTAAAGAACACCAATTTTAACAGGGCTGTCAGCTACGGAAATACCAAAATAACTGAGCACAAGAATAACGGCTAAAATGTAAAGAATTTCGACTGCGGGCCTCAGCAGCAAACCATCTAACTTAATATTGCGCATCCCCGCTTTGTAATGCTCATCATTAATTTCTTCAAATTCCGAGCGCAGCCGCTTTTCTTGACGAAATAACTGAATAATAGACATGCCTTGCAAAGACTCATGAAGCTTGGCATTTAACTGACTTAGCTTTTCTCGGAGCTGTCCGTAGTAAATAGCGCTGTAATGCTGATAAAGCTTCATAAGTCCCCAAATGAACGGGAAAAGAACTAAACAATAAAAAGCCAGCTTCACATCTAGCATAAACATGGCTATAAAAATACCGATCAAAAATACCCCATTTTGAATAAAAACCGCGATGACTTCCACAAACATTTCTTTCATGGCTTCCGTGTCATTTGTAATTCGAGATACCAGGCTTCCCGTTGGCGTGTTGTCAAAAAAGCGAAGCGCCAAGCGATGAACATGGAAAAAAACGTCAATTCGAATCTGCTGAATAATTTGAAGCGCAATTTTTTGAAACTGCAGAAGCTGAAAGTATTGAACGACAATTTTTAAAAGCTGTAAAAGCAAATAACTGCTTGCAAGCCACACAAGAGGCTGAAGAGGCAAGTACTTAGGAGTTAAATAATCGTCAATAAAAATTTTAATCAAAATAGGCCCTAATAAATCCGCAGCCGTAGCAATTAATAATAGTGTGAACGCTAAAAAAAATGATTTTTTATGCGGAATTGTATAGCGAAACAGACGTTTATGTACCGAAGAGTGCTCAATTTTCATTTTGGATCTCTCCTTCTTCTACCGCACGTTCAAGCTGCTGTCTATCGTACATATCCTGGTACCAGCCGCTCACGCTAAGCAGTTCATCATGAGTTCCTCGCTGAATAATTTTCCCTTTATCAAGTACAAGAATCAGGTCTGCATGAGTAACCGAGCTCAGTCGATGCGCTGTAATAATCGTTGTTCGATTTTGACGTTTTTGCTTCAACGCTTGTAAAATACCAGCTTCCGTTTTTCCATCTACCGCTGATAGCGAGTCGTCTAAAATTAAAAGCTCAGGATCTAATAGAAGAGCTCTTGCAATCGAGATACGCTGTTTTTGTCCACCAGATAACGAAACGCCTTTTTCACCTACTATTGTTTGATAGCCATCTGTAAAATCGAGAATGTCTCTATGTACATTTGCAACTTTAGCCGCTTCTTTAATTTCTTGATTGCTTGCTTCTCTTTTTCCAAACGCGATATTATCAGCGACTGTTGTTGAAAACAAAAAGTGATCTTGAGGAACATATCCAATGCTTTTGTACAATGAATCAAAAGCATAGTCTTTAATGTCTTTTCCTCCCCATAAAACAGCTCCGTCGCTTACATCAAATTCACGAAGCAGCAGCTTTAAAAGCGTGGTTTTCCCAGCACCCGTCTTTCCGACAATACCTAACGTTTGACCGCGAGAAAGTGTAAAATAAATTTCGTTTAACGTGTATTCGTCTTCTTTAACATACGAAAACCTATGAATAACAGCTTCAATATTTCCTGTTGGCATTTCAACACTAGGATGCGCTGCTTCTTCAATCGAATTTTCTTCTTTTAATAAAGAAAATACCCTGTCATATGATGCTCTTCCTCGTTCCACAATGTTAAATAGCCAGCCAAACGCGAGCATCGGCCAAATAAGAAGGCCCAAATAAGTTGTAAAGGTAACAAGCTGCCCCAGTGTTAACTCTTCACTAATAACCATCTTGCTGCCAAAAATAAGAGCAAGTAAAAAAGAAAGTGCTACAATAATCGAAATGGTCGGATCAAACAATGCATCTACTCGTGCTACTTTCATGTTCTTTTGGACAACATCTGCAGACTTAATGCGAAACTCTTCGACATCAGCTGCTTCTTCCCCAAATGTCTTAATGACTTTAATTCCGCTAATGCTTTCTTGAACCTTATCATTTAAAGTAGAAAATGCTGCTTGTGCGTGATGAAACCGCGCATGAAGCAATGTACCATAGTAACTTGTTAAAACGGCCATAAGCGGCATAGGAATAAGGCAAATAAGCGTTAATTTCCAGCTGATTGTGAGGGCCATTGTGCATAGAACAAGCCCTCCTGTGACAATCGAATCCACAAGCGTCAAAACGCCCGAACCTGCAGTTTGTTGAATAGCTTGAATATCGTTCGTTGCATGCGCCATCAAATCCCCAATTCGCCGCCGCTGATAAAAGGCCTGATTCATCTTGGTAAAATGAGTGTAGAGGGTATTTCTCAGCTGCTTGGCTAGTTTAACAGATGAACCAAATATCATAATACGCCATATGTACCTTGTGAAATAGGCCACAACAGCAGCTCCTAGCAAAATGCCAACCATCTGCATTAAGCGCTTTCCATTCAGCGTCCCTTCTTTAATGCCATCTACCGTTAAACCAATAATTTTAGGCGGGAGAAGTTCTAATGCTGCCACAATAATGAGCAGCGCTATCCCCGTTATGTAAGACTTTTTTTCCTGTTTGAAAAACCACCATAACTCTCGAAAAATTTTCATCGTATCCCCCTAGCCCCGCAACCATTTTCTTATATCTATCATAAAACAAAAGACACCCTTCTGAATAGAGAGTGTCTGTCCAATTAACCATTATTTAATTTGGCCGTTCATTGCTTTCATCATTTGGTTAATTTTTTTCTGCGATGGTTTCATGCCCATTTGCATCATCATCATTTTTAACATTTGTTCATTAATTGGTGGATTTTTCTTCAGATAGCTCATCATATATTTACGAGCAATGAAAAATCCTAGCGCTATCCCAACAATTAATGCTAGAACACCAACTAGAATATACATTCCCATGGTATTACTTCCTCCTTCATGTTGTCTAACTTACAGTGTACTAGACCATACGCTATTATACAATATTTCCGTTCCAATTTCCTTAAATAATTACACAAATTTTCTTGTTTTCACAGGCCTCAGCCAGCCGTATTCATCCGTTCCATAATTCACTGCTAAAAAACAAGGATCTAGCTTGCGTAATACTTCAAAAAAAGCTGTCTCAGCATCAACATTGCCATCTCCTTCAATTGTTATACAGCGATTCGTTAATTTTATAGATGCTCGACTTTTTTTATGAGGATATTCCAGCACAAACGTCTCCTGATGAGTAAAAAAATGAGGATAATGAGAAAACGCCTGAAGCAATTCTCGTTGAATAAATGAAATGGGCAGTTGGCGAGTAATGTAATGAACTTGTTTTTGTAAGTGCGTTTCCTGCAAGTGACGTTTCATTCTATATTCAATCAGCAGCTGATAGATGAGCTTTTCTCTTCGAAAATAGGATGATGCAACTTCTTCCTCCATTAAATATACTTCATACGTTCTCACGATTCATCCTCCCTTTCGGCTCGTTCTTTTTTGTACCATTATACCGAATGGTATACGCAATGCTTGTCTATCGATGAAAAAATTCCTTTGTTTTTTTGTCGAAAAAAAGAGCAGACCACAGGAGTCTGCTCTTTCTTATGAAGAAGAATTATGCATTAAGCAAGCTTTTCACTTTTGCTACTACATTTTCAACTGTAAAACCAAATTCTTTCATGATTGTTTCACCAGGAGCAGATGCACCGAAGTGATTAATACCAAGAACTTGTCCTTCGTCTCCAACATAGCGTTCCCATCCAAGTGTAGAAGCCATTTCAATACCTAAACGTTTTTTCACTGATTTAGGGATAACACTTTCTTTGTACTCAGCAGATTGCTCTTCGAAACGATCCCATGCAGGCATACTTACTACAGATACGTCAATGCCTTCTGCAGCTAATGCTTTTTGTGCATCTACTGCTAGGCTTACTTCAGAGCCTGTTGCAAGTATTAATGCATCCGCTTGGTCTTTACCAGCTTTAGATACAACGTACGCACCTTTAGACACGCCTTCGTATGCATTTTCTTTTGTACCTTCAAGCGTTGGCAAGTTTTGACGAGTCAATACAAGCGCCGTTGGGCGGTCAGTTGACTCTAATGCTAAGCGCCATGCAGCAGCTGTTTCATTTGCATCTGCAGGACGAACCACTGAAAGACCTGGCATTGCACGAAGTGATGGCAATTGTTCAATTGGCTCATGTGTTGGGCCGTCTTCTCCAACTGCGATACTGTCATGTGTAAATACATATGTTACAGGAAGCTTCATTAAAGCTGCTAAGCGAATTGCTGGGCGAAGATAATCAGAGAATACAAAGAATGTTCCTCCGAATACTTTTACACCGCCGTGTAGAGCCATACCGTTTAATGCAGCTCCCATTGCAAATTCACGTACACCGAACCAGATATTACGTCCGCTGTAATCAGCTGCAGTGAAGTCTTCTGAACCTTTAATCATTGTTTTATTTGAGCCAGCTAAGTCAGCTGAACCGCCGAAGAATTGAGGTACAGCTTGTGCTACTGCGTTTAATACTTCTCCAGAAGAAGCACGGCTAGCTAAGCTTGAACCCGTTTCGTATGCTGGAAGCGTTTCTTCCCAGCCTTCCGGTAACTTTCCTTCTACTGCTAGTTCAAATTGACGACCTAGTTCAGGATATTTTTCTTTATACTGTGCAAATACATCGTTCCATTCGTTTTCTTTCTTTTGGCCATCTTCAGCAATTGTAGCTTTGAAGTGAGCATACACTTCTTCTGGCACATAGAAATCTTCTTCAAATGTCCATGCATAAGCTTCTTTTGTTAATTTTGTTTCATCGGAACCTAATGGAGAACCGTGCACGCCAGAAGTACCCGCGTGGTTTGGAGAACCAAATCCGATTGTTGTTTTTACTTCAATTAGCGTTGGGCGTGTTAAATCGCCTTTTGCTTCTTCGATTGCGTTTGCAATCGCTGTCAAGTCATTGCCGTCTTCAACGCGGATTACTTGCCATCCGTAAGCTTTGAAACGATCTTCTACGTTCTCAGAGAACGAGCGATCTAAATCTCCGTCTAAAGAAATATCATTTGAATCGTATAAAACAACTAAGCGTCCTAATTTTAAGTGTGCCGCTAATGAAGCTGCTTCAGCAGATACACCTTCCATTAAGTCTCCGTCACCACAAATACCATACGTAAAGTGGTCTACAATTTCTAAACCTTCTTTGTTGTATGTTTCAGCTAAATGACGTTCTGCCATTGCTTTACCAACAGCCATTGCAATACCTTGTCCTAGTGGGCCAGTTGTTGCATCAACACCTGCTGTATGACCGAACTCCGGATGACCTGGTGTTTTACTTCCCCATTGACGGAAGTTTTTAAGGTCTTCAATTGATAAGTCATATCCAGCTAAATGAAGCAAGCTGTATAATAGTGCCGATCCGTGTCCTGCTGATAATACAAAGCGGTCACGGTTGAACCAGTTTGGATTCTTTGGATTGATGTTCATAAATTTTGTCCACAATGTATATGCCATTGGAGCAGCTCCCATTGGCATACCTGGGTGACCTGAATTTGCTTTTTCAATCGCATCGATTGATAAAGTACGAATTGTTGCAATCGAAAGATCTTCAATACGTTGTGTCATACTCTTCATTCCTTTCAAAACTATGTACATATGTTATCATACTAATGATTTGCTTATTTGTACAATACTTGAACCAAAAAAATTTCCACTTTTACAGTTTTTGTGCCCCTTATTAAAAATATACAAAAAACTAGAGGGAACACTCCCTCTAGTTTTACTAGAACGTCTTAGTGAAGACGCTTCTTTTTACTCTCTTTTAACTTCTTAGGCGTAACATCTTTACCTTCTTCGTCCACAACTTTAATCGTATGAAGGTGATTTGTCATAGATTGTCGGAAAACTTTTAAATATTCCTGACGTAGCTCTTGCTGTTCTTTCGCTTCAGATTCTGTCAGCCCTTCAGCCTTTGCCTTTTTTGAAAGAGCATTAATACGAGTAAGTTTATCTTTTGATAGCATATAAAACCTATCTCCTTATAATCAATAATTAAAATTACCGAACCGTTCCGGCAGCATGTAGTCATCTTACTAAATCTCTTTCGTTTTATCAAGAGATTGAGCACTCTCTTGATACTCTTGATAGCGGCGATGTACCGTCGCTTTTGAAATATTATAACCAAAACCTTTTAGCGTAACTGAAATTTCAGCAAAGGTTAAGCCGTTATGACGAAGGCGTACAATTTCTTCAATCGGCGCTTCTTTTTTTTCTCTTCCCGAGTTAACTCCTTGATTTTTTAAATTTTGCTGCGGACGATAGCCGTTTTCGACGGCTCTTTTCATTCCTCTTTTAATTTTAGCATTATGTAATTTTCGCTGATGCTCTTCCACTAAGCTAATAATATCTAACACCATCGAATCAGATTCTGAAAGCTGAAGCTGACCTTGATGACTAATCGTATAGATCGTAGCATTTTCTTTATGAAAAGCATGAAGCAGCGCAATTCGGGCATTTCCTCTGCCTAATCGTGTTTCGTCTTGAATGAGCAGCACAGATATTTTTTCTTCTTTCATTGTATGAAGAACATCCAAAATACCCTCTCTGTCTACGTCATATCCGCTTGCTTTTTCCATTACGACTTTTTTTACCTCTAGATGGTGAAGATCAGCAAGCTTTTTTAATTCTTCTTGCTGGCGCTGTAAAGATGTTTCTTGGGTTTTTTTATCCGTACTGACACGGCAATAAATAATGGCGTCCACTTTTATCACGACCTTTTCGGCTTCTAACAATATTCAGGAACGGCCGTTACACACTACTGTTCAATTGCCACTTGATTATGTAACTCTTTTTTTAAAACAGGAATATATAATTTATCTCCAGGAGATAAAGACTGGGCAGTGTCTGAGTTTAAATCATTGACGTCTTCAACCCATTTGACAAATTCATTGGTGGTCAAATGATGGTGATTATGATACTTGTTGGACAATTCCCAAAGCGTATCTCCTTTTGTAATAGTAACCGTTGAATATTTGTCTAAATCTACTTTATCCGCTCCTAAAACCAGCGTCAATACATATGTAAGTGCAGCGATAACTGCAAAAAAAATAGCGTAATGTTTCATAGAATGTAAGAATTGTTGCATATTATGATCCCCCTATCAGAATATATGTTCTTATTTTATTGAGAACATTTGTTTCTGTCAATGGAATTCTTCGAACTTATGTTTGTATATTGACACATCACGTGGTATAATTCACCTAAAGAATAGCTAAAATCGAGGTGAAAAATATGAAGCTATCAAAACGTCAACAAGACATACTAGATTTTATTAAGCACGAAGTAAAATTAAAAGGTTATCCGCCTTCTGTTCGTGAGATTGGGGAAGCGGTAGGATTAGCCTCTAGCTCCACTGTACACGGGCATTTAGCTCGTTTAGAAAGCAAAGGGTTAATTCGCAGAGATCCAACAAAACCAAGAGCAATCGAAGTTCTTCAACTAGACGAAGTAAACATCCCTAAAAGCAATGTCATTAATGTTCCTGTTATCGGTAAAGTAACAGCGGGTCTTCCTATAACAGCTGTTGAAAATGTGGAAGAATATTTCCCTCTTCCAGATAAATTCGTTTCTCCAGATGATCATGTATTTATGCTTGAAATTATGGGAGAAAGTATGATTGAAGCAGGTATTCTAGATGGCGATATGGTAATCGTACGTCAGCAGCAAACAGCTAATAATGGAGATATTGTGGTGGCTATGACCGAAGACAACGAAGCAACGGTAAAACGTTTCTTTAAAGAAGAAAATTTCGTTCGTTTACAGCCTGAAAATTCAACGATGGCGCCTATTATTCTTCGCCACGTAACGATTTTAGGAAAAGTAACTGGTGTATATCGCACAATTCACTAGTCAGACACTGTATGTAAAACCAACTAATCATGATGTTAGTTGGTTTTTTTACGTTTGTTTTCTAAAAAAATTGGCATATTATAAATGATACGCTGAATCATTGCAGGCAGGTAGAACGGTTTTTGTAAAGCTTGTTTTACCTTTTACTTTCTATCTGCATTTCCTCGACTCTTACAAGGAAATACAACCGACCATAAGAAGGATGTAGTTTATGACCAATACACCAAGGAAAACAGAACCATTTCAAACCATTGTACCTACCAAAGCAATGAACATGTTTCTTTTTCCTTTTTCCTTTGATCGAAAAAATAAAGAGCAGCTTGTTCATGCACTGGAAGTAAATTTGTTCGAGTTTTTTTCCATTCAAAACAAACATTTAGAAAAAGAATACTACGGAGAACAATATTACGTATCTCATGATAGCCTGGATCAATATTTTCTTCCTTACATTGAATGCATTCTATTCCCTGACTCGTGCGAAAAAGAAGGGTTGCTTCGATTTTCAAAAAAAATAGACCATACCATTACGTTACACACTTTCTCCACCACCGTGTCTAGCAACGTGCTGTCTGTGGATGTTTTTTTATGTCCTTTTGAAATTGGCGTCATGACCATTCGCACTGAGATGAGCCATAATCATTACACCTATGATGATATTTTAGAATTCATGAATCATTTTCGTGTATTAGAACCGAAGCTTGCTGAAGAGCATGGATCCACCATTACCTATGAACATCATCCCTATAGCAAAGTACAAGATTATATTTTTTCACAGCTCGCGCCATTTTTGAACGAACACATCAAAAAAGAAGCCACACCTGAACAGCACGTTGGGAGCCTTCCTTATTTTATCGATGAACGGATGTTTGTGTTAAGTTATGTAACGGTAAATCAAGAGCAAGAGATTAATTCCACAACTTTATTTCGTACTGGGCAGCTAAATAGTTATACGCCTGAGGGGAAAGCGTTTATTTCTGCACACAATCATGAGTATATTAAAACGTATAATACTAAACACGTGTATTCCAGATGGGCTCCTGAAACCTATTACGTCATAACAGACCATGTGTTTTCGTGTATTTCTAAATCGACAGACTCTAAAACAGATCAGCTTTTGATGAATCATTTATTTGGCCAGCATTACTATAATTTATTTTTACATTTTTTCTATAAAATCGTGTTGCTAAAACTATCTTATGAGTATTCTCAGCTCACGTTTCATAAAAATTCAGAGGGCATTGAACGACTAATCCGCTCTATTACCGTGTTTTCAGGTAAATATTTTTTTTTAGAAATTAGCTCTCGCACAGAAGGTCAAGAGTTTTCTGAGCTCTTTTAAAAAATTTTCCACATCAATTCTCTTTATCAAGAAGTCAAAGAAACCCTTGGTACTTTGTACCAAAATCAAGAGAAAATCGCAGCCAAGCGTCACAATTACTTATTATTAATTTTAACGATTTATACGGTTCTTTCCGGTATTTACGGAATGAATTTAGTTATTAGCAAACTAAAGGGAAACATCAATTGGGATAGTATGAAGCAGTTTTCTATCTTTGAATATATCGCTTTAATAGTAGCTCTATCAGGAATTCTGATCAGCATTAGTCTCGGAGTGAGTTCCCTATGGAATTTATTAAAAGATCGATTTAAAACATAAAAGCTGTTCGCATACGTATGGATGCAAACAGCTTTTTCTATTATGAAATCTTTTTCCTACTCGGCTTACCCTTTTATCAAACGTTATGCCGCTATTGTAATTTCAGAACAATCTAACATTATACTCTATAAGAAAAATATATACAAAATGATAAAATATGGTATCATAGGGTAGGAATTTTGTACCTTATCTATGAAATAATTTGCAGGAGGTAATATGCTTAACTCATTTTTATCCAAAAGCCTGATCTTTTTATGTGTCATTATTCTTACATGGTCTCTATGGGGCAGTTATAGTACGATGACAAATTCATTGGAATTAAAAGGCTTGGCTTTAAGTAATTCATTTATTATTGAAGGAATATTTATCACTTTCCTTGTCATTTTTCTAATAGCTATTGCAAGTAGATACATGAACAAAACTGTTTTTTTTATTTCACTGATCGTTTTGACCTTAGGTATTCGATTAGCATGGATGCTTTCTGTTCAAACGCCTGTAAAATCTGACTTTCTTGTCATGTTAGATGCCGCGCGTAATATAGCAAAAGGAAATTATGAATTTAACCAAAGCGTTTATTTCACTACATGGGTATATCAGCTAGGCTTTTCATTCTATGAATCTGTTATTATTCGCTGTTTTGGAGATAATATTTTTATATTAAAATTGTTAAATATTTTTTATTCCACTGGAACCGTTATTTTTATTTATTTAATTGGCGCTAAAGTATTTAACGAACTTGCTGGGAGAATGGCAGCTTTTCTGTATGCGTTCTACATTCCGAACATTCTCTATAGCTCAGTGTTAACTAATCAGCATTTAGCTACTTTTTTATTTTATGCAGCTTTTTACCTTATTATAAAAAGATTTGCTCATAACAAGTTTAGCTGGCTTTATATTGGCCTTCTATTGTCGTTAGGAAATTTAATGCGCCCTCTAGGACCCATTATTATCGTTGCTGTTTTCATTTATTTCATCTTGCAAATTCTTCAACCTTACATTAAAACGATGGATGCTGCTGAGTTAAAAGTTCGTCGAAAGAAAATAGGAAAAAACCTCGTAGGCATACTGGCTACTTTTTTTATTGCAAATGCGCTGATCAACTATTCTTTTGTAGCTAGCGGTATTTCTAAATATCCTTTAAGTAACAGAGATCCTTTATGGAAATTCGTCATTGGCTTTAATTACGAAACAAGCGGTTCTTATTCTTCAGAGGATGCTAGTCGTTTTATGGGTATGCCAATTGGAGAAAAACGAGCTGAAGCAGAAAAAGAGGTAATTAAAGAACGGGTAGCAGATAAAGAGCAACTTTTAGATCTCTTTCACATTAAATTCCTGAATATGTGGGGAGGAACGGATGCATCTACATTTTGGAGCATTTCATTAACTCCTCAAGAAGATGTACCTTTTAATAAAGAGAAATTAATTAGTGCTGCTCAAAGTTATGAAAGAATTATTTATTTTTCAACTACTATTCTTTCCATTATTGGACTTATATGTTTATTCCTGAAGAAGCAGGATAAATATCCGTATACACTGTTTTTATTACTAATCATAGGATACGTTCTTATTCACTTGCTTATTGAAATTCAAACTCGCTATCGATTCTTTATTTTTCCAAGCTTTATGCTGCTCGAAGGGTTTGGTATTTCAGTGGTTCTATCTTATTTAATAGTACGATTTACTAAAAATGAGCCCCAGACAAAATGTGAAGAGATAAATTAAATGGAAGGGATTATGCAACCGTGATAAAATTCCTGAAATTCGGATTTGTAGGTATAATGAATACCCTGCTCACTATTATCAGTTACTTAGCACTCATTCATTTTGATATGAATTATATATTGGCTAACGTACTATCTTATTTCATTGGCGTCATAAACAGCTACTATTGGAACAAATCGTGGGTGTTTCAAGCAACGGTACATAAATGGATGTTAGCTCAATTTTTCATCGTAAACCTTATTACTTTAGCAATTAATACAAGTTGCTTATTCCTTCTTGTACACTATACACCTGCTAATCCAATAATTGGACAACTGTTGTCTACTTGTATAGGAATGTTTATCAATTTTTTCCTTAATAAAATATGGACGTTTAAGCACACAAACAATCACTCGATAGGGGGTAAAGCATGAAAGAACTAATTTCAATTGTGGTACCTATGTATTTTGAAGAAGAAGTAGCTAATGAATGCTACAATCGCTTGCTTTCCGTGATGCATAAAAACCACATTAACTATGAATTCATTTTCGTCAATGACGGCAGCACAGACCGAACAATTGAAATCTTAAAAGACGTAGCAGCTATGGATTCTAACGTAAAAGTTATTGATTTTGCCCGTAATTTCGGGCACCAAACTGCCGTAACAGCAGGCATTGATTATGCTCAAGGTGATGCTATCGTTATTATTGATGCGGACTTACAAGATCCGCCAGAAATGATTCCCGAATTAATTGCTAAATGGCAGCAAGGCTATGAAATTGTATATGCAAAGCGCAAGAAACGAAGCGGAGAGACCTTTTTTAAATTAGCCACGGCTAAGTATTTTTATCGCTTTTTAAATTATATGTCCGATATCGAAATCCCTAAAGACACGGGAGATTTTCGTATTATCGACCGAAGAGTAGCGGATGTATTCAAAAAAATGACTGAACGCAATCGTTTTGTACGAGGAATGATGTCTTGGATTGGCTTCAGGCAAACATATGTAGAATATGAGCGCGATGAACGCTTTGCCGGTGAAACAAAATATCCTTTAAAAAAGATGATCAAGTTTGCTTCAGATGGAATTATTGGGTTTTCAACGAAGCCTTTGCGTTTAGTAATGGTTATTGGCTTGTTATCGGTTTTTGTATCACTTTTAGTTTTAAGTTATTCGATTGTTGTTTGGCTGATAGGTAAAAACATTCAGCCTGGCTGGACTTCTATTATGGTAGCTATCACCTTCTTTAGCGGTATTCAGCTACTTGGTTTAGGACTAGTCGGACAATACATCGCAAGAATTTACGATGAAAGTAAAAATAGACCTATTTACGTTGTACGTGAAACCATTAACTTCTCGAAAGCTTCAACAGATTCTCAAAACGTACGTGAAAAAGTATATAGCTAAAAAAACAAGGAAGAAAACGGTTGTTTTCTTCCTTGTTTTTATTCTTTTTGAAGCTGTAAATCACTTGGCACCCAGTCCGGAATTCCATCATCTTCATCAAATTCAATAATGACATCCGTTACTCCTTTTTCCTGTAAAATACGATTTTCCAGACGATCTTTAATATCATCAGCTTCTGCCACTGTTAAAGAAGGATCAATTTCTACTTTTAATTCAACGTGAAGCTCTTCTCCTTCTTTCATCACCATTAATGTTTGAATATCACGCACTTGTACATCTTGCATGACAATCGCGCCAATTTTTATTTCCATTTCTTTATCTGCTTCACCAAGCGCTCCAGCAGCATTATCTAAAAATACTCGTCCTACTACAAAAAACATCATAAGCCCAATTAAAATAGAAGCAATTCCTTCAGCTTGGTGAAAAGGTGTAAACCGTGAAATGAAAACGGCTATTAATGCCAATACGCCTCCTCCAGTAGCTACCAGATCTTCCATAAAGACCAGCTTGGTTGCTGGCTTTGCTTTCTTTAAATGAGCAAAGCTTTGCGTAAAAACATTAACTCCTGCAGTATTCATCCCGACATCGTGCAAAATTTCTTTCATTGCCTTAAATAGAACAAACATCTCAAGCAATACCGAGATGCCAAGTACTGCAATATTTAAAATAAAGCCTGAAGACTTGGTCGGATGAAGAATGTGGTGATATCCTTCTTTAATCGTTTCAAACGCCATGATCCCTACTACAAGAACCGCTCCTAATAGAACGAGATTAACCAATCGGCCGAAACCGTTTGGAAATCGTTTGGTCGGGGCTTTTTTACTTAATGCCGAACCTATAAAGACAAAAAACTGATTAGCTGCATCTCCTAAACTGTGCATCGTTTCAGCAAACATTGCTACATTCCCTGTTAAAGCGAAAGCAATTCCTTTAATGATAGAGATAATGGTATTAACTACAGCGGCCATGATGGCCGATTTATTTCCTTTTCGCAACAATTTAATTAATTCACTCATGCAATCCCTCCGTTTGCACCTTTGATGAGATTCGATTACGGTTAGTGTATGTGAATATAAAAATTAAAAACCTCCAACATACAAGTTGGAGGTTTTTAGTCATGTTTCATTATTTTTTAAAACGGTACGGTACAGTTGTAACAATTACATTTTTACGGTAAAGCAAATGTGCTTTTAACAGCAGACTGGACTGATTGTGAAGGATATTTTGCCAGCTTTTTTTCGTAATGAATTGCGGAATAACGACCGTAACGGCCATATTATTTTCCCGGGCTTTTTCCTCAGCCATATCGATGAATCGAAACAGCGGCCGCACTAAGCTGCGGTATTGAGAATGAAACGTAACAATACGAATATCTGGCTGCCACTTCTCCCACTTCTCTTCCATTCTCTTTTCGCCTTCTCGATCAAAGGCCACATGCACTGCAATAACGGTATCGCCAATCGTTCTTGCATAATTTAATGAATTTTCTACTACCTTTGTCATTCCTGCTACAGGAACAATGACCACACTTCCTTCAAGCTTTCCAATCTTTTCTCCTTGCTTAATGCGAAGCTGCTCTCCTACCGCTTCATAATGCGTATGAATGCGATGAAAAATATAGACAATAACCGGTAAGAAAATGAGCACGGACCATACTTGTGAAAACTTCGTTGTAAACAAAATGATTAGCACAGTTAAGGTAATAAGCGCACCAATTAAGTTAATGGTTAGCTTTCCTTGCCAGCCTGCCGGCTTTTCTCTAAGCCATTTGACAATCATGCCTGTTTGAGAAAGCGTAAATGGAATGAACACTCCAACTGCATAAAGAGGAATTAATTGTTCAGTCGCTCCTTTAAAAGCTACAATTAAGACAATAGAAGCAATTCCAAGGGTCACAATTCCATTTGAATAGCCTAGTCGATCGCCACGAATTTGAAACATTCTTGGCATGTATTTATCAGACGATAAGTTGACAGCCAGCAAAGGGAAAGCTGAAAAGCCCGTATTCGCCGCTAGCACTAGAATTAGAGCTGTTGTGCCTTGAATAAAATAATAAAATCCATTTCGTCCAAACACACTCGATGCAATTTGTGATACAACCGTTTCATCTGCTTTTGGAGAAATGCCAAGCCAATAAGCTAAAAACGTGATGCCCGAAAATAAAACGGCTAAAATACCGCCCATCAGCATTAATGTATGAACAGCATTTTTTGCACCTGGCTCTTTAAAGTTAGGCACTGCATTTGAAATAGCTTCTACACCTGTCAATGCCGAACAGCCTGACGAAAAAGCTTTTAATAATAAAAACAAACTAATACCTGGCACTACTGTACCGAGAGATGGATGAAGCTCAGGTGAAACTTGACCTGTCGCTATTTTAAACAAGCCTACCGCTATTAACAAAATAAGAGCAATAACAAATAAATAAACCGGATAAGCTAATACAGAAGCGGATTCTGTTACACCACGTAAATTTAAGACGGTAATAAAAATCACCAGCAAACACGCAATTACTACATTGTAATGATGCAGCGTTGGAAAAGCCGAAGTTAAAGCATCGGTTCCTGCTGAAACACTCACGGCAACTGTTAAAATATAATCTACTAACAGTGATCCCCCAGCGATAAGCCCAGGATTTTCTCCTAAATTGGTTTTCGAAACAATATAAGCTCCTCCGCCTTGCGGATACGCATAAATAATTTGACGATATGAAAGAATTAAAGCCGTTAGCAGTACCAATACCCCAATCGCAATTGGAATCGAATACCAATAGGCAAGGACGCCGACTGTTGCAAGTACAATCAAAATTTGTTCTGTTCCATAAGCCACTGAAGATAAGGCATCTGAAGATAAAATAGCCAGTGCTTTAAGCTTACTAAGCTTTTGATCGCCTAACTCTTTTGTTTTAAGCGGCTTTCCAATCAATAATCTTTTGAGAACTGAATAGTTCACGTAATTTCCCTCCGATGATTGCCTAGCTACTATTTACTGTTCATTGCTAAGCTCCGTTACAAGTTCACGAACAAGTGATATTATTCCTAAAAAATACCTTCTTATGTTAAAAAAGCGCACAAAAAAAACACTAAGGGTTCTCAGCGTTTTTACACAGCTTAAACCTCCTCTCCAAAACGCTTATGGGGTTAGCTGTCGGATTCGGGCTATGAGAGTAGCCCTACCTTTAAAAAAAGGATTCACCCCAAGTGACAATGCACAAATTTGGGTCCCCCACTTCTGACGAATTAAGCGATAACAGGTCAATATAATTTTCGGTTAAAGGGTATGATCGATAACATGTTTCTTTCATAACTATCCTTTGTTCTTAGATAATATACTCCCGTACAAATGGTTTGTAAAGCATTATTTTACGTAAACCATAAAATAGTGCTTAAGGCGCTTTTAACAGAAAAACAAAAGGCCTTCTGCCCGCTTACAGAAGACCTTTTTGCTTTAACTTTTTGCTTTTAAAACGGCTGCTAGCTTGTTTTTCGTTTGAGGACCATAAATGCCATCTACATCATAAGGAAGATACACAAGCTGAAAACGTCTTATTGCATCTTTCGTTTGAACTCCATATATTCCGTCTACTGACCCTACTTTAAAATTCACCGCATTTAATGCTCTTTGAAGCTGCTTCACAGCTTCTCCAGAATCACCTTGTTTTAAAATCCCATTTGGAAGTGGATATTGTTCCGAAGGTGGAGTAGGTGGCGGTGTTGGAGATGGGTTTGGTGAAGTCCCTGAAGGAATAACAATTGTTTTTCCAACCTGTAGTGTTAAAGGATCAGAAAGCCCTGTATTCGCTTCTTGAAGCGCTTGTACTGTTATGCCGTACTTCTGTGCAATACTGTACAGCGTATCTCCTTGCTTGATCGTATACGTTTTTGTACCGGGTTCAGAAGGTGATGGATTTGGTGTTGGTGTTGGAGATGGGTTTGGAACTGCACGACGAGGTAAATTCAAATATACGGCAATTCCTTTTGCATACGATTCACCCATACTTTTTAAAAAAGCTTCATTTTGGAGAAGTGCTGCATCTGTGCGGTTATCAATAAAGGCTATTTCAGTGAGTACTGCGGGCATATTTGTTAAGCGAAGCACCGCATAATTGGCTGATTTTCGACCGCGATTCGGATGATTATACGACAGCAGCGTTGGCTGTACTTGGCCGTGGACAATTGATTGAAACGTTTTACTGGCATTGCTAGCGCTTCTATAAACATAATCTTCATATCCTGTTCCTCCACCGGCATTTACGTGAATAGACATAAATGCATCTGCTCCCCATGAATTAGCTTGAGAAGCGCGCTGAGATAACGATAAAAAAGTATCTGTGGTACGAGTGGTTTTAATCGTAAAGTCACTGTACGTGCTATTTAAATAGCTTATTAAATATTGTTGAATTTTTAAAACTAAGTTTTTTTCATATAGTCCGTTCGCTCCGACTGCTCCTGCATCTGCCCCACCATGTCCTGCGTCAAGATAGATTTTTTTCATATTACTTGTCCCTCCTTATTGTTAACATATGCATGAGGGCAAAAAGTGCTACGTATACTAGCCTACTAGATGAAAAATTACTAAAAAAGGAGATTGAGCCATAACGAAATCACTCCAATCTAAAAACGAACAAATGGGATAAATGCTCTAGTATGGATTGCTTGTGACATCGCTGTTAATTTCCGTGCAAGGCTTCGCTTTCCGCGGGCGGCCGGTGAGCCTCCTCGTCGCTTACGCTCCTGCGGGGTCTCACCTATTCCGCTTTTTCCGCAGGAGTCTTCGCCTTGCCCTCCAATCAACAGCTAGAAGCAACTAAATAGATGAAATCTATGTTCACCCTACCAATAAAAAATCCGAACGATTCATCGTTCGGATCTTCCTCCACCTAACACTTTTGATCCAGCCTCTATTCTGGTTGATTAAAGTATCGATCGGGAGGGGTCTATTATTTATAACGTTAGGACCTATTTAAAAAGCAGAACGCCTATAACAATGAGAATAATCCAAATTGGAATGCTTATCAATATCCCTATCACTAAACCTTTAAAAAAATTTCCTTCTTTCATTTTATTACATTCCTCTCCAACAGTATTTTCTAACGATACTATGATTGGCTGAAAATTCTCTGAAGTTATACTGAAATACAGTGCAGAGTGAACACATAAACAATCTCACTATCTGTTATACACTACTTTTACTTATAGATTCAATGAGACAAAAAGCTTATCCTTTTTAATTCATGTAAATAAATTCTTTCTTGTATGTAACAAAACAATAAAAAAAGCTCCCTGTAAATTGTACAACAGGCAGCTTTTTTACAAACAAGCTATATATTCAATGTACGTATGCAGAGCGTCATTCATTTTGAAAAACAAAAAAGTCCGAGAGAACGTATAAACGATCTCTCGGACTGTTAGAAATTAATATTGGCTCATGTATTGGTCACGTTCCCAAGGATGAACTTGTGTACGGAACATATCCCATTCGATTTCTTTCGCTTCAACGAAGTGCTCTGCTAAGTGTTCACCTAGAGCAGAAACCATAACTTCGTTTGATTGGAAGCTATCTAAAGCTTGAGCTAATGTTGCAGGTAAATCTACGATACCTTCTTCAACACGCTCTTCTTTTGTCATTACATAGATATTACGATCGATAGGTTTTGGAGCTTCAAGGTTGTTCTTGATTCCATCTAAACCAGCTTTTAATAGAACAGCCATTGCTAAATATGGGTTAGCAGCTGGGTCTACGCTACGTACCTCAACACGAGTTCCTACGCCGCGAGAAGCTGGGATACGAATTAATGGGCTACGGTTGCGAGCAGACCATGCAACATAACAAGGAGCCTCATATCCAGGCACTAGACGCTTATAAGAGTTTACAGTAGGATTTGTTACTGCTGTAAAGCTGTGTGCGTGCTTGATGATACCTGCGATAAATTGACGAGCAGTATCACTTAGCTCTAGATTACCGTTTTCATCATAAAATGCGTTTTGACCATCTTTAAATAATGAAACGTTACAGTGCATACCTGAACCATTCACACCAAATAATGGTTTTGGCATAAATGTAGCATGTAAGCCATGTTTACGTGCAATTGTTTTTACAACAAGTTTGAACGTTTGGATATCATCACAAGCTTTTAATGCAGCAGCATATTTGAAGTCAATCTCATGTTGTCCAGGAGCTACCTCATGGTGAGATGCTTCAATTTCAAAGCCCATTTCTTCAAGCTCTAATACGATGTCACGACGGCAGTTTTCACCAAGATCAGTTGGCGCTAAGTCGAAGTAGCCACCTTTATCATTTAATTCTAATGTAGGTTCGCCTTTTTCGTCTAATTTGAATAAGAAGAACTCTGGCTCAGGTCCAAGGTTAAAATCAGTAAATCCTAACTCTTCCATCTCTTTTAACACACGTTTTAAGTTATTGCGTGGATCGCCATCAAACGGAGTTCTATCTGCATTGTAGATGTCACAAATAAAACGTGCTACTTTACCTTTTTCAGATGTCCAAGGGAAAATAACAAATGTATCAATATCCGGGAATAGGTACATATCTGATTCTTCAATACGTACAAACCCTTCAATAGAAGAACCGTCAAACATCATTTTGTTGTCTAACGCTTTTTCTAATTGACTTACTGGAATTTCAACGTTTTTAATTGTTCCTAAAATGTCAGTGAACTGAAGACGAATATACTTTACATTCTCTTCTTGAACTTTGCGGAAAATATCTTCTTTTGTGTACTTTGCCATCGTGTGATCCTCCCCTAAATCTCTATATAATATTTATAATCTATACCCCTCATATACGAACGGCATAAATATTGATAACTTTGTTAATGAAAGAACCTGGACATATCTCCTTGATTTAAAGTTGCTCGATTAAAACGGCCTGCTTGCATAAGTTCTGCACGAAGCATTTTTCGCAATTCATCGTCCGTTAATTCTGGCTTTGCTGTTTCTGCCACAACTTTTTCTTCTTGCTTATGCCCTTTTTGCTCCTTTTGAAGATGAAACAGCTGTTTTACACCTGCTAAGTTTACACCTTGTTCAATAAGATCACGGATTTCAAGCAGCTTATCAACATCGTTAAATGAGAATAGTCGTCGATTTCCCTCTGTTCTTACTGGTGCAACTAATTCATGTTCTTCATAGTAGCGAATTTGGCGAGCCGACAACTCAGTTAACTGCATCACAATTCCAATTGGGAAAAGTGGCGTATTTCTTCGAATGTTGTCACTCATTTCAGTTCCTCCTTTGGATTAACTATTTACATTGTATGCTATGTTAGTTCACCTGTCAACCGAATGTTAGTAATTCTAACATAAATTTTTCTGAACATTTCTTCTATACAAATAAATAGCGCTTCGTTTATTTTTATAAGCCTATCTTTTCTTTCTTAACGGGGAGAAAATAGTCTTTCTATCTTATATTTTATAAAAGTTCTTTCGTCAGCATTTGATCTACTGCCATGCATATTGCTACTTTTACGTGAGCATACGTTAACCCGCCCTGCACGTAAGCGACATAAGGAGGCCTGATAGGCCCATCTGCCGTCAGCTCGAGGCTTGCTCCTTGTATAAACGTTCCAGCTGCCATAATCACATCATCTTCGTACCCTGGCATATAAGCAGGATAGGCCGTTACGTGTGAATTAATTGGCGAAGCGAATTGAATAGCCTGACAAAAAGAAACCATTTTATCACGGTCATCGAACTGCACGGATTGAATTAAATCTGTTCGTTCACTGTCCCACTTCGGCTCGCTTTGCATCCCTAGCTCTTCGAACATAGCGGATGAGAAAACTGCTCCCTTTAATGCTTGACCGACTACGTGCGGAGCCAAAAAGAAACCTTGATACATTTCTTGTAAGCTATACAGCGTCGCTCCAGCTTCTGCACCGATTCCAGGGGTTGTCATTCGGTATGAACAAGCTTCCACTAGGTCTTTTCTTCCTGCAATATAGCCACCGATTTTAGCAAGACCTCCACCAGGGTTCTTAATGAGCGACCCCGCCATCAAATCTGCTCCTACATGCGTTGGCTCGATTGTTTCTACAAATTCACCGTAGCAGTTATCGACAAATACTATAACGTCAGGCTTAATACTCTTTACAAAAGAAATCATTTCTTTTATTTGCGCGACTGTAAAAGAAGGACGAATGCCGTAACCTTTTGAGCGCTGAATGCCTATCATCTTTGTGTGCTCATGAATAGACGCTTTCACTTCTTCAAAATCCACTTGACCTTGCGCTGTTAAATCTACTGATTTATAGCTAATATTATATTCTTTTAAAGAGCCTACACCGCTTCCTCGTATACCAACGATTTCTTCAAGGGTGTCATAAGGCTTTCCAGTTATATATAATAGTTCATCTCCAGGACGCAGTACACCAAACAGCGAAATGCCAATTGCATGCGTACCTGAAATAATTTGCGGACGCACCAGGCAAGCTTCTGTTCCAAAAACGTCCGCATATACTTTCTCCAACGTATCGCGGCCTAGATCGTCATATCCATACCCCGTTGTCGGATTAAAATGAGAATCACTCACTCGATTTTGCTGAAAGCTTTGCAGCACCCGAAATTGATTTGCTTCAATGCGCTCGTCAATTTTCTCATGTACGGGCTTAATTTGTTTTTCTACTTTTGCAGCAAGTTCCCGAATGCGTGCCCCGTTTTTTAACTGATCAAACATCATTTCTTTGTTCCTCAACTTTCTTCAAGCGTTTGTAGCTTTTTGTAAAGGGGATGCTCTTTTGCAATATACCCTTTGCACTGATACTTCTCAGTTTCTTCATTGAATTTTAACGACTCAAGAATAGAGACCGTTTTTAGTTCAGCGAGCATTTTTCCTTCATAAGCCGGCAGCAGCACATGAAAAAACGCCATTTCTTTTTTCATTTCTTCTTGAATTCTTTCCCCAAGCTTCACTAAATCAGTAGCTTTAAAAGCGCTCATTGATAACGATGTCGAAGCGGATGGGACAAATAGTTCATGTTGCATATCTTCTTTATTGTAAACTGTCAGCATCGGAATGTCCGTTACGTTCAGCTCTTCTAGTAAGCGATGCACTGTTTTTTCGTGGTTGTTGTAATCTGGATTAGATGAATCTACCACGTGCAGAACAAGATCAGCTTCGGTTACTTCTTCAAGTGTTGAACGGAACGCGGCTACTAACGTTGTTGGAAGATCTTGAATAAATCCAACCGTATCAGTTAACAGAGCCGTTAATCCTGACGGAAGCGTATACTGTCTTGTCGTTGGATCAAGAGTTGCAAACAGCTGATTTTCTTCAAAAATACCAGCTTCTGTTAAGCGGTTAAAGATCGTCGATTTACCAGCGTTCGTATAGCCCACAATCGCAATTTGATAGACATGATTACGCTTACGTCTTTCTCGATAACGTTCGCGGTGACTTACCACTGTCTTTAACTGACGCTTAATTTCATCAATTTTGCGGCGAATATGTCTGCGGTCACTTTCAAGTTTCGTTTCACCAGGACCTCTTGTTCCAATTCCGCCTCCAAGACGTGACAAAGCGGTACCTTGTCCTACTAACCTAGGTAGCAGATAATTTAATTGAGCAAGTTCCACCTGCATTTTTCCTTCTCGCGTTTGAGCACGCTGTGCGAAGATATCCAAAATCAGCTGCGTGCGGTCAATAATACGCGCAGATAACCCTGCCGACAAATTGCGGATTTGACTGGGTGACAATTCATCATTAAATACAATTAAATCAGGATCTAACTCTTCTTCAAGAGCCACAAGTTCTTCTACTTTCCCTTTTCCAATATAAGTAGCTGGATGAATGCGATCGCGCTTTTGTGTTAACCTTACCAGCACTTCACCTTTTGCAGTCTCAGTTAAAGATGCTAGCTCATCCATTGAATATTCAAAACGTTCGTCATCGTCATGAAGCTGACATCCGACTAAAATTACGCGTTCAAGTTCAGTATTCATTTCTGCTGTCAAAGATTTTTCCTTCCCTTACTATTAAATTGACAAATCATTCATATCATATCAAAAAAATGTCCATTTCTCCATCTTTGCAAAAGAGACAGAATACATTGTCTTTTACTAGTTTAACACCCTTTTTAAAATCTATAAAACGATGATTAAAAAAACATTGAAATATCACGAAATTCTGTATACAATTTGAATTGATTTACTTATCGAAATTTGAATCAGGCTACCTGATTTTAAAATAATAGTCGCTACTTGGTGAAAACAGAATAAAGGGGATAGCATCATGACTTGGGACGTACTTAGCATTATTGGAACGATTGCCTTTGCAATCAGCGGAGCTTTCATTGCCATGGAAGAGGAATATGATATTTTAGGTGTTTACATACTGGGAATCGTAACGGCTTTTGGCGGAGGAGCCATTCGAAACCTGCTTATCGGTGTACCGGTGTCTGCCCTTTGGGAACAAGGACTCTTTTTTCAGATTGCTTTATTATCTATCACTGCCACTTTTTTATTTCCAAACAATATCTTAAAACATTGGAAGCGATGGGGAAACTTTTCAGACGCCATTGGCCTTGCAGCATTCGCGATTCAAGGAGCGCTTTATGCCACTCATATGAACCATCCGCTTAGCGCGGTTATTGTAGCTGCGGTCTTAACAGGAAGCGGCGGGGGTATTATTCGAGATTTATTAGCACGTCGAAAGCCTACTGTTCTTAAAGATGAAATTTATGCGGTATGGGCGATTATCGCAGGATTTAGCGTAGGACTGCATATTACAAACACGCCTGTAGAACTTTATACGTTATTTATCTTACTTGTAGGTCTTCGGATGTGTTCATATATTTACAAATGGCGCCTGCCGATCAAAACGATTCGACAACCAAATATGTAGAAAAAAAGCCTTTCGTGACGAAAGGCTTTTTTTTACAGCTGAATATCGCTTGACGTTAAAGTGAGAAGCTCATTGCGCTCATAGCTTTCTTCTTCTAAAAGCCTCATGGATTGAGTACGTATGGAACGTTCGATAATGTTTCGTACATATCTACCGTTACTAAAATCCCTAGGCGTCTGATTGTACTTCACGTCCATGAAATGATCTTTTAGCTTTTTATAGGCCTCTGTACTAAACTGATACTGCCTATCATTCATCATGTGACCCGCAATGTCCATCAGTTCATTCACATCATAATCCGGAAAATCAAAAATAAACGGAAACCTAGAGCGCAGTCCTGGATTAAGACTTAAGAAATTTTCCATTTCTCTTGGATAACCAGCTAAAATCAATACAAACTTATCATTTGAATCTTCCATATGTTTGACCAATGTATCAATCGCTTCTTTTCCAAAATCTTTTTCTCCCCCTCTTGCAAGAGAATAAGCCTCATCGATAAATAAAATACCTCCAAGCGCTTTTTTTACAAGATCTCTCGTTTTCTGAGCGGTATGACCAATGTATTCTCCAACTAAATCTGCCCGCTCTGCTTCAATTAAATGTCCTTTAGACAAGATGTTCATATTCAAAAATAATTTACCTAGCAGGCGGGCTACCGTCGTTTTCCCTGTTCCTGGATTCCCTTTAAACATCATATGCAGCGCCTGCTTTCCCGCTTTTAAGCCCTGTTCCTCTCTTTTTTTGTTAATATATAACCACGCATATATTTCTTTTATCATTTTTTTCAATTCTTCCATTCCAACCAGTCCGCTCATTTCTCGTTCAATTTCCCGAAGCGGCTCATGATTTATCACAGCTTTTTTGGCAGGACGCGGAATTGATGTCGTATACGATTTTTCCTTTTTTGTTTCATTATTTAAAATGATATTAATTTGCCCATTATTTTTAAGAGTTATCGGCTGCTCCACCATGTTCACCTCTCGTTTCATCCCACTTCTCTGTATCGCATAGCTGCATGCGATGAACGATACGAAGACAATGATCTCTTATTACCGAAGAAATAATCGTCTATTATAAGGTTTATGTTCGATGAGTAAAAACAATGTTAAGAAACTTTTTTAAGCCTTTATTTGCATAAAAAAAGCATCCGATTATGCGGATGCTTCTCTTTAATCTCTATTCAAGTTCTACTGTAATATTTTTATTTGGTACAAATGTCGAAATAGCATGTTTATAAATCAGCTGCTGTTTTCCTTCAGATTCAATTAACACAGTAAAGTTATCAAATCCTTTAATTAGTCCTCTTAATTGAAAACCATTTAAAAGAAATACCGTCACATAGATATTTTCTTTACGTAATTGATTTAAAAATTGGTCTTGAATATTAACTGATTGTTTCATTATTCGGCCTCCTCGTTTCTCTATCTGTTTACTTAATTCGCTTCTTTCTTCAGCTTTCCTGCAATATATGTAAAAATTTCAGCAAACTTTTCGGGAAATTTGTCAACTTCCATCTCTATCCATTTTACAGGCATTTTATTTCGAAACCACGTTAACTGACGCTTTGCATATCTGCGGGAATTTTGTTTCAACTGTTCAACAGCTTCTTCGAGCGTACAGCGTCCTTCAAAATAAGCATACAGCTCTTTGTAGCCGATAGCTTGAATTGATTGTACATCATGCAGACCACTTTCGTACAATGATTTGACTTCATCAAGCAGTCCAGCCTGCATCATCATATCGACTCGGTGATTAATTCTCTCATATAATACGTCTCTATCCATTGTAAGTCCAATAATGCTTACGTCATATAATAACTCTTGCGACTGTTCTTTTGTATAGTCACTGAATTTTTTGCCCGTTACTTCATAAACTTCAAGCGCTCTGATTACACGGCGATGGTTATTTTTATGGATAGCAGCTGCACTGTCTGGGTCAATTTCTTTTAGCTTTTCATACAGGGGATCAATGCCATGAGCTTTAATAAATATTTCCATTCGTTCACGAACTTTTTCATCACTAGGAGTTTCTGTGAACTGATAATCATAAATAACGGATTGAATATAAAGACCCGTCCCTCCAACAATCATCGGCATTTTTCCTCTAGCATGAATATCATCGATTTGTTTTCTTACAATCTCTTGAAATTCTGCCACAGAAAACGATTCATCTGGCTCCTTAATATTGATCAGGTAATGGGGAATACCCTGCATCTCTTCTTCTGACACCTTCGCTGTTCCGATATCCATCCCTTTATAAATTTGCATTGAATCACCTGAAATAATCTCTCCGTCTAACTGTTTGGCAAGTTCAATGCTCAATTTTGTTTTACCAACCGCAGTTGGTCCAATAATGACAATAAGTTTTGGTTTCTCTCCCGTCATAACAACACTACTTTCATCTATAGGCATTCACATCATTCCATTTTATCCAAATGGCCATGATTTATTCAACAAAACGGCTAGCTGCAGCTAGCCGCATTGCCTACATCACTCGCTTAAACATTTTTTCCATTTCATACGTCGAATGATGAATAATAATTGGTCGTCCGTGCGGACACGTAAATGGATCTGTTGTTTTTCTCAACGTTTCAAGTAAAGCAAAAATCTCATCGTTTCGCAAATGATGATTCGCTTTAATCGATCCTTTACAGCTCATCATAATAGCTGCTTCTTCTCTTAACTTTTCGATATTGACTCGTTTCATCGTAAAGATTTGCTGAATCATTTCTTCAATGGTTTCCTGTTCCTCTCCTTTTGGAAACCACTGCGGATGCGAACGAACTATATAGGAGTTTTGTCCAAACGGTTCTAGAAAGACCCCTACTTCAGCAAGCATGTCTTTGTGCTCTTCTAAAATCAAGGCTTCATTTCCCGAGAACTCTAGCGTAAGCGGCATAAGCAGTTCTTGAACTTCTGAATCTACTTCTCCAAGCTTTCGCTTAAAATATTCGTACTTAATTCTCTCCTGCGCCGCGTGCTGATCAATAATAAATAATCCTTTTTCATTTTGTGCCAAAATATACGTTCCGTGCATTTGGCCAATTGGGTACATCGCAGGAACACGCGGTTCTGGCTGCTCTTTGGCTGAAAGGTTTGGTTCTGGAATAGGGACGTTTTCTTCCACCGATTCTTCATAGTGTTCTATTTCTCGAAACGTCGGTTCAAGTTCTTCATCTTGACGTATGACCTCTGTTTTAACAGGCGGCATGATCTCGTCTACACGAACGGGAGCCTCCTTAAGGCTAGGCTCGCGAACCGTATCAGACGGCTGATAGCCAGACGGTTTAGACCGATGATCAAATGTAAAGGTCTGCTGCTCAGTTGGCTGAACAGCTGATTTTGACTTAGTTGGTACTACAGCATCCGGAATTAACTGCTGCTTTTTAAAAGCAGCTTTCACTCCTTGTTCAATAAGTTCAAACAGCTCCGCTTCCTTACTTAAGCGCACTTCTAGTTTCGCTGGATGAACATTCACGTCCACTAACAAAGGGTCCATTGTAATGGTTAAAAACACGATTGGAAAACGGCCGATAGGTAAAAGGGTATGATAGCCCTGCTGTACCGCTTTTAACAACCCGTAGTTCTTAACAAAACGACCGTTAATAATGGTCGACATGTAGTTACGAGAAGCTCTTGTAATTTCAGGAAGAGCGACGTAACCATTCACTTCATAATCAAGAGACTGAACGTTAATCGGAATCATTTTTTTAGCCACTGCCATTCCATAAATAGCTGCAAGCACCTGGCGCACATCTCCGCTTCCGTTCGTATACAGAAGCTGTCTTCCTTGATGCATCAGCCGAATTGAAACTTCAGGATGAGACATCGCAAGACGATTGACTACGTCCGTTACGTTACCAAGCTCCGTGTTTACCGTCTTCATATATTTTAAACGTGCAGGTGTGTTAAAAAATAAGTTTTCAATAACAAGTTCGGTACCTTTTCGGCTTGACGTTAATTCGTGATGAACGATTTCTCCGCCTCTAAGTTTAAGATGAGTGCCGGCTTCTTCTCCCGTACTCGTTTTGAGTTCAAGCATTGAAACCGAAGCAATACTTGGCAGCGCTTCGCCCCGAAATCCTAACGTTCGAATTCGAAATAAATCTTGTTCTGTTTTGATTTTGCTTGTCGCATGTCTTTTAAAAGCAGTCAAACAGTCTTCAGAAGCAATGCCGTCTCCATTATCCAATATACGAATTTTTGAAAGCCCAGCTTCTTCTAGTTCAATTTCAATAACTGTACTGTTTGCATCAATAGCATTTTCGACTAGTTCTTTCACCACCGAAGCAGGTCGTTCAACAACCTCTCCGGCAGCAATTTTATTTGAAAGTTCGTCTGAAAGTTGCACAATTTTACCCACAGACTCACTCCTCTCAATCTATTTCTTCTTTAATGATTTTTGCAGTTCATACATCGCATTCATTGCGTCTAAAGGCGTCATTTCTAAAATATCCAGCTCTTTTAAACGATCTATAATTGCTTTTTCCCGTTTCGAAAGCGCAGGCTTTTCTTTTTTCTCTTCTATTTCAAAGAACGAAAGCTGATTGGCTTCATCTGCTTTTTTACTATCTACACGTTCTTCTTGAACCAAAGAAGCACCTTCTTGTGAAACTTGTTGTGTCATCTCTTCTCTTTTTGGAGCCTGACGTACAGGTTCACGTTCAGAAGGCTGTTCTAAATCGTATAAGATAACGCGAGCTCGCTCTAGAAGCGGATCTGGAAGTTCTGCTAGTTCCGCTACGTGAATACCATAACTTTTATCCGCAGCACCATCTTTGATTTTGTGTAAAAAGACGACTTTCCCATTTTTTTCAACCGCGCTTACGTGAACATTTTTAAGCGCAGGAAGCGACTCATCGAGTACGGTTAATTCATGATAATGAGTAGAAAATAGTGTCTTACAGCCAATATGTTCATGAACGTATTCAATAATTGCTTGAGCCAGAGCCATTCCGTCATACGTAGACGTGCCGCGTCCAATTTCATCTAATAGGATCAGACTCGACTGAGTGGCATTTGTCACTGCGTTTTTCGTTTCTAGCATCTCGACCATAAACGTACTTTGACCTGAAATTAAGTCATCGGCTGCTCCGATACGTGTAAATACTTGATCAAAAATCGGCAGAACCGCTTCGTCCGCTGGCACAAAACAGCCAATTTGAGCTAATATCGCCGTTAAAGCGACCTGACGCATGTACGTACTTTTACCAGACATATTTGGTCCTGTAATCAGTAAAATTGAACTATCATCCGTCATTTGACAGTCGTTTGGCACATATTCCTGTGAATTCATTACTTTTTCTACCACTGGATGGCGTCCATTTTGAATCGAAATATCTCCGCTTGAAAAAATAGGCTTCGTGTAATGACGTTCTTCACTGATTTTTGCAAAGCACTGCAGTACGTCAAGCTCACTTACTTTTTTAGCGAGTTCTTGCAGCCTTGGAATATATGCTTTTACTTCCTCACGGATTTGTAAAAACAATTCATATTCCAGCTCTACAATTTTCTCTTCCGCTTCTAAAATCAGCGCTTCTTTTTCTTTCAGCTCAGGCGTAATAAAACGTTCTGCATTGGTTAACGTCTGTTTTCGTTCATACATTCCTTCAGGCAAAAGATGCAGATTTGCCCGCGTTACTTCTATATAATAGCCGAACACGCGATTATAACCAATTTTCAGTGAGCGAATCCCTGTTTTCTCACGCTCTTGCTGTTCAAGTGATGCAATCCACGTTTTTCCGTTTCGACTTGCATCTCGGTATTGATCAAGCTGTTCATGATAGCCGTCATTAATAATGTCTCCTTCTTTAATTGACAAAGGAGGGTGCTCTTTTAATCCTCTTTCAAGAAGATTAGCTAATCGCTCACAAGGATCAATGTCTTCAACAAGCTTTGTGGCATAAGGATGATTCAAACGATTCACAACCTCTTGAATATGAGGCACATTTTGCAATGATTTTTTTAATTGAATTAAATCACGAGCATTTACATTACCAAAAGCTACTCGACCAGCTAAGCGTTCTAAATCGTACACATCTTTTAGTAACTCACGTAGTTCTTCTCGCTCAAAGAACTGTTTCATTAAGACATCTACCATATTCAAACGATTATCAATATCCACTTGTTTTAAAAGCGGACGGTCAATCCAATTTTTTAATAAACGGCCGCCCATTGCCGTAACGGTCTGGTCTAATAACCATAGAAGCGAACCTTTCTTTCCTTTTGAACGAATTGTTTCGGTTAACTCTAAGTTCCGCTTAGAGAACAAATCAATTTTCATATATTCATTGATTTGATAAAACTGCACGGGCTGTAAGTGTTCAAGCGAACGTTTCTGCGTGCGAGTTAAATACTGAAGAATACGCGCAAACGTTGTAATAAGCTTTTGCTGCTGAAGCGACTCTACTAAATAATCTAGTCCTTCTACTTGCTCTGTACTATTCTCATAAGAAATGGTAATCGTCATGCGCTCTTTTAGTGTTTGTAATAAGTCAGCAGGAAACTCAGAGCTTACAACGACTTCTTTTGCTTCTTTTGCATAAATCTCTGAGACTATATCATGAAACGAACTAACAAGCGTTACGCTGTTTTCTCCTGTAGACAAATCAGAAAGAGCAAGACCAAACGTTTGATCCTCGAACTCAGTAACAGAACAAATATAGTTATTTTCCTTTTCATGCAGTCCGCGTTCGTTCATCAGTGTTCCGGGTGAAATCACCTGCACCACTTCTCGCTTTACAACACCTTTTGCATGCTTAGGGTCTTCTACTTGCTCACAAATAGCTACTTTAAATCCCTTTTCAATTAAACGCTCGATATACGTAGGAGCAGAGTGATACGGAACCCCGCACATCGGAATTCGTTCTTGTCCTCCTCCGTCTCGACTTGTTAATGTTATTTCAAGTTCTTGAGAAGCTGTCGTAGCATCTTCAAAGAACATTTCGTAAAAATCACCTAATCTAAAAAATAAAAAGGCATCTTGATACTCTGCCTTAATTCTCAAATATTGCTGTATCATTGGCGTATACGCTGCCATACTATTCCTCCATACCACATCTAGTTGTGCGTTTTTGCTACACGTATTATAACATAAGTCTTTCTTAAACTTAATTTATTCAAATAGAACAATCTTCAATTTCTTTTCATAAAACAAATAAAAAAGCTTCGGACGAAGGAAGAAGCTTGTCCGAAGCTTTTCATTATTATTTACTGTTGTTCAAATGACTATGCTTACGTCCGTATAAGAAGTAAACTACTAGCCCTAGTACAAGCCAAATTACGAAACTAATCCATGTTAACTTTGGAAGCTGAAGTGCTAAGTATAAACAGAACACAAAAGCTAAAATTGGAATCACCGGCACGAACGGTACGCGGAAGCCAGTCGATTCTGAAGTTTGTTTTGATTTACGTAAATATAAAATTCCAATTGATACGGTCATAAAAGCAAAAAGAGTACCGATGTTTGTTAACTCTGCTAATCTTCCTAATGGTACTAAACCAGAGAAGATGGATACTAGTAAACATGTAATCCACGTATTTACTACTGGCGTTTGTTTTTTCTCACTGATTTTTGAAAAAGGCTTCGGCAATAGACCATCTCGACTGATCGCATAAAATAAACGAGTTTGTCCATACATCATAACGAGTAATACCGTTGTAATACCAACAATTGCACCTAATGAAATAAATCCTGCTACCCAGTCTTGGTTAATGTAGCTTAAAGCAAATGCTACAGGGTTTTTAACATTTAATTCTGTATAAGGTACGATTCCTGTTAAGATAAGCGATACGACGATATAAAGAACTGTACAAATCGCAAGAGATGCAATGATTCCGATTGGCATATCTCGCTGAGGCTTGCGTACTTCCTCGGCCGCTGTTGCTACAGCATCAAACCCAATGTAGGCGAAGAATACAGTTGCTGCTCCTGTTGCTACTCCCGAGAAACCAAACGGCATAAACGGCGTCCAGTTTTCTGGCTTAACATAGCTCACTCCTACTACAATAAATAGAAGCACGACAGCAAGTTTGATAATAACCATAATAGCATTAAAACGTGAAGATTTTTTTACTCCTTGTGTTAAAAGCAAGGTAATTAAGAAAACGATCATAATTGCTGGAACATCAATATACGTGCCGTTTGCAGGATTGTATGCACTTGTTAAAGCTTTTGGAAAATGTATGCCAAACCCGGCTAACAACCCTTGAAAATACCCCGACCATCCACTGGCTACAGCAGATGAAGCAAGACCGTATTCCAAGATAAGGTCCCACCCTAAAATCCAAGCGATTAATTCACCGAATGTTGCATAACTGTAAGTGTATGCGCTTCCTGAAACAGGAACTGTCGAAGCAAACTCTGCATAACAAAGAGCTGCAAACACACACGCAAGTCCTGACATAATGAAGGAAATAACTAAAGCTGGACCGGCATGTTCGGCTGCTGCTACCCCTGTTAACACAAAAATTCCGGTTCCTATAATTGCCCCAATTCCTAACATTGTTAAATCAAAAGCGCCTAAATCCTTTTTTAATTTAACACCTTTAGAATTGGTTTCACCAATTAGTGTTTCAATCGATTTTTTACGAAATACGCTCATAGTAAACCCCCAAAATACTTATCTGATATAACTAAATTTTCTGAAAATTAATGCATTAATTTCTTTAAACTTACTATACACTGCGCATTCGACAAAAAGCAATATATTTTTTTGTTTTTATAAGAATTTTCTTAAAATAGCAAAAATAAAAAAACTAGGAAGAACTTCTTCCTAGTTACTCATCGTCTCCTAATATAAAATCAGGATCTAAATCTTCAAATTCATCATCATCTACGTCTAAATCAAACTCGTCTTCATCATCGCAGCCTTTCGGGTTCACTGCAACACAAACCTTCGTTTCACCAATCACTTCTGCTAATAATTCTCTCTCTACTTGAACAATCGTTTTATTGCCATTTGGTGAAATTGTGCACTCTAGGCAATTTGGCTGCTGCAGTACCCGAACAATTACTTCGTAATCGTCTCCAATCGAATCTTCGTCTTTATAGCGCAGCTTAATATTATCTTTGTATGATACGGTTTCCGTCCAAACTTCGGTTTTTGTATTATTATTGTACGAATACCAAATATTAATATCATATCTGCCGTCAACTTCTACATTGCTGCCGCTTTTCTTTGCTTTGTACTCATGGTTAATCACCCAGCACCCTAAGATGCTTGTTGGTCGATTTTTCGGTGCAAGCGTATGAGACGATTGTGTAAACTTGCGACCTTTACCTACGACTGCTTTTGTAATAATTTCTCTATAGTGTTGTGACATGTGAGCATACCCTCCTCAAACTATCTTCATTTCATCCTATGCAGGCTCATTCACTTGTTTGCACATTATTTTTAAGAAACTAGGTTTAAGGCATAAAAAACCTATGTTCCATTGTATGCAAGGGTATAGAAAAACGTGACAATTATTAGAGAGAAAATCTGCCCAATTTTCATGCCACATGATGCACAAAAAAATGCCTCAGCAAATTGCTGAGGCATTTTTTCTTTATGAGCAGCTAGATCCAGGGCTGTTTCGCACCTGTGAACCTGTTTCACCGCGCAGTAAATCACCATCTGTTGACACAATAATTTCATCCGTTACTGTGTTTGAAATAGTGTTAGCCACAAGTTGAAGCAAATCATTCACGTTTATTTGAGACTCTTGAAACTGCTGAATAATCGGCAGTTCATCCAGCTCTTCCTGTAAACGATCAATTTTTGCCTCCACTTGTTTTAACGCTTCTGTTTTACCATAGTGTTGGAAATTAACAGCTTGTTTTTGCAAGCTTTTAATGCTTGCAATGCTTTCACGCACTTTTTGGTTTTCGTTAAGCTGAGCTTCGGCACGCTTGAAGAAATCTACTTCTTCCGTTTCAGCAATCATTTTTGCCAGCTCTTGAGCACGTTTAATTACGTCACTCTTGTTATACTGCGCCATATTACTTCACCTCTGCTGTTTCTTCTACCATTTCCCCGTTTAATGTCCATGTTTTGGCTTTTGTAATTTTTACTTTTACAAGTTGCCCAATCACTGACTTAGGTGCTTTGAAGTTTACAAGCTTACTTTTTTCCGTGTAGCCTGCTAATACTTCCGGATTATTTTTACTTTCACCTTCTACTAATACTTCGACAACTTTACCTTCATATTCCTTCAATTTCTTTGCAGAAATTTCATTTACAAGAGCATTTAAGCGCTGAAGACGCTCTTTTTTCACTTCCATTGGTACGTTGTCTTGCATCTTAGCAGCTGGCGTACCTTCACGAGGTGAATAAATAAACGTATAAGCACTATCGAATTCAACCTCACGATATAGCGACATTGTTTCTTCAAACTGCTCATCCGTTTCATTTGGGAAACCAACAATAATATCAGTTGTTAATGATGCTGTTGGAATGGCTTCTTTAATTTTACGAACAAGCTCTAAATAATGTTCACGAGAATATTTTCGTGCCATAATTTTTAAGATATCGCTGCTTCCTGATTGAACAGGCAAGTGAATGTGGTCGACAAGATTTCCGCCTTTAGCAAGAACTTCAATTAAACGGTCATCAAAGTCTCGAGGATGACTTGTTGTAAAACGGATACGAGCAACGTCAATTTTACGGATTTCATCCATTAAGTCGCCTAAGCCGTACGTTATGTCTTCAAAATCTTTTCCGTATGCATTAACATTTTGGCCTAGAAGCGTAATTTCTTTGTAGCCTTGAGCAGCTAAATGACGTACTTCTTGGATAATATCTTCTGGACGGCGGCTTCGTTCTTTTCCTCGCGTATACGGAACGATACAGTACGTACAGAACTTGTCACAGCCGTACATGATGTTAACCCATGCTTTGACGCTGCCTTTACGTGCTCTTGGAAGATTTTCAATAACATCCCCTTCCTTAGACCATACTTCAATCACCATTTCTTTTGCTAAGTATGCTTCGTTTAAAATGTGAGGCAAACGGTGAATGTTATGTGTACCAAAAATCATATCCACGTGCTGATGTTTTTGTAAAATTTTATTTACAACTGACTCTTCTTGAGACATACATCCGCAGACGCCGATTAATAGCTCAGGGCGCTCGCGCTTTAAGGCCTTCAAGTGTCCTAATTCACCAAACACTTTATTTTCTGCATTTTCACGGATCGCACACGTATTCAATAAAATAACATGAGCATCTTCAACAGAGTCAGTTGGCTCGTAGCCAAGGCCTAGAAAAATACCAGCCATTACTTCTGTATCGTGCTCATTCATTTGACAGCCGTACGTACGGATATAAAACTTACGTCCCTGTCCCATTCCATGAAACTGTTCATCGATTGCAAAATCATTGTGATAGGAAACTTCTTCTTTTCCTCGTTTTTTCGCATCTTTTAAAGAAGGTGGCATGTATACTGTTTGAAAATATTTGCTGTAATCCTTTTCGGATTTTTTGTCCGCTGGATTAACTTGGTTGCTTTCTAAACGTTGTTTTTCGTTCATAAAAAAATCTCCTTTCGCCATGACAATTGTCACGTTGCACCTGTAAATCGCAAAAAAATGTGACAGCCTTATGCTTATGCATAAAACTCATCACATTAACATAGTATATAACTTTCAAGTAACGAACACAATCATATACCTATTTTCTATACCTGTTTCGTTAAAAATCCATTCGATTTTCGAAACATTTATTAAATTACAAAAAGAGATTGATACATAACTAAATTAATCTATTTTAGAGACGAACAAATGGGATAAAAGAGCTCATGTAAATCGCTTATTCGAACGCTGTTGATTTCCGTGCAAGACTTCGCTTTTCGCGGGCGGCCGATGAGCCTCCTCGTCGCTTACGCTTCTGCGGGGTCTCACCTATTCCGCTTTTCCCGCAGGAGTCTTCACCTTACTCTCACTCAACAGCCAGAAGCCACTACCTACATGAAACCTACGTTCGCTATCACTATGAAAAAATCCGAACGAGTTGGATTCTCCATTAAGAATCTCAATTCATCGTTCGGATCTTCCCTCTACTAAACTACTTTTATTGCAGCCTCTTTTACATAAATTCAGCTACTAGCTCATCAAATTTTTCCTCAGTCATACCTAAGTCTGCTTTTGACAGCGGCTCTTCACTATAACCGTGAACAAGCTGCTGATACGACGGCTGATGCGCATTTTGATAAATAAGCCCTGTTACCAAGCCGTTATGCTCCATTAACGTCTGCATAGCTTGCATGCGATTGTTCGCATCATAACCTTCAATTGTGCTAAGACTAGTTAGGTTTTCTTTAAACCAATCATACGTGTTCACTTTGTTATACGTTACGCACGGGCTAAATACGTTAATTAAAGAAAAACCTTTATGCTGAATGCCTTGTTCAATTAAGCTTGTTAACTCTTTTAAATTCGTTGAAAAGCTTTGAGCCACAAACGTTGCCCCAGAAGTTAACGCAAGCTCCATGACAGATAAAGACGACTCGATTGATCCTTCAGGCGTACTTTTTGTCTTGAATCCTACTTCACTACGAGGAGATGTTTGTCCTTTTGTTAAACCATAGATTTGGTTATCCATTACGATATACGTCACATCGATGTTTCGGCGAATCGCATGTACCGTATGTCCCATACCGATAGCAAACCCATCTCCATCACCGCCAGATGCGATAACGGTTAAGTCACGATTAGCCATTTTTACACCTTGAGCGATTGGAAGCGCACGTCCGTGAATACCGTGAAAACCATATGAATTAATATAACCAGAGATACGTCCAGAACATCCAATACCTGAAATAACAGCAAGCTCATGAGGTTCTAAACCTACGTTAGCAGATGCGCGTTGAATGGCTGCTTGTACGGAGAAATCTCCACACCCCGGACACCAGTTAGGTTTTACACTGTTACGAAAATCTTTAAACGTTGCCATTTAACACAAACATCTCCTTACTTTTTGCGTATACTTCTTGCGGAAGAAATGGATTTCCATCATACTTCAATACGCTTTGAATTTTATCATGACTTGCAATATTCATTTTTAAAATATTAGCAAGCTGTCCAGTAGCATTGTTTTCAACGACGACTACTTTTTTAGCTCCTTGCACGTAAGGAAGCAGTTCGTCGGCTGGGAAAGGATGAATCAAACGAATGTGAGCATGATTGACTTTTATACCGTCCTGTTCCAAACGTTCCATTGCCTCTTCAATGACTCCACGCGTCGAATTAAATCCAACAAATAAAATATCAGACTCTTTTTCATGGGAGTGGACATGAATTGGCGTATTAAAACGAATTCCTTTTGTTTTACGAAGACGCTTATTCATTTGATCATCGCGGTTCACCGGAGATTCAGATGGCTTTCCTGTCTCATCATGTTCTACTCCCGTCACGTGATGAATGCCATGCTTCATTCCTGGAATGACGCGTGGTGATACGCCGTCTTCTGTTACGCGGTAGCGCTTGTAATATTGTTTTTCTTCTAGCTCTTCTAGCTCTCCTTGCTGAAGCTTACCGCGGCGGATTTCAACGCGGTTATAGTCAAGCGGTTCTACTGATTGCTTCCCAAGTGAAAGCTGTAAATCCGTTAGCATAATAACTGGGCACTGATATTCTTCTGCTAAGTTAAACGCTTCAATTGTATCGTAGAATGCTTCTTCAACCGTACTTGGCGCCATGACGATCTTCGGAATTTCACCGTGCGTACCGTAAATCATTGCCATTAAATCAGACTGTTCTTGCTTAGTTGGAAGTCCTGTACTTGGACCGCCGCGCTGCGTATCTATAATAACAACAGGCTGCTCAGTGATGCCCGCTAATCCAATCGACTCCATCATTAATGATAGACCAGGTCCAGCTGATGCTGTCAGCGCACGTACGCCTGCATAGTTAGCTCCGATAGCCATCGTACATGCTGCGATTTCATCTTCTGTTTGAATAACTGTTCCACCAAATTGAGGAAGCTTTTTAATTAAGTATTCCATGATTTCTGAAGCAGGGGTAATTGGATATGCTGGCATAAAACGAGCGCCACCGGCTAAAGCACCTAACGCAATCGCATCGTTTCCAATCATAAACATACGCTTTTTGCCATCCGCTGGATCTAGTTTCATTGTTTCTAATTGTTCGCCTAGCTGTTCACGAATGTAATCTGCACCTTTTTTAATAGCTTCCATGTTTTTTTGTACAACTTTTTGGCCCTTTTTACCGAAGATTTCAAGCACTACTTCTTCAAATACTTCTGTGTCAATATGAAGCACAGCACTTGAAGCGCCTACAGCAACCATGTTCTTCATTAGCGACGTTCCTAATTCCGTTGCAATTTCCGTAAACGGAACAGCATATAGCGTAGCAGTTGTACATGTTTCGGGCAGACTTGGGTTGAATTTCGCATCTGCAATTACAACGCCCCCTACGCGCAGCTCATGGACGTTTACATCGATTGTTTCCTGATCGAACGCAACTAAAATATCTAAATCATCTGACACAGATCGAACCTGAGTTGTACTCACTCGAATCTTATTATTTGTATGTCCACCTTTGATACGAGAAGAAAAATGACGATAGCCGTATAAGTAATAACCTAATCGATTTAAAGCGGTTGAAAAGATTTCTCCCGTACTTTCGATTCCCTCACCCTGCTGTCCGCCAACTTTCCACGAAAGTTGCTGTACCATAAATCAACGCCACTCCTTTAATTGCTCTTAATATAGAAATCTATTTTATTGATAAAAACTGAAAAAAGTAAATTAGCAAACGATTTCATTTGCTTCTGCATTTCACGAACCGAAATCATCCGCAAAACTCCCACAGCACCTTGCCGCTGTGCAGGATACGTTTCTGCTTGAGCAGCTCCATAATCCGTTTTCAATTTTATTCCGATTGCCAGAAAAATGCAACCCTTTCCATTGAATTCTCAATCGTTTTAATTATATTTATATTTAATGAATAAGATGAAGTTTTTTAATGATATTTTCTGCCTTCACATGAGGCATTAGTATATAAATAACTTCTATAAAAAAGAGCTTTTCCAAGAAGAAAAAGCTCTTTTTTTATTAGCTGCATACACGATCAGCAAAGTTTTGAAACAGAAAACGTTTTACCTGCTCCTCAGTGTAATGCTTAAGGAGTTCTTCGATTAAATTTGTATACTGTTCATATCTTCCGAGACGATGAACCGTTTTGTCAATGCCGTCAAAGTCAGAGCCAAAACCAACGGCGTATTCGCCTCCTCTTTCACACATGTAATCAAGATGACGGATCACATCCGCTATTTGCGCTTTGGCAGAACTCGTTAAAAATTCAGGGACAAACGTAATGCCAATCACGCCGTTTCGCTTTATTAAAGCATGAATTTGATCGTCTCTCAAATTCCGGGGATGAGAACACAATACGTGTGAATTGGAATGAGTAGCCACTACATATTGTGCTAGCTCAATCACATCCCAAAAACCTCTTACCGATAAATGAGATACATCCGTCCACACTTTATGTTCATTATTCAATTCAACAACTTCTCTTCCAAAAGAAGATAACCCCGCGCCTCGAGGTTCTAAAATACCGTCACACACGGCATTGCAGTAATTCCATGTCAAACCTACTGAACGTACACCCAGTGAAAAAAGTGTCTTTAAGCGAACTAAACTTGTATCAATGGCATCGCACCCTTCAAGCGTCAGCATTGCTCCTATTTCACCTTTTTTCAAGCTATCTATATCGCGTTTTGAACGAACCCATTTCACACCGGGAAGCGATAAAATATGACTCTGAAACAGCTGGATCATTTCTAACGCAACATCAAAACGCTGAGCTGCCGGAACCGCTTCTGGAATATAAATAGCGAATAGCTGAACTTTCCCTTTTGCTTTTTTTATTCCTTCTAACGTCACATGCAGCGCTGAATCATATGTAAAAGATAAACGTTTATTTAACCAGAGCTTCATCAATACATCACAATGAGCATCAAATATCACAACCCACACCCCTTTAACTCTATACAAAAAGGACCTGTTTGGCTTCTATGCTTTACAGGTCCGTGGTTTTTATAATTATCGCGGCTCTACAATTAATTTAATGGCTGTTCGCTCTTCTCCATCAATTTGAATATCTGTAAAAGCTGGGATGCAGATTAAATCAACCCCACTTGGTGCAACGAACCCTCTTGCGATTGCTACAGCTTTTACTGCTTGATTAAGCGCCCCGGCCCCAATGGCTTGAATTTCTGCTGCGCCGCGTTCGCGCAGCACGCCTGCTAAGGCACCAGCAACTGAATTTGGATTAGACTTTGCTGAAACTTTTAATATTTCCATATCTAGCTCCTCCTTATTCTTTACAATGTATGATGAGAGATCATTAGACCAATGACTTAATTGATTTCAATGTTACTATATTCACGATATGTCAAACGTATTCCTGCTTGTTTTTCCTAAATATTCAAAAACTTATATTTCTACACCTTTCTTTTTTCTTTTTACGTTTTTGACAAAATAAAAAAGCCAACGTATCGTCTTTCGACACATTGACTTTTTCCCTTTATTCAAAAAACGGATGGTCTTCGTTAATTAAAATTCGCTCTGTTTTTGTTGCTTTCCCCGTCTTTTGATCAATATCAATAACGATTCCACTAAGCTGCGTTCTTCCTTCTTTTGGCACTTCAAATCGAACAGGAAGAGACGTTAAAAAACGCTTAATAACAGCTTCTCGCTCCATCCCTAAAATGCCGTCATAAGGTCCCGTCATTCCTACGTCAGAGATGTAAGCTGTTCCTTTTGGCAATATACGATTGTCAGCTGTTTGAACGTGCGTATGAGTGCCGACAACAGCGCTGACACGACCGTCCACATACCAGCTCATCGCTTGCTTTTCACTTGTTGTTTCAGCATGAAAATCAATAAAAATAAGCGGAGTGCGCTGACGTGCTTCTTCAATCAGTTCATCTGCTTTTTGAAATGGACAATCAAGCGGAGCCATAAACGTGCGCCCTTGTAAATTAATCACGGCTACCTCAAGCTGATTGTACGTAAAATACGTCATTCCCTTGCCCGGTGTACCTTCAGGAAAATTAGCTGGACGAACAAGATTTTTTGCATCGTCAATAAAATCAAAAATTTCACGTTTGTCCCACGCATGGTTACCAAGGGTAATAATGTTAGCCCCTGCTTGTAAGAACTGACGATAAATCTTTTCGGTAATGCCTTTTCCCGAAGCTGCATTTTCTCCATTCACAATTGTAAGTCCCGGAGAGTATTTTCTTTTTAATCTTGGTAAATATTCTTCAACCATTTCACGGCCTGGAGAACCAACTACGTCTCCAATAAATAAAATTCTCATGTAAAAGCTCCTATACTTCATTCTTAATCTGCATCTTCATCTCTACGAAAAAAAATAAAGTGGCGAAACGCCACTTCATTTTTATTTTGCATACTCTACTGCTCTTGTTTCACGAATAACGGTTACTTTGATGTGGCCAGGATAATCCAGCTCATCTTCAATTCGTTTTCGGATATCTCGAGCAAGTCGATGCGCTTCTAGATCACCAATCGTATCTGGTTTCACCATAATACGAACTTCACGCCCTGCTTGAATCGCAAATGATTTTTCAACGCCTTCATAAGACTCTGAAATTTCTTCTAACTTTTCAAGACGACGAATGTAGTTTTCTAACGTCTCACTACGAGCACCTGGTCTTGCAGCAGATAATGCATCCGCTGCTGCAACTAGTACAGCAATGATTGATGTTGGTTCTGTATCTCCATGGTGAGAAGCAATCGCGTTAATAACAACCGGATGTTCTTTATACTTTGTAGCCAATTCAACACCGATTTCTACGTGACTTCCTTCTACCTCATGATCAATTGCTTTACCAATATCATGTAACAATCCTGCTCGTTTGGCTAACGTTTCATCTTCACCTAATTCAGCAGCCATAAGTCCTGATAAATGCGCTACTTCCATTGAATGTTTCAGCACATTTTGACCATAGCTTGTTCTGAATTTTAAGCGACCAAGAATTTTCATCAAGTCTGGGTGCAACCCGTGAACACCGACTTCAAACGTCGTTTGTTCACCAACTTCACGAATATATTCGTCCACTTCACGGCGAGATTTTTCAACCATTTCTTCAATACGTGCGGGATGGATACGACCATCTTGAACGAGTTTATCAAGTGCAATTCTTGCTGTCTCACGACGAATTGGGTCAAATCCTGATAAAATAACTGCTTCTGGCGTATCATCAATAATAAGATCAATTCCTGTCAAAGTTTCAAGCGTACGGATGTTTCGACCTTCTCGACCGATAATTCGGCCTTTCATTTCGTCATTTGGCAAGTTAACAACTGAGACAGTCGTTTCAGCAACATGATCTGCTGCGCAACGCTGAATAGCAAGTGAAAGAATTTCTTTCGCCTTTTTATCGGCGTCTTCTTTTGCACGGTTTTCTGTTTCTTTTACCATTATTGCAATGTCGTGGGAAAGTTCATTTTCAACACGATCTAAAATAATCGCTCTTGCATCTTCTCTGGTTAAGCTTGAAATGCGCTCTAGCTCTGTTTGCTGTGCACGTACTACTTCTTCAACTTTGCTTTCCATCTCTTCAATATGCTGTTGTTTAACAGTAAGAGAATCATCTTTCTTTTCAAGTAACGCTTCACGTTTATCAAGTGATTCGTCTTTACGATCAAGATTTTCCTCTTTTTGCATTAATCGATTTTCTTGTTTTTGAAGTTCTGCTCGACGATCACGAATATCTTGTTCTGCCTCTGTACGAAGCTGATGGATTTCATCCTTCGCTTCTAGTAAAGCTTCTTTTTTCAAAGCTTCCGCCTCGCGGGTTCCTTCATCAATAATTTGTTCTGCACTAGACTTTGCTCCCGCAATTTTAGCTTCAGCAATCGATTTACAAACAAAAAAGCCAACAACTGCACCGACGATTAGGCCAAGCAAAGCGAAGATGATTGTATTAGTATCCATCATTTCACCTCCCCTTGCTATAAACTTGTAAGTTTTAAATTTCATGTCGGCATGTACATCGTATTCACCTTTCAATATACACACAAAGGCTTTTAAACGCTAAAATGTTTTAAAAAGGGAAAATATACATCTTAATTGTAAATCTGTGCATTTTTATTGTCAAGCCTGCCTCTACAGTATATATTGAAATTTCGTATGTTACTTTTCTAGCATTAACAATTTTTACAAAAAAAAGACCCCTTCTTTGAAATAGAGGAGTCTTTTTTTATCTCGCAGCAAATTAAATATTTAAATCGCCTTGATCGTTATCCTCAGGAGCTGGCTCTCCATCTTGGTCTAAACCATGATGTTCACGCACTTGTCCCGCAATTTCCTGACGAATATCAGTATTTTCTTTTAAGAATTGTTTTGCATTTTCACGACCTTGACCTAGACGCTCATCATTATATGAATACCAAGATCCACTTTTTTGAACAATATCTAGTTCAGAAGCGATATCCAAAATTTCACCCTCTTTGGAAATACCTTCTCCGTACATAATATCTACTTCAGCAGCACGGAAAGGCGGAGCTACTTTGTTTTTCACAACTTTAATTCTTGTTTTGTTACCTACAATATCGTTTCCTTGCTTTAACTGCTCTGCACGACGCACTTCTAGACGCACTGAAGAATAGAATTTAAGCGCACGTCCACCAGGAGTTGTTTCAGGGTTACCAAACATAACGCCGACTTTTTCACGAATTTGGTTAATAAAGATAGCGATTGTTTTAGACTTGTTGATAGCTCCAGATAGTTTACGCAATGCTTGAGACATTAAACGAGCTTGTAGACCCACGTGAGAGTCTCCCATTTCTCCTTCAATTTCCGCTTTTGGCACTAACGCTGCTACTGAGTCGACAACGATAATATCTACTGCGCCGCTTCGAACTAAGGCTTCAGCAATTTCTAAAGCTTGTTCTCCCGTATCAGGCTGAGATAATAATAGCTCATCAATATTCACACCTAATTTTTGAGCATATACAGGATCTAACGCGTGCTCCGCATCGATAAATGCAGCTTGTCCGCCCTGCTGTTGAACTTCTGCAATCGCATGAAGAGCAACTGTTGTTTTACCTGAGCTTTCTGGGCCATATACTTCCACTACACGTCCACGTGGATATCCGCCTACACCTAAAGCTACATCTAATGCTAATGAACCACTTGGAATTGTAGAAATTCTTTTTTCCGTTTGTTCACCTAATTTCATAATTGAACCTTTACCAAATTGCTTTTCAATTTGTTTTAAAGCCATATCAAGGGCTGCTTGACGATCGTTCACTCAATTTCCTCCTCTATCTCTTTGAAATCATCTATAAACTGCAAACTTACTACGATGTAGTAGCAATGTCGAATTAACAACTTTCTATAACTTACTATACTAGTTTTTGAGTCATTTGACAAGCAAAAAGCGAATAAATGTTCGTTTTTTGCAAAATAAAAAAAAGGCTGCTTTGGTAAAACCAAGCAGCCTTTTTTCTTTATTTCTTTATCGTCTTTAATACGTAATGACAGCCGTAATTAACCGTTCGTGAACGAATCCCCTGGCGGCTTCCAGATAGCTGTAAGCTGTAAACTTGAGGAGTTTGATCCTTATAAGCGACCCCTATATGCACTGTTCCTACAGGATGTCCTTCTTGCTTTGAGGGTCCAGCTACACCTGTAAAACCGATGCCAATATCCGTTTTGTATAACTGTTGAATACGCTGAGCCATTTCAGCCGCGCATTGCTCGCTAACGGCTCCGTACTGATTCAGCGTGTGTTCGCTCACTCCGAGAATATTTTGCTTGATTTCATAATGATAGGCGACCAGGCTGCCTTTTACAGCTTCTCCAGCACCTGAAACAGTTGTTAGACGTTCGCTGAATAAACCGCCGGTTAAACTTTCAGCCGAAGCAATCGTTAATCCTTGTGCCTTCAATTCTTTCACCAATTCATTATGTAAAGAAGTTGTTTCATAGCCATACAAATACTCGCCTACGCGCTCTGAAATGGTTTTTTCCACTTCGTCTAACATGCGCTGTGCTTCAGCGGCATCAGCATGCTTGGCAGTTAAGCGGAGCGTTACTTCTCCATCCCCTGCAAGCGGCGCAATCGTCGGGTTTGTTTGCGCATCAAGCAAATCTTCAATCTCAGTTTCAAGCTGTGATTCCCCTATTCCGAAAAAGCGAAGAACGCGTGATTCAATACTTTCTTTTAATTCAAGCTTTTGAGCTAAAAATTCTTGACCATATGATTCATACATTGGATAGAGCTCTTTTGGCGGCCCCGGAAATAGCATATAGTGTTTTCCCTCTACCGTAAGCCCCATACCTGGAGCCATTCCGTAATCGTTAGGGAGCACTGCCGAACCTTCCAGCACAATTGCCTGTTTTTTATTGTTAGGTGTCATGATACGATTTGACTGTTTGAAATAGGCTTCAATGCTTTCAAGTGCTTCTGCATTTGTTGTCAGCTCTACTCCTAGCACACTCGCAATTGTTTCTTTTGTTAAATCATCTTTTGTAGGACCAAGCCCGCCTGTGAAAATAATTAACTCTGCACGCGTTTGAGCTGTAGCAATCACTTCTTTTAAGCGCTGTGCATTATCTCCTACTACCGTATGATAGTAAACATTAATTCCAAGTTCGGCTAATTTTTTCGATAAATACTGAGCGTTTGTATTGGCAATTTGTCCAAGCAGCAGCTCAGAACCGACTCCAATAATTTCAGCGTTCATCCTATCATCTCCATCTTACTTATTTTGAATTAACAAAAGCCTGTTTGTTTTTAGCAAAGTAGTCCCAGCCTGAAATAACCGTAAAAATCACTGAGATCCAAAGCATTACGCTAGCAAATGGAATGGAAATCCATTCAAAAGGCAAGTTGTACAACAGAATAGCTGAAATAGCTAAAATTTGAGTCCATGTTTTAATTTTACCTAACATATTTGCTGCTACAACTTCCCCTTCCCCTGCTAGTACAAGTCTTAAACCTGTGATAGCAAATTCACGGCTAATAATGATGATAGCAGCCCATCCTGCACCTGCAATTAAATCTAAGTCAACAATAGCTACAAGCGCAGCTGAAACCAATAGCTTGTCTGCTAGTGGATCTAAAAATTTGCCCAAGTTCGTGACTAAATCGTACTTTCGGGCATAGTATCCGTCTATCCAGTCTGTTGTAGATGCAATAATAAATAATGCTGCCCCTAATAGGTGAGCGATCGGAATCTCTTTTCCTACTGCCTCCACTGTGCCAAATGGTAGCGGCACCATCATAAAAATGAGGAATACGGGAATTAGAAAAATTCGCGAAATGGTAATCTTGTTTGGTAAGTTCACTTCTTCTGCCTCCAATTACTGTTACAAACTGAAAGCGTGCAAACGAAGTTGTTTGCACGGCTTTGGTTTTATTATAGCGTGAATGAGTAATTAATTCACATATTATCTTTATTTACACCCTGACCACTTTTTAAAACAGTCTGTTTACTGTGCTTCTGCCGGCTGATATTGAATCGTTACAACTTGTCGAACTTGCTTGGATGAATCAAACGGCAAGTCAACCGCTTTTCCATTTACTTTTAACTCTACTCCAGGTGAATAACCGATGTTGACACGAGCTTCAGTTTCTTTCGTCAAATCAAATTTTTTTGTGTCACCTTTTTTTAGAATGGAGCTAAAGAAAGCATTTCCTTTTCCGTTTTTCACATCTAACCAAGTATCTGCTTGAGTGGATGTTACTTCTAGATTAAATGCATCTGTACCGGAAAGAGCATACGTAGCACTTCTACCTGTTTTTTGAACTTCCTTGTATTCTTGTTTACCGCTGTCTTTCTTTTCTTTTTCAGCTTTTTCTTTCTCAGCTTTTTCTTTTGCGGCTTTTTCTTTTTCTTGTTCTTTCTTATCAGCAGCACTTTGGTCATCTTCTGACGTGCTATTGTCATTTTTTGCAGTAGTTTCATTCGTTTCTTCCTGCGTGTTAGACTGCTGAACTTCACTGTTTGGAGCTTCTTGGTTAGCCTGCTCCTTGTTTTTATCCGAGACGATATTTTGAGCGATTACCCAAATAATAATCCCAACAACTACAACTCCCGCCACCACTAGAACGGTTGGAAGGTAGTCATATGCTTTTGAAACTCCTTTTGCATGCTGAGGAATTTCTTTGCGGCTGCGGACGCGCGAAAGCTGCTGCGGCATGTCTTCTGTTTGAGTTGAAGGAATGTCTGATTTGTATTCTTCAAAAATAGCATCTGTGTCCAACCCAATTGCTTCGCAGTATTGCTTAATAAACGCCCGTACGTAAAATTTCCCTGGCATAACCTCATAATTGCCTTCTTCAATGCCCAGTAAATAGCGTTTTTGAATTTTCGTTAGTTTTTGTAAATCCTCTAACGACAATCCTTTGCTTTCTCGTTCTTGTCTTAACCTTTGTCCTAACTCTGTCAATGCTAACACCTACCAATTATGCTAAAAATCAAACATCGATAATCCACCGTCTTGAAACATTTGAGGACCTTCCATTATTTCATATGTAATTTTCTCATTGGGGTCGTTTCTTATTTCAATAATGTAGGCAAAATCATCTAACGAATACTCGGTATTTTGTACAAATACATCCGGATGCTCCACAATTTTTGTCGCGGGTACATTCATTACTTCTCGAACAAGCTGCCAGTGCTTTTCATTCGCTCGTTTTGTCGATACAATCCCGTCAATAATAAAAATATTATCAGCGTTGTATTCGTCAGCAATAAGCTGACTGCGAATCGTTTGTTTTAAGAGTGTAGAAGACACAAAAAGCCACCTTTTGTTCGCACATACGCTAGCTGCTACAATGGATTCGGTTTTGCCTACTCGCGGCATACCTCGAATGCCGATAAGCTTATGACCGTCTTGTTTAAACAGTTCCGCCATAAAATCTACGAGCAAACCTAATTCATCTCTTACGAAACGGAACGTCTTTTTATCATCTGCGTCCCGCTGAATATAGCGACCGTGACGCACTGCTAACTTATCACGCAATTTAGGCGGTCTCATTTTTGTCACAATGATATTATCCATTGTTTTCAAAATAGATTCAAGCCTGTCTATTTGCTCATGTGAATCACAGCGCAGCAATAATCCACGGCGAATATCATCCACTCCATTAATTGTGACAATATTAATTGACAACATTCCAAGAAGCGATGAAATATCACCTAAAAGACCCGGACGATTTTTTTGTATTTGATATTCTAAATACCACTCAATTTTCTCCATCAAACCCCTCCCATTTCTTGGCTGGCCTTCGAGAGGTGCCCCCTTTTTTTCACCTAGTTTAACTATAAATGATTTCCATTATATTATAAACCCTAAAGACAAGTAGTTCTACAATTGTTATGTATGTAAGCGCTTATTTATTTGTACTATTTATTTCTAAGAAAAAAGGAGCTTCCACACGCGGTGAATTAGCTCCTTTTTAGAAACGATAACTTATTTTACTGATCCGTTATTTTGAACTAATTTCACCATGCTGCTCGCAATCGCATGCTGCTCTTCTTTAGAAGCAACGCTCCAAAGGTCTGCTAAAATTCGCTCTTGATCATTTTTTGCATCAACTTGGTTTGCTAAATATCCACCAATTTGATAAGCAAGATCATGAATAACTTCTTCTTGCATTCCTTCGTTTTGCGCATGATGTAAACGGTCGCCTAAAAAATCTTTCCAGCTATCCCAGTTTTCTAATACTGACATGAGTAGCCCTCCTTAAGGTTTATTCATATCATAGTTTGTACCGTGTTTTTGATTTTATGCACATTTTATATGTGCCAACCTCCATTAACCGATAATATTTGTCCCGTTATGTATGAAGCTCGTGAAGATATTAAGTATGAAACCGCATCTGCCACCTCTTTTGGATATCCTATTCTTCCTAAAGGGATCTCTTCAGCCAGCTCTTTGACCTCTTCTTTTGAATAGCTTGCCATCATATCCGTTTCAATCGCTCCGGGCGCAACTCCATTTACTCGAATCCCACTTAGTGCAACCTCTTTCGCCAAAGCTTTTACAAACGTATTTTGTGCACCTTTTACCATGGAATAAAGGACTTCAAACGAAGCTCCTGTAAGTCCCCAAATGGAAGAAATCATGATGATTTGTCCGCTTTTAGCACTAATCATTTTAGGTAATAAAGCTTTGGTAATAAGAAAGGGGGCTGTGACATGAAGATAGATTATTTCTTCCGTTTCCTTTTCCCCAGTATCGGTCATTAACCCACTCACACTTCGCCCGCTGTTATGAATAATAACTTCTACCGGAACAATGATTTCCTTTAAAAACTTCTCCACTCCCTCTTTACATGATAAATCCGCTTGTACTGTAAACACGGTTTTTACCTTTTCAGCCAGCTCAGGTGCAAGAGTCTCTATTTTGTCTCTTCGTTGATGATAGTGCAAAATAAGTGAATATCCATCCTCAGCCAATTTTTTAGCAATCGCTGTGCCAATTCCTCCGCTTGCACCTGTCACAAGGGCAAATTTCTCCATAACCTTCTCTCCTTTACATGCAAAAAAGCTGATGAACATCAGCTTTTTTGGCAATAATCATCTTTATTTAGGTACTACTTCACAAACCGTAAAGTTCTTTTCATCAATAATTTCGTTTAGCACATCTTTTATTTCGTTCACCTTCAGTTTTTCTAGCGTTTCAACAATATCAAATAAATTCATATCATTAAATGCATAGCGTGTAAACTGATTAGCGATAAACTCAGGTGAGTTTAATGAACGTAAAAATCCGCCGATTTTCTTTTTACGGATACGCTCAAGTTCCTCTTCTGTTAGTGATTTTGTTTTCATTTCAAGTAAAATTTGTTTAACTCGATCATACAGCTGCTCCGGTTGGTCCGTATCTCCTCCGATAAGAGCAAAACCAAATCCTCTTTCCTCCGTATAATCATAAGCAAACGTTTCATCAATGAGCCCGTCTGCATATAACTCCTCATAGTACGAAGAGCTTTTTCCAAATGCGTAATCTAAAATAATATTCATTGCTAACTCATATTTAAGCATTTCTCCGCCTGAACGCTGCGGATTTTTCGCTTTTAGACCCACCATACATTTAGAAGACTGCACCGGCATTTTTAATACTTGTTTTTCTTGATCCACCGTTTCAGGCTCTTCGTCAAAATGACGCTGTATGTCAGAGATTTCTTTATAATCTTTTTTCTGCTGATTGTCTCGAACTTGCTTCATTACTTTTTCCGCATCAACAGGACCTACAATGAACAACAGCATATTGCTTGGATGGTAGAACGTTTCATAGCATGTATACAGCAAATCTTTATTAATATGTGAAATCGATTCAATCGTGCCGGCAATATCAATTTTAACAGGGTGGTTTTTGTACATATTTTGAATGGTGCCAAAATACAAGCGCCAGTCCGGATTGTCATCATACATTGTAATTTCTTGACCGATAATGCCTTTTTCTTTTTCGACCGTTTTTTCTGAGAAGTACGGCTCTTGTACAAAGTCCACTAATGTTTCAAGGTTTTCTTCAAAATTTGACGTACAGCTGAATAAGTAAGCTGTGCGGGTAAAAGAAGTAAATGCATTGGCGGAAGCACCTTGTTTACTAAACTGCTGAAAGACATCCCCGTCTTCTTTTTCAAATAATTTATGTTCTAAAAAGTGTGCGATTCCGTCCGGAACTTTTGTCATTTCATTTTCATTTAGTGGTACGAATTGATTGTCAATCGATCCGTAGTTCGTTGTAAAGGTAGCAAACGTTTTGTTAAATTCCGGCTTTGGCAAAATATATACCTGCAGCCCATTGTCCATTTTTTCATGATACAGCTGTTCCTGAAGCTGCGAAAATTCAATTTTCTCCATTTTCTTCACCGCCCGTTCCTGTTAAGAAATAAATTGTATCCATTTCAATTTTCTCAGCCACTTTAATAATTTCCTGCTTAGATACCGCATCAATATGCTTTAAGTATTCGTCAATCGAAATGTCTTTGCCTGTTAATTCATTATGATACATAACCTCTACTAGTCCTCGTGGAGTATCCACCGTTTCAAGTAGCTGATTGTGAATGACGGCTTTCGTTTGAGCGATTTCGCCGTCTGTAAACGACCCTTGCTTCATCTCCTGCATTTGTTCTTTAATAATGGTAACGGCTTGGTCGTAATTTTTAGCATCAATACCCGACATGACCATCAGTAATCCCTTATGACTTTCTACCCTCGAAGCGGCATAATAGGCTAAGCTTGCTTTTTCACGCACATTGATAAATAGCTTAGAATGTGAGAAACCTCCGAATATACCGTTAAATACTTGCAGAGCAAAATACTGTCTATCTCCGTATACAACATTTGTGCGGTAGCCAATATTTAATTTCCCTTGTTTTACTTCTTGTTTTTCCACCACTTCATTTACTTTTGAGATATCTTTAGACGTAATAGAATCTTCAATGTCTTTTTGCTCGCGCTTTGGTAAAGTAAATGTTTCTTTTACTGTTTGTAAAACCTCTTCGACTTGCAAATCTCCAATAGCATAAAGGTGAATAGCATCTTCTTTTAACACCTGCTGATAGTAGGCGTACAAGCTTTCACCCGTAATTTCTTCCACGTCGTCAATTTGACCGTTTACATGTAAAGAGTAAGGTTCTTCCTTACACATTTCTTCGACTAGTCTTAAATTAGCATAGCGCATTTTATCATCAAATACGGCTTGAATTCTCTGACGAAGAGAACGCTTTTCTTTTGTCATAATATCCTTTAAAAAAGAGTCCCCTTCAACTGCTGGCTTTAATAAAATATCGCCAAGAAGCGCTAACGCTTTTTGCAAAAGCGGAGTTGAATCTTTCAAATATTTTTCATTCGCTATATCAATGCGAATCGTAATATCGTGGTTATCACCTTTTTTTGTTAAGTCCACTTGTAAAGTAGCACCATAAAGCTCATCTAAATATGTACGAAGCTTTGTCGTAGACGGCAGCGACTCGGTAGCGCTTTGAAGCACATAAGGTAAAAGGGCACGCATTGTCACCGTTTTCTTATCTAAAGGGGCATTTAGTTTTAAAATGAACGTGTTTGTTTTGTACTTAGCTGTTTGAATGGTGTGAACAGTCAATCCTTCTAGTTCATGTTTTTGTTCAGTCAATAATTTCATATATAAACCTCCTTTTAAATTTTGATGTATTAACTAGACAATACTTCTATTTTGAATCTTTAACGCTAATTTTAGTCTTATAACCACTATATCGAATTCAAGGAAACATTTTCAAGTAACTTGCCGCGCGCTTCCTCATTTCTTTTCATATTCTTTCTCTCAATGAAAAAAGGCGGAGAAAAGAATATGATTTCTTTGTCTCCACCTTCTATATTTATCCAACTTTAGTCATTGTTAGACCTCGTATAGAGGATTTATTAGCGGCGGCCTTTTTCATAAGGAACGCCTAGCGCTTTAGGAGCCTCAGCACGTCCTACAAAACCAGTAAGTGCTAAGATTGTTAATACGTATGGTGCAATGGTTAAAAGGACGGATGGGATATCTTGAATAACTGGAATTTGAGCTCCCGTGATACTCAAAGACTGTGCTAATCCGAAAAACATGGCTGCACCTAAAGCACCAATAGGATGCCATTTCCCAAAAATCATAGCTGCGATAGCAAGGAACCCTTGTCCAGCAATCGTTCCCGCTGCAAAGTTTGTAGCGATAGACGTGGCATACACCGCTCCGCCGATTCCAGCGAACATGCCGGAAATCATAACGCCAACGTAACGCATTCTCACAACTTTAATCCCCATCGTGTCTGCTGCCATTGGGTGTTCACCAACTGAACGAAGACGGAGACCAAACGGCGTTTTATAAATGATGTACCATACAGCAAAAGCTAGCGCAATTGCAATATAAGACGTAATAGGAACATTCGAAAACAGAATTTTACCGATTACTGGAATGTCTGATAGACCTGGAATACTTACTTTATCGATACGGAATTGGATAAAATCTGTTTGTCCTTTTCCAAAAATCTTTTTGATTAAAAAGATTGAAAGACCCGCAGCTAGAAAATTCAGCGCTACACCACTTACAGTTTGATCTGCTTTTAATGTAATGCTTGCAACAGCATGAATCAGCGAGAACACAGCGCAAACAACCGCCGCAATTACTATCGCTACCCAAGGGGCCCAAGCACCCAATGAATCCTGAAGTAAAAGGGTTGAAACAATACCTGTGAATGCGCCAAACATCATCAGCCCTTCTAATCCGATGTTTACAACTCCGGAACGTTCACTAAATATCCCTCCGAGCGCGGTAAAGATAAGCGGTGCAGCTGAATAAAGCGCCGCTGGAATAATAATGGCTAACACCTCTAAGAAGTTCATTTTGCTCCCCCCTTGCCTGCACGGCCAAGCACCCAGCGAATTAAATAACTAGATGCAACAAAAAAGATAATAAGCGCAATGACAATTTGAATTAATTCAGACGGTACGCCTGTCATAAAGTTCATTTGAGGAGCCGCAGTTTGCAATCCTCCGAAAAAGAATGAAGCTAATAAAATCCCAATTGCGCTGTTAGCTCCTAAAAGGGCTACGGCGATACCGTCAAACCCCGTACCTGTAAAGGCAGTGAATGTGCCCATATACTGAAATGTTCCAAGCCCTTCCATTGCCCCGGCAAGTCCGGCAAAAGCGCCTGAAATGGCCATGGACAATACAATATTTCGGCCTACATTCATTCCTGCATACTGTGAAGCATGTTGATTAAAACCAACAGCTCTTAGCTCGAAGCCCTTAGCTGTTTTATTCAAAATAAACCACATTACGACGGCTGCAGCGATGGTAATAAGAATACCGTAATGAAGGCGGGAGTTATTGGTTAACTGTGCTAAAAAGCTTGATGCTAAAGATGCCGATTCTTTAATATCATACGATTTTTCATTACCCGCATATAAATACGTACGGATTAAGCTGCTCGTTGTATAAAGAGCAATATAGTTCATCATAATGGAAACAATTACTTCATGAACATGAAATTTTGCTTTTAAAAATCCTGGAATAAACGCCCAAACTGCTCCAGCTACAGCTGCTGCTAATACAGCTAAAGGAATATGAATGACTGCTGGTAAATCAAACGCATACCCAACCCATACTGAAGCCAACCAGCCTACTAAAAGCTGTCCTTCTACTCCAATGTTAAAGAGACCGGTTTTATAAGCAAACGCAACCGCGATACCAGCCAGAGCAAGAGGAGTCATGGCACGAATCGTTTCTCCAATGGCTTTTGGCGTTCCAAACATCCCGTCAAAAAGAGATTGATAGCCAAGCATTGGATCATAGCCGCCTAGTAACATAATAACCGCTCCCGCAATGAGTCCTAATATGGCCGATATAACGGGAATCAAAATCATCATTACACGTTCATTTTTCACAAGTTTATTCATGCTGTTCCACCCGCTTTCTCACGCGTACCGCCTGCCATTAATAAGCCTAACTCTTGTTCATTCGTTTCTTTTGGATCTACAATGTCGACTATTTTCCCTTCATAAATAACCGCAATGCAATCGCTTAGATTTATCACTTCATCTAGTTCTAGCGAAACGAGCAGCACTGCTCGTCCTTTATCTCGTTCTTCAATCAGCTTTTTATGAATAAATTCAATGGCCCCTACATCCAGCCCCCTCGTTGGCTGAGCTGCAATTAATAGTTCCGGACTGCGGTCTACTTCACGGGCAATAATGGCTTTTTGCTGATTTCCGCCCGATAGCGATCGCGCTTGTGTATATTCACTAGGCGTTCGCACATCATATTCTGCAATTAACTCTTTTGCCTTTTTATACATCTCTTTATAATTCAAAATACCTGATTTAGACATCGGCTTTTGATAATACGTTTGAAGGCCAATATTTTCACCTATTGTATAATCTAATACCAGTCCGTGCTTATGACGATCCTGCGGAATATGTCCTATTCCTGACTCCATAATTTTACGAGTGGATAACGTAGACAATTCTTGATTTTTTAATGTGACCGAGCCTGACTTTATTTTTCTTAGACCCGTAATTGCCTCAATCAGCTCTGTTTGCCCATTCCCATCTACACCCGCGATGCCTACAATTTCGCCTGCCCGAACGCTTAGATCAAGTGAACTTACAGCCTCTACTCCTCGGCTGTCTTCTACTACTAATTCTTTTATTGTTAACACAGCTTCTTTTGGAGTCGCTGTTTTCTTTTCAGTTTTAAAATGTACTTCTCTTCCTACCATTAAAGCAGCAAGTTCATCAGGGGTGGTCTCTTGCACATTTACCGTGCCAACCCCGACGCCTTTTCGGATAATTGTACAGCGATCACACACTGACATAATTTCTTTTAATTTATGTGTAATTAAAATAATTGACTTTCCTTCTTTAATTAACTTTTTCATAATTTGAATTAATTCCGTAATTTCCTGAGGTGTTAAGGCGGCAGTAGGTTCATCAAAAATAAGAATGTCCGCTCCTCTGTAAAGCGTCTTTAAAATTTCCACTCGCTGCTGCATGCCGACTGAAATATCTTGAATCTTTGCATATGGATCTACCGATAATCCATATTGATTTGAAAGCTCTTGAATATCTTGAGCTGCTTTTTTAATATTAATTTTTCCCGTTCGTGTCGGTTCGTTTCCAAGAATAATATTTTCTGTTACTGTAAAGTTTTGAACGAGCATAAAATGCTGATGAACCATACCAATTCCTAAGTCATTCGCCACGTTAGGATCCGTGATTTTCACTTCTTGGCCGTTTACACGAATCTGCCCTTTTTCAGGCTGATAAAGTCCAAATAAAACGTTCATCAGCGTTGATTTACCCGCACCATTTTCTCCTAACAAAGCATGTATTTCTCCCTTTTTCACTTGGAGTGTAATATTGTCATTAGCAACAATACCGGGAAACTCTTTGCGAATATCTAGCATTTCAATAACATATTCCACTGCTTTCACTCCCTATTTCTGCGTGCTACAGAATTCTGTCTTCCGTTTTTTGGCTATGAAAAAGGCTAGTTTTCACTAGCCTTTTATACTCATATAATCATTGCTTAACAGACGTCAGCTTATTTTTTAAGCGTTTTTTCAAACTCTTTAAATTCTTTATCCGTTTGAGGCACTGTAATGTCACCGTTTAGAATTTTTTGCTTATACTCATCAACTGCTTTTAACGCATCTTTGCTTACATTATCTTGTGATGGAGCAATTCCTACTCCGTCTTCTTTTAAGCCAAACACAACTTCTTTACCACCTGGGAATTTGTCGTTCATTGCTTTTTTGGCAACATCTTCTACAGCCAAGTCAACGCGTTTAACCATCGAAGTTAACGTTACGTTTTCAGGCATACCTTCTTCATGCTGATCGCGGTCGACTCCAATTACCCAAACCTTTTTGTCCTTACCGCCTTTTGAACGGTTTTTAGCTTCTGTAAATACGCCGTTTCCAGTGCCGCCAGCCGCTTGATAAATAATATCAGCGCCTTTGCTGTAAATGGTAGAAGCAATAGCTGAACCTTTTTCTGGAGAGTTAAAACTTTCTGCATATTGAGAGATAACTTCAGCATCTGGGTTTACAGATTTAACACCTGCTTTAAATCCATTTTCAAACTTCTTGATTAATGGAGATTCAACACCTCCGATAAAGCCGATTTTGTTCGTTTTCGTTTGTTTAGCTGCCACTACACCTACTAAGAAAGAGCCTTGCTCTTCTTTAAATAGAATGCTTGCCACGTTATCTAAGTTCTCTGACTTTAGCGTATCGTCTACTAATGCAAAGTTAGCATCTGGATACTGCTTTGCTGCTTTTTTAATATCTTCTTTTAACAAAAAGCCGATTCCATACGTCAAGTTATAGCCACTCTCAGCAAATTTAGAAAGGTTGCTCTCGTATTCAGATGCTTTTGTAGACTGCAAATATTTATATCCAGTCCCTTCATCAAGTCCGTTGCCTTTCCCAAACTTTGTAAGACCTTCCCAAGCAGATTGGTTAAACGATTTGTCATCTACCCCGCCCGTATCTGTTACCATTCCCACTTTAAAATCCGCCGCTTTTTTATCTCCGCCGCTCTTACCTGCGTCGTCTGAGCCACACGCGCTTAAAAGTGTTCCTGCCGCTAATACTAGTGATAATGCAAGTCCCGTTTTACGTTTTAACATGTTTTAACCCCCTGAATAGTTTTAAAAGTATAAAGCCAATTTTCTATTTCGTCCTTGTGACCTACAGTTGACACCTCCTTAAAAGGACAATGTTGAATAGTTGTAAATTTTCTGACATTTAACCATAAAAAAACTAGACGCGTTTACGCAGTACTTGGAAACTAAATTGATCTGCTTTAAAATAATTGATGGAATATAAAATGGGTTCATCATACTGGTCATAATGCATTTGTTTCAGCACAAGCAAAGCGGTTTCTGGCTCGCATTGTAAAATAGGAGAAACTTTTTCATGATAGCCTAGAGGCTCAATGTTTGCCACGGCGTATGAAATGTGCTTTCCTGCTTGTTTTTCAAGAATTTCTAGCAAAGACTCTTGTTTATATTCGAAATTTTCAGGCAATATTTTTTGAGGAACCTTGTCCATGCAATATACAACCGGCTCTCCGTTTGCCGTTCTCACCCGTTCAACAAATAAAATCTGTTCGTCTTCGCCGCAAGCAAAACGTGTTAAATCATTTTCAGACAACTCTTGTATTTGAGAAGATAAGAAGATTGTTCCGGCCTTCATACCGGCTTGTTCAATCATATGTGTTATACTATTTAATTGCTCAATCCCTGACAAAAAAGCAGGCTTCGTGTTGACAAATGTTCCCACGCCGTGTCTGCGAACAATAATATTCTCTTCTTCTAATATGCGAAGTGCCTCACGTAGCGTTGCGCGGCTAACCCCTAGCTGCTTTGATAAATCAAACTCTGAAGGGAGTCTTTCCTTTTCTTTAAAAATTCCTTTTTCTATATTTTGTTTAATTTTATCAATCACTTGTAAATACAAGTGCCGATTATCCGCACGTATAGACATCACTCTTCCTCCATATTAAAAAGTCATCAGACCTCTGATGTTCGACTACTTAATCGAAAATAATATATCATTTTTCGACAGATAAATAAATAGGCTATATTAATTTTTTATTAAAATTTTTAATATTTTTTTAAAAAAATGAATTTTTGTTATTTTTTAATGTCAGCATACCTAACAACCTGCTTTTCTTCTAATATTAGATAAAAACCAAACATTTTAGTCATTAAATTTTTTAATATTCGTTTTTATTTCATTTATTTAGCATGACATATTTTTGTATGATACTATTCTTCCTCTCTTTCGTTTCATAAAAAAGATGACTTGCACATATGCAAGTCATCTTTTTTATGAAAATTATTAAGATCCAACATCCTCATTTTGCTGAGAAATCAGCACGGAACGCGGCTTACTTCCTTCATAAGGTCCCACCACTCCACGCTCTTCCATGGCATCAATTAAGCGTGCAGCCCGGTTATAGCCAATTCGAAAGCGTCGCTGGAGCATGGAAACAGAAGCTGTTTGCATTTCTGCTACAAGCTGAACCGCTTCGTCATATAGCTCATCTGTAAAATCATCGACTTGTTCAGGAGCATCGGTTGGAATCATTTCTTCTTGATACTGTGCTTTTTGCTGTGCAATTACAAAATCAACAATCTCTTCTACTTCTTCATCTGATAAAAAGGCACCTTGCACACGCACAGGTTTTGAAGCTCCAACAGGCATGAACAGCATATCTCCTCTTCCTAGAAGCTTCTCAGCTCCTCCCATATCTAAGATCGTACGAGAGTCAGTTTGTGAAGATACACTAAAAGCGATTCGGGAAGGAATGTTTGCTTTAATAACCCCAGTAATAACATCTACTGATGGTCGCTGTGTAGCAATAATCAAATGAATGCCGGCAGCACGAGCCATTTGAGCAAGACGTGTGATCGAATCTTCGACGTCAGATGAAGCAACCATCATCAAGTCAGCCAACTCATCGACAATTACCACAATATAAGGAAGAGTCGGCTGTTTTGCATCGGCGTCTCCATCATCATTCATACGTTTTACTAAATCGTTATATCCTTCAATGTTTCTCGTTCCGCTGTGTGAAAATAGCTCATAACGTCGCTCCATTTCACTTACAACTTTCTTTAAGGCTTGAGAAGCTTTTTTCGGATCTGTTACGACAGGAGCCAATAAATGCGGAATACCATTGTACATATTCAGCTCAACCATTTTAGGGTCAATCATCATTAATTTTACTTCATGAGGCTTTGTTCTCATTAAAATACTAATAATAATACCGTTGATACACACACTTTTTCCGCTTCCTGTTGCCCCTGCTACAAGCATATGAGGCATTTTATTAAGCTCTGCTAGCACAGCTTCGCCTGAAATATCTCTTCCTAAACCAACTAATAGCTTTTTATCCGGTCGGTTATTTTCAGTTGCTTCAAGTACTTCTCTAAGTGAAACCATCGCTACTTCTTCGTTCGGCACTTCAATTCCTACCGCTGATTTCCCGGGAATTGGAGCTTCAATCCGAATATCTTTGGCAGCTAATGCAAGTGCTAGGTCATCACTTAAATTGACAATCTTACTTACTTTTACTCCTACATCAGGATATACTTCATATTTTGTAACAGCTGGTCCAAGGTGAACTTTTGCCACTTTTGCTTTTACGCCGAAACTTTGAAACGTTTTTTCAAGTTTTTCGGCATTTTTATAAATGTTTTTATGCTCTTTTGCCTGGTTGCTTTTCTTTGGCATCGTTAATAGCTTGATAGGAGGAAGCTCATACTCTTTATTTTCCGTTTCAGTAAATGTAATCATAGGAGCTTTTTCTTCTTCCTGTTCCTTTTGCGGCCTTGGCTGTTGCGGTGCAGCAGCTACAGGCTTCGATTCCATAACCGGCGGCACCGGAGATTCAGGAGCAGCAGGAGATTGACTAGACTCTTCCTCTCCGTAGTCAAAGTGTTCAATAATTGGCGGCGAAGGTGCTTCTACTTCTATTTTCATGCTTTCTTCGGGTTCTTGAACAGCTTTTTCTTGGCGTCTCTTTTTTGTTGTTTTAGGAGCTTTTTTCTTCTTATGTTTCCACGTCTGAATATCTTGCCAGCCTTCTTTTAACTCCGTTGTTAAAAAATTCACTAGAGGCGACAGAAGTTTTAATACCGTTTCGTGAAGCGAACGTCCGGTGATAAGCAGTACCCCAATCACAATAAGCAAGGCAGCGATAAGTTCTGTTCCTAAGCTATCAAACAGATAGTAGAACATGGCAAACATAATAGCACCAATCATCCCTCCGCCTAAATCACTGTGATTCGATTGGCCCGTCGCTTCGAGCATATACAAATCCCACGTGTTCATAATGACAGACGGATCTGTAAACGTTCCGTTTTTTGATAAATTTTCAAATAACGTCACATGACTAAAAAGTAAAATAGATAAAATAATGAGATATGTACCGATAAGCTGCCGCGTCACTAAAGGAGGCATTTCTCTTTTCCAAATAATATAAACAGATAAAACAACCATCCCGATTAAACACAGCATATACCATTCACCAATAAATAAGCGGACCACTAGTACAAGAGCCTGTCCTACAGCACCAAGTCCTGCCATGGCAATTAACGTTAACGCTAATAAAAATAAGCCAATAAGCTCAAAGCGTAATATGCGTTTCCATTCATCCTTTTTTATTTGACCTCTTCGTTTTTTCTTTGCCATTTTTCCACTCCAATCAACGTCCAACACCCTATGTTGATTTTGTTTCTTTTATCAGTTGAATAAAAAAGCAGCCAATACAGCGGCTGCCTTCTTCATCATATTCATTATACCATATTCACCATAATTATACTGAAATCCTTACGACAAAATTTGACCAGGATAATAATTTTCATTCAAATAATCTTGAGGATTCGTGCTTAAAATCCTCACAATTTGCTGTTGCTTTTGTTCATTTTCTTCAACAATAACCGGGATTCCATTATGGTTAATAAGCTTTGGCTGAGATTGTTCTTGATGATAAGACTGCTGAAAGATCAGTTCTTGCGGCATCATTGTATACAAAATCATTGCAGCAGCTGCTCTTCATTCTGACGTCCTTGCTCAATCAGTTCATTCAATTTTTTGATCGCTTGAGCAACTCCGCCTACTTCGTTAATTAACCCGTATGAAACAGCATCTCCGCCAACTACATTTGTCCCGATATCACGCGTTAAGTTCCCTTTTGAAAACATAAGTTCTTTAAACTTTTCTTCTGAAATATGAGAATGTTCTCTCACAAAGTTAATCACGCGCTCTTGCATTTTATCTAAGTATTCAAATGTTTGCGGTACACCAATAACAAGACCCGTTAAGCGAATAGGATGAATGGTCATGGTCGCTGTACCGGCAATATACGAATAATCAGTTGAAACCGCAATTGGAACACCGATTGAATGTCCGCCTCCTAACACAATGGACACAGAAGGCTTGGATAACGAAGCAATCATTTCAGCAATTGCAAGACCCGCTTCTACATCTCCACCTACTGTATTCAAGATAATAAGCAATCCTTCAATTTTTGGATTTTGTTCGATCGCCACAATTTGCGGGATGACATGCTCATATTTTGTCGTTTTGTTTTGAGGAGGCAGCTGCATGTGCCCTTCGATTTGTCCTACAATCGTTAAACAGTGAATATTAGAATCCTGAGGAAGCTGAGCCACGTTGGTCTGTCCTAATTGTTGAATTTTATCTAATATTCCGCCCTTGCTTTCTTCATTTTTATTAGGCTGCTGAGGCGCTTCATCAGAATGTAATCTTTCGTTATTTTCAAACATATTCTAACTCCTTTCACTTATTGATAGTAGTAGTATGAACTTCTCATGGTTATTACATCCGCATCAGCTGCAAATAAAAAGCCTTCCCAGCGGGAAGGCTTCACATTAGATTTCCATGATAATCGGTAAAATCATCGGTTTACGACGGGTTTTTTCATATAAAAATTGATTTAAACTTTCTCTCATTTTTAATTTTAATGAAGACCACTCGATTACTTTGTCTTCCATACACTTTTCTAAAATTTGCTGAACAATCTTCGTTGCTTCTTCTAAAAGCTTTTCTGATTCTCTTACATAGACGAATCCGCGGGAGATGATTTCTGGCCCCGCTACTACTGTTTTTTGGCGTTTATTAATCGTCACTACTACCGTTAAGATTCCGTCCTGTGACAGCAGCCTGCGATCTCTCAGAACGATATTTCCAATATCACCGACGCCTAGTCCATCAATGAGCGTATTTCCCGCTTGAATAGAACCGCTAGGGTACATGCGAGCATCTTTAAATTCAACTCGCTCACCTTTTTCAAGCAAACAAATATGATCTTCTGATAATCCTAATTGACCGGCCAGCTTTGCATAAGCTTTTTGTTTTCGATACTCTCCATTCACAGGCATGACATATTTCGGCTTTGTTAAGTTAATCATAAATTTTAATTCTTCTTGACTGCCGTGTCCGGAAGCCTGCACTTTTTTCTGAGCAAACACTACGCTTGCTCCTAAACGAAAGATGACGTCAATTGTTTTTGAAAAGGTCGTTTCGTGCCCCGCCACAGGTGTAGCAGCCAGCAAGACCGTATCATCTTGTTTGATTTGAATAAATTTATGGGACTGTTTAGCCATTCGAGTAAGACCTAAAATCGGCTCTCCGTGATGACCTGTTGTTAAAATAACCGTTTCATGTTCTGGAAGATCTTTTAGCTTTTGTACAGGAACAATTAAATCCTCAGGCAGCTGCAAATGTCCAAGTTTTGCTGCAATATCAATGATTTTCAGCATACTTTTTTCCATAACGATCAGGTTACGGCCGTGCTGATATGCGGCATGAATGATTTGCTGAATACGGTGCAGATTGGAACTGTATGCAGCAACAATGATTCGACCTTTGCTTTTATAAAAAGCGTCGGTAATATTTTGTCCGATGACGGCTTCGGAAACTGTGTAGCCTGGCTTATCCGCATTTGTACTGTCTGAAAGCAAACACAGTACGCCTTTTTCCCCAATGGCAGCCATTTTTCCGATATCAGCGCTTTGAATGCTGACTGAATTTTGATCAAATTTAAAATCACCTGTATATACAATCGCACCTTGATTTGTTTGTAAACAAATGCCGACTGAATCTTGTATACTGTGCTGCGTTCTGAAAAATGAAATATCCACTCCATCAAACGATAAAACCGTTGACGAAGTGATAGGATGTAAAGCTTCATATTTTTTAATTCCATACTCTTTTAACTTTTCTTTGATAAGTGCTAGCGTTAATTCTGTACCATATACAGGCACATCCAATTTTTGAAGTATAAAGGGAATAGCGCCAATTTGCTCTTCGTGTCCATGAGTAACAAATATGCCTTTTACGTTCTGCTGATTTTCTACTAAATATGTAATGTCCGGAATGACAATATCAATTCCCAACATTTCTCCTCCCGGAAACTTTGATCCTGCATCTAACACATATATGTTTTCATTGATTTCCACCACATACATGTTTTTTCCAAGCTCTCCGACTCCACCCAAGGCTGAAATTTTAATATTTTCTGTCTTTTCTAGTACCATAAGCTCCTCCTACTTACTTTCACCCGTACAATTTCATTTGCTTACATTATAACTGAAGTAAGAATTGGAATACAAGAAATTTCATTCGTCTATTTCCGTCATCTGCTCTTCTATTATCTTATAAAAAAAAAAACGTCCCTTCATCGACTCGTATATACGGTCAATGAAGAGACGTTTAAAAAACATACTTGTAGCTTATAGCGTATTTAATGTGCTGACTAACGTTTGGCGTTCTTCTTCCGTTAACGGAACTAAAGGTAATCGTACCGATCCTACGTCTAATCCTTTTAGCTGTAAAGCTGTTTTAACAGGCGTTGGACTTGGAGCCGCAAAAAGAGATTTCATAACAGGTACAATACGCTGATGAATTTTTGCTGCTTCTTTCGGATTTCCTGACTCATACAACTTAACCATCTCTTGCATTTCATTTCCAATAACGTGAGCGGCAACAGAAATAATGCCAGTTCCTCCAATTGCTAATACCGGTAGTGTTAAGCCATCATCACCGCTGTATAAAGCAAAATCATCGCTTGTTTGTGCGATAATAGCTGTCATTGCGTCAAGGTCTCCGCTTGCATCTTTTAACGCTACAACATTCGGCAGTTCAGCTAGGCGTACAATTGTATCAACAGACATATTGATCACGGATCGCCCTGGAATATTGTATAACATGACAGGCAGCTCTGTACTTTCAGCAATTGTTTTAAAGTGCTGATATAAGCCTTCCTGATTTGGCTTATTATAATAAGGTGCTACAATCATAATCGCATCTACGCCGATTTCTTCTGCCTTTTTCGTTAATTCAATTGATGCATACGTATTGTTGCTTCCTGTACCTGCAACAACAGGTACACGGCCATCTACTACCTTTACTGAGTGGCGGAACAGCGCCAGCTTTTCTTCTGTTGAAAGCGTAGGAGATTCACCCGTTGTTCCTGCAATAACCAACGCATCCGAACCGTTGCTGATTAAATAGTTAATAAGCTGCGTTGTTTTTTCAAAATCAATATTTCCTTTATGATCAAAAGGCGTTACCATCGCTGTTGCGACTTTCCCAAAATCAATCATGTTTTCACTCCTTGAAATTGCGTTATCCCTATTCATGTAATGAACCGTTAGCTTATAGCTAACGGAACATGTAGTTTATCTCTTTTGCGGTGCTTTTGACAAGTCAAAGGCACCATGAAGAGCATTAACGGCTTTCTTTAAATCCTCTTCTTTTACAAGCACCCAAATCGTCGTATGGCTGTCAGCAGATTGTAAAATCTGAATACCTTCGCCAGAAAGGGCTATAACAATTTTAGATGTAACACCAGGCACCCCTGCAATTCCTGCTCCAACCGTTGACACTTTGGCACAGTTGCGAATAACAGCCGGCTCATACCCTAGCGCATGAAGCACATCAATCGCTTTGTCAGTTGCTTCATCTGTTACCGTATATACAACACCCTTCGGTGAAATATTGATAAAATCTACGCTGATTTTTTCTTGTGCCATTGCTTTGAATACTTCTGCTTGCGTATCATAATGGCCTTCTTTACTAAAAACTTTAATTTGAGTGACGTTGGATACGTGCGCGATGCCTGTTACAAGGCGTTCTTGCACATCACTTCCACGCTGCTGTGCTTCACCTTGAGATGTAACGAGCGTACCTGCTGAATCAGCATACGTGGAACGGACGCGCATCGGTACTTTTGCCTGCATGGCAATCTCTACGGCACGTGGGTGAACTACTTTTGCACCTTGATAAGCCATGTTGCATATTTCGTTATATGTGACAACGGATAGCGGTCTTGCATCTTCTACAATACGCGGGTCCGCTGTCATCACACCTTCTACATCCGTGAAAATGTCAATGTAATCAGCCATAAGAGCTGCACCTAAAGCTGAAGCAGATGTATCGCTACCTCCGCGTCCAAGTGTTGTTGTATCACCTTCAGTAGTTGCCCCTTGAAAGCCTGTTACAACAACGACATCATATTCTTCTAATTCTTTTAACAAACGGTCGCATTTCATTTCTAGTATCTTGGCATTGGTAAAATCATCATTCGTCACAAACCCAGCCTGTGCACCGTTTAATGCTGTAGCTTTAATACCATTTTCGTTTAATAAATTCGTAAACACAACCGATGAAATTAATTCTCCGCATGCCATAAGCATATCAAGCTCACGTTTATTAAGAGACGCTTTATTTCCATCAACAAGTGAAAGCAATGTATCCGTTGCATACGGCTCACCTTTTCGTCCCATTGCCGATACAACAACGACTACTTTGTAACCCTCACTTAAAGCATTATTTAAATGATAAATTGCTCTCGCTCTTCCTTCTTCGTTACGAACGGAAGTTCCTCCAAATTTTTGGACGATTATTTTCATACTTACACCTCATCATGTTCCGAGACACTCTGGTTGCGCTTATTTTACTAAGCTAAGCTTAATAAGTGATTCTGCAATTTGTACAGAATTCCAAGCTGCACCTTTTAACAAGTTATCAGAAACGATCCACATATGGAAACCGTTATCGCGATCTAAATCTTTACGAATACGGCCGACAAACACATCTCGTTTACCTACACAATCTGCTGGCATTGGATATACTTGATTTTCTGGATCATCTTGCAATACGATACCAGGTGCATCAGCCAATAAATTTTTCACATCAGCTACCGTTACACCGTCTTTTTCAATTTCAATGTACACTGACTCTGAATGACCTGTTACAACCGGTAGACGAACACAAGTAGCAGCTACTGGCAATTCAGGCATGCTCATAATTTTCTTCGTTTCATTAATCATTTTCATTTCTTCAAATGTAAAACCGTTATCTTGAAATTTATCAATTTGCGGAATGGCATTAAAAGCAATTTGATAATGTTTTTTATCTCCACCAACCGGTAAAATTTCCGGTGTAAACTCTTTTTCTTCTAAAATAGCTTTAGCTTGTTCTTTTAATTCATTAATTGCAGCAGCGCCTGCTCCAGAAACGGCTTGATACGTTGATACTAGCACTTTAGATAAGCCGTATGTTTCGCGTAATGGCTGTAATGCTGCAACCATTTGAATTGTAGAGCAGTTTGGATTAGCAATGATTCCGTTATGTGCGTGTAATGCTTCTTCATTCACTTCCGGCACAACTAACGGGACATTTTCATCCATTCGATAAGCGCTTGTGTTGTCTACAACGATTGCTCCGCGTTTTACTGCCTCTGGTGCAAGTGCTTTTGAAATGCTCCCGCCTGCACTGAATAAAGCAATGTCTACGCCTTCAAAGCTATCAGGAGTTGCTTCTTGCACAACAACTTCTTCTCCGTTAAACAACACTTTTTTACCAGCTGAACGAGCTGAAGATAATAACGTTAATTTACCAACTGGAAAATTACGCTCCTGTAGGGTTTTAATCATTTGTTGTCCTACTGCACCTGTTGCTCCTACTACTGCTACATGTAATTCTCTTGTCATTTTAATACCGCCTCCAACAATTTTCAACTACTCAACATTTATCTGCATATACTGACTATTTTAACATATTATTATGCTTCATTGCGTCAAAGAAGAGAAGATTTTTAAAATCTTCTCTTCTTTGAGATTGAGAGTTCTCTTACAGCCGCAGTATTGAATAGATTCATGCAACAGCAAGAGGCATATATGTCCTATGACTCTTGACCGTCGCGGAACCTTTCGACAATAACAGGCTGAATCTGTTTATCTTCAAGCGCTGCGTACACCGTGTCTGATAACATCGTCATACGCGCTACCATTGAATTCGGCTTAAGCACCGGGTCATCTTGACCAAATGGAATAAAATAAATATTTTTAGTCGCCATTAGCCTCATTAAGTTTACACCATTTAGCCCTAGTGCGTCATTAGTCGAAATTCCCAGTACCACCGGCTTATTATTACGAAGCGTTGCTTTAGCTGCCATGAGTACCGGAGATTCAGTCATTGCATTCGCAAACTTACTCATCGTATTCCCAGTGATTGGGGCAACCACCATACAATCAAGCGGAATTTTTGGTCCTAAAGGCTCTGCTTTTACAATTGTATTGATGACGGCGTGACCCGTTAATTCCTCAATTTTCTTCACCCAGTCTTCACCATCTCCAAAACGAGTATTTGTGGATTGTACAGTGTAAGAAACAACCGGTAACACTTCTGCTCCCAAATTAACAAGCTTTTCAATTTCCGGCATAACCGCATCATACGTACAGTGAGATCCCGTCAAGCCGAATCCTATTCTTTTACCTTTTAATGACATTATTTTTTCTCCTCTCTTGCATCCGCAGCGTCTTTTAATAAATTCACTAATACATTAGCGACAATCTGACCTGCTGTTTTTGGAGCCACAATTCCTGGAAGACCAGGTGCTAAAATAGCTTTAATTCCTCGTTTTTCTGCATAGCGGAAATCGGTTCCTCCAGGCTTTGAAGCTAAATCAATAATGAGCGCATGGGTCGGGACATTAGATAATGTCTTAGCCGTTAAGATGGGGTATGGAATGGTGTTAATACATATATCACTATCAGCAATTTCTTTATCGAGTTCAGAAAGATAGAAAGGTTGCAAACCCATTTCAGCAATACGTGCTAAATGTTCAGATTTTCTAGCTCCTACTTTTACATTGGCACCAAGTGCAGCAAAGGACCTCGCCACGCTCATTCCTACTCTTCCTAAACCTAGGACAGAAATATTTGAACCGTGAATGGTAAAATCCGTATGTTGAATAACAAGCATGATGGTACCTTCAACAGTAGGAATAGAGTTATAAATTGCTACATCATCACGCTCAAATAGCTGAACGAGTTTACGGTTTGTCGTTTTGACTAATTCATTTAAATACCCATTGCTAATACCAGAATAAATAATGCAGTGCTCAGGCGTTTTTTTAAGTATTTCTTCAGTCAACACTACTTTTTCATTTGAAAAAATAGTATCTACTTGCCCTTCGTGATTTGTTCCAGGCACGGGAAGGATGATGGCGTCAACATCTGAAAAATCCAGCTCCTCTATCTGATATTTCGTCGCACCTGTAAAACCATGATCTAGCTGATCAAAACCAATAAGAGAGGTTTTTGCATCTAATTGAATTAATTTTCGAATGACTTCAAGCTGCCTAGCATCACCGCCAATTACAGCTATGTGCAAATCCGTTAACATGTTTCATTTTCACCTTCTTTAACATTAAATAGATGTATCCTTCGCTTAAACCATCGAGATGTAAAGTGCTATCATTACGCCCTAGAATGCCTATTGCTTTTCTTCAACATACTATGTAAACACACAGGAATCGGTGAATCTTTATCCCTGAAAATAAAAGAAACGAGATGCAGGAAGCATCTCGTTTCTTATTTTGTTGACTCATTATTTATATCTTCTAGCCGCTGGACATTTACAATCACCATATCTGTACCAATTTTTTCAATATTCCCCCACGGCACTCGCACTTCATCTCCTTGTTTTCGAAACCCAAACCACTTCACAGATGGAATAATAAGCGCATTAATTTGTCCCGTATGTTCATTAATTTCAAGATCTGTTTGCCCTAAAATACCCAAACGCTCTGCTCGCTTAACATCTACAATTTCTTTTCCACTCAGTTCGCTTAATCTCATAGAATCCCTCCTTTCATCTAATTTATTGAACAACCATACAAAAAATGACAAAAAAATAAGGCTGGCTCAATTATTTTAGCCAACCTTACTTTTACTGTTTAATTTCCTTTGAAGCCTTTAGGTAAATCTCCACTCGGGCTTATTAGCGAAAGAGCAAATTCATCTTTGAAAATATCTCGCGCAAGACCATTTACACTATCTTTAGTCACGGCATTAACAAGGTCTAAAATCTCATCTAATGAACGGTGATAGCCTAGCATTAACTCATTTTTTCCGTTTCTGCTCATACGGCTATTTGTACTTTCAAGGCTCAGCATTAAGTTTCCTTTCAGCTGCTCTTTGCTGTTAGCAAGTTCTTTATCCGTAATACCTTTGTCTTTCAGATCATAAAGCGTTTCTTGAACCGTATCATATAATACGTCGAGCTGATGGCTTCCCGTCCCCCCATAAATCGTTACAAGACCGCTGTCTCGATAAGAAGAATGATAAGAAAAAACAGAGTAAGCCAAGCCGCGCTGTTCGCGGACTTCTTGGAACAAACGACTGCTCATACTTCCACCAAGCACGTTATTTAGTACAATTAAGCTATATACATCTTCTCCGCCGATTGGCAAACCTTTAAAGCCAAGGCAAAGATGAGCTTGTTCTGTCTCCTTTTTGCGGGCAATATGATTTGTATGGAACTCTGGCTGAACATATTGATGAGCGGAATGACTTGACGTATATGTACCAAAATAGTTTTCCACCTGTTGAATAAAACTCTCATCAATGTTTCCAGCTACTGAAATAACGATGTTTTCGGGAATATACATTTGCTCCATATACTGACGAAGCGAATCACCGTTAAATGTTTTTAACGTATCTTCCGTTCCTAAAATCGGATAGCCTAATGGATGATTGCCGTATACGGCTTTTCCTAATAGATCGTGTACAATATCATCAGGTGTATCTTCATACATTTTAATTTCTTCATATACAACATTTTTTTCACGAGCTAATTCCTCTTCATCAAATGAAGAATTAAAGAACATATCCGCCAGCACATCTAGCGCTTGATCTGCGTGTTCGTCTAATACTTTTGCATAGTAGCACGTGTATTCTTTAGAAGTGAATGCATTTACTTGTCCCCCAATGCGGTCGAAGCTTTCTGCAATTTCACGAGCAGATCTTGTTTTTGTTCCTTTAAAAAACATATGTTCAAGAAAATGTGATACACCATTAATTTCAGGGTGTTCACTTCGAGAACCCGTTCCGATCCACACCCCAATGGCCACAGATCGAACAGTTGGGATATTTTCCAATACAATTCTTACACCATTTTTGCACGTATATCGTTTTATCAAGCTAGTGCCTCCCTTTTGCTTATCTCACTTACTTCTTAGTAGAAGAAGGTATTTTCATCATTCTTTCTTCATCTAGCATTGTTGACACATCGCTAACTTTCAGGCCCTTGCGTTCAATATCGGTTAACAATTGGTCAAGCGATTCAGCCGTTGATTCAGTCGGGTGCATCAGTACAATAGCCCCTGGGTGAATCTTTTTCATTACTCGATTAATTAACACTTCTGAACTTGGCTTTTGCCAATCGATTGTATCAACTGTCCACATGATTGTACTCATTTTTAACTGAGAAGCAAGCGTTACTACTTCGGGGCGAAAACTGCCGCTCGGCGGAGCAAACCATTTTACTTTTTGTCCCGTAGTAGATGTAATAATATCATTCGTTTTTTTAAGCTGCTGATTGATTTGACTAGCCGATAAAGTGGCCATATCAGGATGAGAATAAGAGTGGTTTCCTACTTCATGCCCTGCGTCTACAATCATTTTTGCCATATCTGGATTATTTTTAACCCATTTTCCTTCTAAAAAGAAGGTTGCTTTAGCATGGTGCTTTTTTAGCACTTCTAACATTTTAGGCAAATACTCGTTCCCCCATGCTACGTTCACTGTAAACGATACCATAGGCTTTTCATCGTGTCCACGGTAGATAGGTTCCTGTGGTAAATCCCTCAAGTGAACCTTTGGTCTAACCTGTTTGTACACTAGTTTTTTTTCATCAAATTTACCCGCAGGTTTCATATTTTTATAAGAAGCAGCAAGATCAACTTTTATGCCGTTATAGCCAGGAACCCGTTTCCAAACGGGATCGATTCGTGCATTCGCTGCTGGCTTTTCATAATCTTTTGCTTTTTCTTCAATCTTTTGATATAACGCATCATGCTGAGCTGATACAAGTTGTACATCGGATTTAAGTGCTTCTATATATGCTTCAGCAAAAGGATTATAAATAGATTTATATGTAATTGCCAGTAAAAATAGAAATGCTGTAAATTGCACAATGGTTCTCTTCACTTATCCTTCCCCCTTTACCATTTAAAATATGTATAAAGAGGACAAGGTAGAACAAACATCTACAAACGATAAAATCGCCCTACACATGGATTTTCTTCATGTATGGACGATTTCACAATATCTATATAGTAGTAAAAGAAGATTATTTTGTTTCTTTTGCTTTTTCTTCTTTTTCTTTTTGTTCTTTTAAAATTGCTTTACGAGATAAGTTAACGCGGCCTTGTTTATCAATTTCCATAACCTTAACTAAAATCTCGTCGCCAATCGATACAACGTCTTCTACTTTTCCAATACGCTCTTCTGCAAGCTCTGAAATATGAACAAGCCCATCTTTTCCGCTGAAGATTTCTACAAATGCACCGAATTTTTCAATTCGTTTTACTTTTCCTAAGTACATTTGGCCGACTTCAACTTCGCGTACAAGATCTTCAATAATTTTCTTCGCTTTTTCATTCATCGGCTGATCAATAGAAGAAATGAAGATTGTACCATCTTGTTCGATATCAATTTTAACGCCTGTTTCTTCGATAATTTTATTGATTTGCTTGCCGCTTGGTCCAATAACATCACGAATTTTATCAGGGTTAATAGCCATTGTAAGGATCTTAGGCGCATATTGAGAAAGCTCTTGGCGAGGCGTAGCAATCGTTGACATCATATGATTTAAGATCTGCATACGGCCTTTTTTTGCTTGTTGAAGGGCTTCATCTAAAATTTCACGAGATAACCCGTCAATTTTAATATCCATTTGAAGCGCAGTTACGCCATTTTCCGTACCTGCTACTTTAAAGTCCATATCTCCTAGGTGATCTTCCATTCCTTGAATGTCCGTTAGAATCGAGTAGTGTTCACCTGATTTGATCAGACCCATGGCAATCCCTGCTACAGGTGCTTTAATTGGAACCCCAGCATCCATCATTGCAAGCGTACTTGCACAAATACTTGCTTGTGAAGTAGAACCGTTTGACTCTAATACTTCAGATACAAGACGAATTGTATAAGGGAAATCTTTTTCATTTGGAATAACCGGCTCAAGTGCACGTTCACCTAGCGCACCATGTCCAATTTCACGACGACCCGGTCCGCGCATCGGTCTAGTTTCACCAACACTAAATGAAGGGAAGTTATAGTGATGCATGAAACGTTTAGATTCTTCTACACTTAAACCATCTAAAATTTGCACATCGCCAAGTGCACCTAATGTACAGATGCTAAGCGCTTGAGTTTGTCCACGCGTAAATAATCCAGATCCGTGTGTACGAGGAAGCAAGTTTGTTTCAGAAGAAAGTGGACGAATTTCGTCAATACTACGGCCATCAGGACGCACTTTTTCTTCTGTGATCAAGCGACGCACTTCACTTTTAACAAGCTTCGATAAAATTTCATTCACTTGATTTAGTACTTCTTCTTCTACATCTTGCTCTTCAAATTTTGCAGCTACTGCGCTTTTCACTTCTTTAATCGCATTTTCGCGCGCATGCTTTTCTTGAACTTGAACGGCACGGTTCATGTCACCTTCTGCAATTTCACGAACTTGACGCTCAAGGTCAGCATCAACAGTATAAAGCTCAACTTCTACTTTTTCTTTGCCTACTGCTGCTACAATTTCTTCTTGGAACGCAATTAATTTTTTAATTTGCTCGTGTCCAAACATAATTGCTTCTAACATTACTTCTTCCGGTACTTCATCCGCGCCTGCTTCAACCATGTTGATCGCGTCTTTTGTACCAGCAACCGTCAGATGAATATCGCTTTTTTCAAGCTCATCTACCGTTGGGTTTACAACAAATTCATTGTCTACACGGCCTACGATTACGCCTGCAATAGGACCTTCAAATGGAATATCAGATACTGATAATGCTAATGAAGAACCGAACATTGCCGCGATTTCTGAAGAACAGTTTTGATCTACGCTCATTACAACGCTGACAACTTGAACTTCGTTTCGGAAACCATCTGCGAATAAAGGACGAATCGGACGGTCGATTAAACGGCTAGCCAAGATTGCTTTTTCACTTGGTCTGCCTTCACGCTTAATGAATCCACCTGGGATTTTACCGACTGCATATAAACGCTCTTCATAGTTTACTGTTAACGGGAAGAAATCTACATTTTTAGGCTCTTTTGAAGCCGTTGCTGTACTTAATACAACTGTGTCTCCATAGCGGATTAATGCTGCGCCATTTGCTTGTTTTGCCAACTGGCCAACTTCAACTTCTAGCTTTCGTCCAGCTAGATCTACGGAGAACACTCGTTTTTCTTGTTCCATATCGACGAGTACCCCTCTCTACATATAAAATATGTATGTAATCAAATGTGATAGTTTTATTATAAACGAAATATCCAAAAACAATAGCTTTTTTCACATTATGTAGCATCTTTAATGTTTCTTAAATGTACATACTAAAAAAGCGGGAATGCTCCCGCTTTCTTCTTATTATCGACGTAAACCAAGTTTGTTGATTAACTCACGATAACGAGTAACGTCTTTGTTACGTAGGTAGTTAAGTAAGTTACGACGTCGACCTACCATTTTTAAAAGACCACGACGTGAATGGTGATCCTTTTTATGAGTACGTAAGTGACCGTTTAGATTGTTAATTTGCTCTGTTAGGACAGCGATTTGAACTTCTGGAGAACCAGTGTCGTTCGCATGAGTTTTGTACTCACTAATGATTTCATTTTTACGCTCTTGTGTGATAGCCATCCTATTCACCTCCTTATTATTAAACCCCAGTTACCGAGCAAAACGTTGGTGAATCGTAATGCCAAGCAATGGTTGTTTTACATACAAGTGTTATGTTACTACTTATTAGAACAAAAAGCAAGTCGTAGCAACTATTTATATATATTTTTTTATTTTTTATGTTTTTGAATTCCTTCAAAATAAGCAAGGGCTTCTTCCTTGTCCTTTGAGATCTGACCGACAAGCTCTTCGATGCCGCTGAACTTTTTTTCTGAACGAATCATTCGGTGCCATTTCACCGTTACGTGCTGATCGTAGATTTGCTCGTCAAATGATAATAAGTGGACTTCGATTGTTGGCTTTTCTAAATTATCGTGAAAAGTCGGCTTGTAGCCCACGTTGCATACTCCTGCATACCACTTGCCGTGGAGCTGAAGCTCAACAGCATACACGCCGATGCGCGGAAGTAAATACTCATCGTCTAAAGCGATGTTAGCAGTCGGAAAACCTATTTGCCTGCCTCGCTTTTCTCCATGAGTTACTGTACCTGACACTTCATAATAGCGCCCAAGCAGCTCTTTTACTCGATGCATGTCTCCATTTGCTAAATTTTCGCGAATAAGCGTTGAACTAATTTTTTCTTCGCCATTTGTTAACTTATCAATTGTTGTTTGAGTGAATTTTGATCGAGAATGAAATGGTAGTATTTCCATTGTTCCTTTACCTAACTTTCCATACGTATAGTCAAATCCAGCTACCACATGCTGCACATTCAGGCCAATAATATACTGATCAACAAACTCTTGAGGCAATAGTGCTGCAAACTGTTTATCAAAATGAACGATATATAAAAAGTCAATTCCCATTTCCTCAATGAGTTTCTTTTTTTCTTGAAGTGGTGTGATCATATCAATGTGCTGTACATTGCGCCCGAGCACCACAGAAGGGTGAGGAGTAAACGTCATAACAGCACTAGCTATGCCTTTTTCATCCGCTAACTGTTTTGCTGAATTTATCACTTGCTGATGCCCTAAATGCACACCATCAAAATAACCAAGCGCTAACACTGATTGTTGAACAGCTTCTCGTTGAAAGTGGTGTGGATGTCGAATTTCAATCGTTTCCAAAACACAGTTCACCTTTTCCCTAACCGGTCTAGTCGATTGCCAACACTTTAACCGGCTTCATTAAATGTTTTTTTGTTGGGTGCTGAGCATAAATTGCTAAGCACTTGCCTGCAGAATTTATCATTAAAAAGAATGGTTCTTTTTTTAACTCTTCATCTTCCGTACACGGCAATACCGCGCCGTTTTTCACTTTCTCTGCTAATGTATCACTAATTTGAAGTTTCGGCAAATGATTAAGAGCTTCTTCGATCGAATGTAGTTTCTCATTGATCGTTTCTTCTTCTACCGCCCGCTCAATATCTTCAAATGTCACACAATCTTCCAGTGAAAACTGCCCCGAACCCGTTCGCTGCAAATACGACATATGAGATGGATAGCCAAGAGCTTCTCCAATCATCACAGCAAGCGTTCGCACATATGTACCTTTGCTGCACGTTACGCGGAATTTGAAGGAAATTTGTTCTCCCTCAAATGTAGCGCGATCATCCAGCAGTTCAAAGTTATAGATATGAATGGTTCTAACAGGGCGCTCTACCTCGATTCCTTGCCTTGCATATTCATATAGTTTTTTACCTTTGACCTTTACCGCTGAATACATTGGAGGGACTTGCTGAAGTTCTCCTGTCATCGAAGACAGCACTTCTTCGATTTGAGCACGTGAAAAAGAATCCACTACTTTCTTTTCTTCTACAACCTCTCCGGAAGAATCTTCTGTTGTTGTAGAAAATCCGAGTGTAACTTCTCCTTCATAGGTTTTAGTAGCTCCTGTTAGATATTCTACAATTTTGGTAGCTCTACCGATGCAAATAGGCAATACCCCTGTAACGTCTGGGTCTAATGTGCCTGTATGCCCTACTTTTTTAGTACGAAGCAGCTTTCGGACTTTAAACACACAGTCGTGCGAAGTCAGGCCAGCTGGTTTATGTAAAACTAAAACACCGTCCACTCATTCTTCATCTCCTTTTCATTTAAAAAAGGGTGTCTCAGAAGCAAAAACCACTTTTGAGACACCCTTTTTTGTTTCTACATTCACTGATCTTATTCGTTCTCTTGATGGTCATCGCTTTCTTTTTTAATTTCATGAAGCAATGATTCAATTCGATTACCATAATCAATTGATTCATCAAACTCAAACGTAATTTCAGGTGTTTTACGTAAGCGAATGCGCTGACCGATTTCTGAGCGAATAAATCCTTTTGCTTTCGCAAGTCCTTTTAACGTATTCTCACGCTGTTCAGCATCTCCTAAAACAGAGATATAAACTTTCGCTTGCTGTAAATCGCCTGATACTTGAACATCTGTTACAGTCACAAAACCGATGCGCGGATCCTTGATTTTACGATTTAAAATCTCGCCCATCTCTTTTTTCATTTGTTCTCCGACTCTAGTTGCTCTTATGTTCATCTGTGTCACCCCTTTTATAACCAATCAAAAGTTGTAATGGTACGTTCAATCTCTGGAAAAGAATCAATCAAGCTTAGCGCTTTTTGCAGTTCTTGTTCCGTTGTGACACGGCTAGATGAGACTGCGACAATGCTAATTTTTGTTCGTTGCCACACATCTTGAAAATCAGTTTCTGAAACTGATACGTTAAACCGCTGCTTCAAGCGCATCAAGATGCGCTGAAGCACGGCACGTTTTTCTTTAAGAGAAGCAGCATCGTAAATTAAGCATTCACACTCCACTAGTCCAATCATTTAGGATCAATTTGCTCCATTACATATGCTTCAATAATATCTCCTTCTTTAATATCATTGAAGTTTTTAATTGTAATACCACACTCATATCCTTGAGCGACTTCTTTTGCATCGTCTTTAAAGCGTTTTAGCACATCTACTTCACCTTCAAAGATAACAATTCCGTCACGGATTAAACGAATTCCACTGTTACGCGTAATTTTACCGTCTGTTACGTAACTTCCTGCGATTGTACCAACTTTTGATACTTTGAATGTTTGACGTACTTCCACTTGACCGATGATTTTTTCAGCAAACTCAGGATCAAGCATTCCTTTCATCGCAGATTCAATTTCTTCAATTACTTTATAAATAATGCGGTGAAGACGAATATCTACGTTTTCTACGTCAGCTGTACGTTTTGCTCCAGCATCCGGACGCACGTTAAAGCCGATAACGATTGCGTTAGAAGCAGTTGCAAGAATGATATCAGATTCTGTAATCGCACCTACACCCGTATGGATAATACGAACATTTACACCCTCTACATCAATCTTTTGAAGAGCAGCAGCCAATGCTTCTACAGAACCTTGTACGTCTGCTTTTACGATAAGGTTTAAGTCTTTCATTTCACCTTGTTTAATTTTTTCAAATAAATCATCTAAGCTTACGCGAGACTTTTCACCGCGCTGTTGTTCAAGCTGCTTTTGAGCACGAGCTTCTCCGATTTGACGAGCTGTTTTCTCATCTTCAAACACTAAGAAACGATCTCCAGCTAACGGAACTTCGTTTAAGCCAGTAATCTCAACCGGAGTAGATGGTCCTACTTCCTTCACACGGCGGCCGATATCATTTACCATTGCGCGAACGCGGCCAAACGTATTTCCGACTACGATTGGATCACCTACGCGTAGTGTACCAGTTTGAACAAGAAGCGTTGCTACAGACCCACGGCCTTTATCTAGCTGTGCTTCTACAACTGTACCTGCTGCACGACGGTTAGGATTTGCTTTTAACTCTTCTACTTCACTTACAAGTAAAATCATTTCAAGCAATTGATCGATACCTTCACCTGAAATGGCTGAAAGCTTACAGAAGATTGTTTCTCCGCCCCACTCTTCAGCTACAAGGCCGTGCTCCATTAGTTCTTGCATAACGCGATCTGGATTTGCTGCTTCTTTATCCATTTTGTTAACCGCAACAATAATTGGCACTTCTGCCGCTTTTGCATGGTTAATCGCTTCAATTGTTTGAGGCATTACACCATCGTCTGCTGCAACAACAAGGATTGTAATATCCGTTACTTGCGCACCGCGCGCACGCATCGTTGTAAATGCAGCATGCCCTGGTGTATCAAGGAATGTAATTTTCTTTTCGTCAACCACAACTTGATAAGCACCGATATGCTGCGTGATACCGCCTGCTTCTGCAGCCGTTACTTTTGTGTTACGGATAGAGTCAAGAAGCGTCGTTTTACCGTGGTCAACGTGACCCATGATTGTAACAACTGGAGGACGCACTTGAAGGTCTTTTTCGTCATCAATGATTTCTAATGATTCAAAAGCAGTGTCATCTACCACTACTTCTTCTTCAACTTCTACACCGTATTCTCCGGCAATTAGTTCGATAGAATCTTTATCTAACTCTTGGTTAATTGTTGCCATTACACCAAGCATAAATAGTTTTTTTATAATTTCAGAAGGCTCTTTGCCTAATTCTTTTGCTAACTCAGAAACCGTTAAGCTTCCGACAAACGTTACTTTTTCCGGTAACTCTTTTGCAGCTGCTGGAGCTGGTCTACCTTTTGGTGCCTGTGACTTTTGTGCCTGTGGCTTTTTGTTACCTTTATTGTTTCCTTTGTTAGCTGTTGATTTTGTATTTTTATTCAATACTTTCACCCCCATAAAATTAACCGAGCATCGTTGCTAGCTTTTTAGCAAATCCCTCGTCCATAACGGCTACCACAACTCGAGCATCTTTACCAATCGCTTGACCTAGCGTGTAGCGATCGGGAACGATTTTAACCGAAACGTTGTAGTAAGAACATTTATCCGTTACTTTTTTCTTTGTGTTTTCAGACGCATCGCTTGCTAAAAGTACTAACTTTGCTTTTTGTTTCCGAACTTCTCTAACCACAAGTTCTTCTCCAGAAATCAATTTGCGTGCACGGTTTGCAAGCCCTAAAAAGGAGATCCATTGTTCATTCATTAGCGTGACTGTTTCTCCTTTTCTACAAGCGCTAGCAACTCTTCATAAACCGCTTCATCTATTGACGCGCCTAAATGTGTCGAAAGCACATTTTTCTTTTTTGCCAATAAAATTGCTTCTTTATCCTTGCTTACATAAGCTCCGCGCCCGGACTTTTTACCCGTTACATCAACTGAAACGTCGCCTTCTTTTGAGCGTACAACGCGTACTAGCTCTTTTTTAGGCTTCATTTCTCCAGTGGCCACACATTTTCGCATCGGGACTTTTTTACGATTGTTCACCTTGGCTCACCTCTTATTCCATATCTTCATCTGAATCAAATGCATGTTGACTTACTAGCATATCATCGCTGTTTTTTACAACCATACCTTCTTGCTCAGCTTCTGATTGACTTTTAATATCAATTTTCCAACCTGTCAGCTTAGCGGCTAGACGTGCATTTTGTCCACGTTTACCAATTGCAAGTGACAGCTGATAGTCAGGAACGATAACAGTTGTTGCTTTTTCATTTTCATCTACAATCACATCTACTACCTTAGATGGACTTAAAGCATTGGCAACAAATTCAACTGGATCATTTGACCAGCGAACGATGTCAATTTTTTCACCTTTTAGTTCATTCACAACAGCCTGTACGCGCTGACCTTTTGGCCCAACACAAGAACCGACCGGATCTACTTCAGCATACTCAGAATGAACAGAGATTTTTGAACGGTCTCCAGCTTCGCGAGCTACTGATTTTAATTCAACTGTACCGTCATAGATTTCCGGTACTTCTTTTTCGAAAAGACGTTTTAAAAGACCTGGGTGTGTACGTGAAACATAGATTTGTGGGCCTTTTGTTGTTTTTTCTACTTTCGTAATATACACTTTAATACGATCATGAGGTTTATACTGTTCATTTGGCATTTGCTCGCTTTGAGGAAGCAATGCTTCAATTTTGCCAAGGCTCACATAAATGAAGCGCGAATCTTGACGCTGAACAATACCTGTCATAATATCTTCTTCGCGATCACTGAACTCTGAATAGATAACGCCTCGTTCCGCCTCACGAACACGCTGTGTAACAACTTGTTTTGCTGTTTGAGCCGCGATGCGTCCAAAGTCTTTTGGCGTTACTTCGATTTCAACCACATCGTCTAGCTGGAAGTTAGGGTTGATTGTTTGTGCTTCTTCAACCGAAATTTCCAGACGTGGATCATATACTTCATCAACCACATCTTTGCGAGCAAACACGCGCATTGAACCTCTTTCTAAATTTAAATCAACGCGTACGTTTTGCGCTTGGTTAAAGTTGCGTTTGTAAGCAGAAATTAGCGCTGCTTCAATTGCTTCAATAATTACATCTTTGCTAATGCCTTTCTCTTTTTCAAGAATGACTAAGGCATCAAATAACTCACTGCTCATCGTTGGATAATCCCCCTTTAATATTGGCCCCTACACATTAAAATACAATCGCTAATCGAGCAAAAGCGACTTTGTCATATGGTAAAACCACCGTTTTTGTGCGTGTTTTGATACGAATAGATAATGTGACAGTTTCTCCGTCAAATGATTGTAATTCGCCTTCAAATTCTTTTGCACCTTCAATTGGTTCATATGTTTTTATGTATACATGCTTACCAATTGCACGTTCAAAATCTTTATCTTTTTTTAATGGGCGTTCCGCACCAGGTGATGATACTTCTAAAAAATAGTTATGAGGGATTGGATCTACTGCATCCATTTTCTCACTCAATTTTTCACTTACTGCTCCGCAGTCTTCGATATCCACGCCGGTATCAGAGTCGATAAACACACGTAAAAACCAATCTTTTCCTTCTTTTACGTATTCAATTTCAACAAGCTCTAAATTCATTTCCTCTAAGATAGGGGAAACCATTTCTTCCACTGTTTGTTTTACATTTTTACTCATTCTAATCCTCCCTTCGAGACATTGCATGGTATGTTTAGGTTACGCGTTTTTTATGTCTCTTATATCAAAAAAGAGTGGTTTATTTGCTATTTTTATTTTGCACTCTATAAGAGGTCTAACCTACTAGAGTGGAAATGTTGTCATTTGTGTTGCAGGATTTTAAACGTCACATAATAAATCAATCATGGTGATTGAAAATCTACAGAAAAAACGAATCATGCTAGAAGCCGATTCGTTCTCCATACTACTTACTATGTCAGTAAGTTCATATCAATAAGAAAGAGCGGGTTTCCCCACTCTTTCTCGTCCGTATCCTTAGCATTTCCACAATTACTATATCATAACCGCTTATTTTATGCAAATGTTAGAAAAGAGAAAGCTGGTTCTGATCAGGTAATGATTCAAGACATCCATGGTTGTCTAGATACTCTAAAATCGTCTTCGATACTTTGCCTCGCTGCTGCAAGTCTTCTTTCGATAAAAACTCTCCCGTTTCACGAGCTTTTACAATGTTCAGCGCTGCATTTGTGCCAAGACCGGGAATGGCATTAAACGGTGGAACTAAAGACGTGCCGTCAATTAAAAATTCGTCTGCGCTCGATTCATATAAATCTACTTTTTTAAATGAATAGCCTCGTTCGCACATTTCTAAAGAAAGCTCAAGCACCGTTAATAAGTTTTTCTCTTTAGGAGATGCATCTAAACCTTTGGCATTGATTTCTTCCATCTTCGCTCGAATGGCAGTTGAGCCTTTGATCATCGTATCAATATCAAAGTCATCTGCACGAACCGTAAAGTATGCTGCGTAATAAAGAAGCGCGTGGTGCACTTTAAAATAAGCTATACGCACGGCCATCAATACATAAGCAGCCGCATGGGCTTTAGGGAACATATACTTAATCTTTTTACAAGAATCAATATACCAGTCCGGAACACCATTTTTGATCATTTCCTCTTCAAATTCAGGTGTTAGCCCTTTCCCTTTACGTACAGACTCCATAATTTTAAAGGCAAGTGAAGGTTCAAGGCCTTGATAAATCAGATAAACCATAATGTCATCACGACAGCCGATTACTTCACTTAAGTTGCAAATATCATTGCGAATTAGCTCCTGCGCATTACCAAGCCACACGTCCGTCCCGTGCGACAGTCCCGAGATTTGAACAAGCTCTGAAAACGTCGTTGGCTTCGTATCTTCTAACATTTGACGCACAAAGCGCGTTCCAAATTCAGGTATGCCAAGCGTTCCTGTTTTACACATAATTTGCTCTTCTGTTACGCCAAGTGATTCCGTTCCGCTAAAAATTTTCATAACTTCAGGATCATCCGTCGGAATCGTTTTTGGATCAATTCCACTTAAATCTTGAAGCATGCGAATCACGGTCGGATCATCGTGTCCGAGTATATCAAGTTTTAATAAATTATCATGAATCGAATGGAAGTCAAAATGAGTTGTTCTCCATTCGGAATTACGGTCGTCAGCTGGAAACTGGATCGGTGAAAAATCGAAAATATCCATATAGTCCGGTACAACGATAATCCCCCCTGGATGCTGACCCGTTGTACGTTTTACACCCGTACATCCTGCTACTAAACGATCCACTTCTGCGTTTCGTAAATGTAAATCACGATCACCGGCATAGCCTTTTACATAGCCATAAGCTGTTTTTTCGGCCACTGTACCGATTGTTCCCGCGCGGTATACATTATCTTCTCCAAACAGTACTTTTGTATAGTTATGAGCTCGCGGCTGATACTCTCCAGAAAAATTCAAATCGATGTCGGGAACTTTATCTCCTTTGAATCCTAAGAACGTTTCAAACGGAATATCGTGTCCATCTTTAATAAATGGTACGCCACAATCGTCGCAGCTTTTGTCCGGCAAGTCGAATCCAGAACCAACGGAACCGTCATTAAAAAACTCAGATTTCTTACATTTTGGACAAACATAATGCGGCGGCAGTGGGTTTACTTCTGTAATTTCCGTCATCGTCGCAACGAATGAAGACCCTACGGAACCACGTGAACCAACTAAGTAACCATCATTCAAGGATTTTTTAACGAGTTTATGCGAGATCAAGTAAATAACAGCAAACCCGTGGCCGATAATACTTTTCAACTCTTTCTCTAGACGAGCTTCTACCACTTCAGGCAGCTCTTCACCGTAGATGCTGCGTGCCATCGCATAGCTCATTTCACGCATTTCTTCGTCTGCACCTTCAATTTTTGGCGTATATAAATCATCTTTAATTGGTTTAATATCGTCAATCATATCCGCTATTTTTTGCGTATTATGAACAACAATTTCTTTCGCTTTGTCCCCGTCTAAAAATGAAAAACAATTCAGCATCTCATCCGTTGATCTAAAATGAACATCCGGCAGCTGGTGACGGTTTAACGGGTTAGCCCCGCCTTGTGAACCAATTAAAATTTTTCGGTAAATTTTGTCTTCCGGATTGAGATAGTGAACATTTCCTGTTGCTACAACCGGCTTTCCAATCTTTTCACCGAGCTTTACAATATTGCTAATAATATCTTTTAAGGCTTTCTCATCTCGCACTAAATCTAGTTCAATTAAGTGCTTGTAGTTGTCAGGAGGCTGTACTTCGATGTAATCATAAAATTCAGCTGCTCCTTCTACTTCATCAATTCCTTTTTGCATCATGCCTTCGAATACTTCGCCTCGGTCACATGCGGTTCCAATCAAGATGCCTTCTCGATATTTGTCGAGCTGAGATCTTGGAATTCGCGGAACTCGATAAAAGTAATTTAAATGAGAAATCGAAACGAGTTTAAATAGATTTTTTAAACCTGCGTCGTTTTGTGCTAAAAGCGTCGCATGATAAGGACGGGCCCGCTGATATGCATTCCCTTCTCCCATATAATCATTTAAGCGATCGTGCATCGTAATTTCACGTTCAAATGCATCTTTCAGCATTTTATTTAACAAATAACCGGTTGTTTCCGCATCATAAATCGCGCGGTGATGCTGTACAAGTTCAATATCAAACTTTTTAGCAAGAGTATTTAAACGATGGTTTTTCATATGCGGATACAAAAATCTTCCGAGTTCAAGCGTATCAATAACGCCGTTAGCTGCTTTTTCTAATCCGATTTTTTGCAGCCCCATATTTAAAAATCCCATATCAAAGCTTGCATTATGAGCGACTAAAATACTGTCGCCCATCCACTCGTGAAAATCCCGAAGTACTTCTGAGATTTCAGGTGCATTTTGGACCATATCATCTGTAATACCCGTCAGCTCAATTGTTGTTGCAGACAGAGGATGATGAGGATTTGCAAAACGTTCAAATCGATCGATGATTTCGCCTTCTTTCATCTTCACGGCAGCAAGTTCAATAATGGTATCGTATACGGCTGACAAACCGGTTGTTTCAACGTCAAATACTACGTAAGTTGCTTCTGTCAAATCCACATGCTGCGGATTATAGGCAATCGGCACACCGTCGTCTACTAAATTGACTTCCACTCCGTACAGTATTTTAATGCCGTTCTTTTTCCCGGCTCCATACGCTTCAGGAAACGACTGTGCAACCGCGTGATCAGTTATCGCTACAGCCGGATGTCCCCATTTTTTGGCTTGTCCGACTAAAGCTCCAACAGATGAAACGGCATCCATTTGACTCATTGGCGTATGCAAGTGAAGTTCCACACGCTTTTCATCTTCAGGCGCTGTATCCTGTCTAGCGGGACCGGTAATCTCGTTAACATCATTTCCAATCATAACTAGATCACGGACAAATGTATCGTTTTGTACACTTCCGCGAACCTTTACCCACATTCCTTTTTTAATCGCTTGAAGTAAAGGAATATCTTCTTTGTCACGCGAAAACATTTTAACCATAATAGAGTTTGTATAATCTGTCACTTTAAAAATAAGAAGCGTACGTCCGCTTCGTAATTCTCTAGTTTCTGCATCAAATACGTATCCTTCAACGGCAATTCGCTTTTCTTCATCCACAATGGAGTCCAGGCGAACCGTCTCGTCTTTAATCGTATATCCAATTGTAAGCGGACCTTTTGGTAGGTCTGGTCCATCACTTTTTTCATTTTCTTTATTTTGCATTTCTGTGATGGCTTGTAATACTTTTTCTGTATCTTCTTGTTTTCGTTGCTCTACAAACTGCTGAAATGCTTCTTCTGAATGTACAACTTCCGTCATTAGCTGAAGGTTCGGGAACCCATAGGACGCATACTGATCAGCAATTAACTGACTATACTTTTTACGTAAAGCCGTTCCTTCTGCATCATGTCGTGCGTTCACGATCAATTTAGCACCGTTTAATCTCGGCATTTGATCTTGTAAAAGCGACTGTAAAAGCGGAGATATGCCCTGCATTTCCCCAATACAATGCTTCCAATATGACTGTACATGCTCTTCCGTACATTCTTTATTAACGGTTTGAATAGAAAAAGAAACACTCGCAATATGAGAAAAAGCTGAAGACATGCGAGCATGGAATAACTCATAAATCTCAAAAGGTAATAACCCTTCTAAAGAAAAATGGAAATGCCATTTTTTTTGTTCTTTCTGAATGACGAGCTTTTCAATCGCTGCGTTTTCAAAATAAGGAACAATTTGATCACTCGTCAGCTCTAACTGCTGCAGCAGCAACTTAAAACGCTCCTTTTTTCCTAGCGTTTGTGCTTCCAAGTTTTCTGCCTCCTTTTATAAATGAGTGCAATCTATTTTAACATAAATGACTTCTATTCTGTCATATGTTCTGTTTATAAACATAAAAACAGCAGGGATACAAATCCCCGCTGCTTCATTACTTCGCTAGCAGTTCTTTCACTGTGGAAACAAGATTGTCAACTGACACTTCTAACGACTCTCCTGTTTTACGCACTTTTACTTCTACAATTCCTTCAGATGCACGTTTTCCAACTGTTACTCGAACAGGAAGGCCAATTAAGTCTGAGTCTGCAAATTTCACTCCTGCACGCTCTTGGCGGTCATCTAACAGCACTTCAAAGCGATTATCTAATAACTCATTATATAATTTCTCACCTAGTTCACGCTGTTCATCATTTTTCACGTTAACTGGAATAACGTGCACTTGATAAGGCGTAACAGCTTCTGGCCATAGAAGACCATTTTCATCGTTAAACTGTTCTGCAATCGCAGCAACTGTACGAGAAACACCGATACCGTAGCAGCCCATAATCATTGGCTGGCTGCGTCCATTCTCATCTAAATATGTTGCTCCCATTGCTTCACTGTAGCGAGTTCCTAGCTTAAAGACGTGTCCGACTTCAATACCTTTAGCAAACTTAATAACACCTTGTCCGTCTGGTGACTGATCTCCTTCTTGAATAAAGCGGAAATCCTCGTAAGTTGCATTAAAGTCACGTTCATTCACATTTGTATAGTGATAACCTTCTTCATTTGCTCCGCATACACCGTTAACAATTGCTTTTACAGCATTGTCAGCTACTACTTCTACTGAATCGCTTACGCCAATCGGTCCTACTGAACCAACTGCACATTTTAATACTTCTTTTGTTTCTTCTGGAGTTGCCAATTCAACAACGGAAGCTTCAAAATAGTTTTTCACTTTAATATCGTTTACTTCGTGATCTCCGCGAACAAGTACAAGCACAAAACGATCGTCTACTTTAAATAAGAGTGACTTGATACAAGAAGTCGCTTCAACGTTTAAGAAAGCAGCTACGTCTTCAATGCTATGCTGATTTGGTGTTTCCACTTTTGTTAATTCTTTTTCGGCTTCAGTTGATTTTTCATACGTATTTACAACCGGTGCCATTTCAACATTGGCTGCATAAGAAGATGTATCTGAATAAGCAATTGTATCTTCCCCAATTTCAGAAAGAACCATAAATTCATGCGTATCTTTTCCGCCCATTGCACCTGAATCAGCGATAACCGCACGGAAATTTAATCCGCAGCGCTCAAAGATGCGGCTGTAGGCAGCAAACATTTTGTCATATACTTCATCTAAACTTTCTTGAGAAGCATGAAACGAATATGCATCTTTCATAATAAATTCACGACCGCGTAATAATCCAAAGCGTGGACGTTTTTCATCGCGGAACTTCGTTTGAATTTGATATAAATTTAGCGGTAAACGTTTATATGACTTCACTTCGTCACGAAGCAAGCTTGTGATAACTTCTTCGTGTGTTGCTCCCAAAGCAAATTCACGGCCGTGACGATCTTTCATACGCATTAACTCAGGCCCATATGAATACCAGCGCCCAGACTCTTGCCACAATTCAGCTTGTTGTAAAGCAGGCATCAATAATTCGACAGAACCAGCACGGTCCATTTCTTCACGAACAATTTGTTCAACTTTTTGCAATACTCGCTTACCAAGCGGTAAGAAGCTGTACACCCCGCTTGCATTCTGGCGCATATAACCTGCGCGCAATAGGAGCTGATGGCTTTTTATGTCCGCATCAGCTGGCACTTCTCTTAATGTAGGAATCAATGTAGAACTTTGTCTCATAACCTCGCACCTCTTTGCTTACTTCTCTATCTTATTTTTTTAAGGCGGACCATGCCGCAATTTTCATATAATCAGCGAGGGAATATCCCTCGCTGAGCGTATGTCTTATAAAAAGAACTTTTGAATATCGTTCCACGTTACAACGAGCATCAGCAGCATTAATAAAGCAAAACCGATAAAATGAACAATGCCTTCTTTTTGACGATCAATTGGCTTACCGCGAATTCCTTCTACAGCGAAGAACAATAGTCGTCCTCCATCTAAAGCAGGAAGTGGGAGCAAATTGACAATCCCTAAGTTAATACTTAAAACGGCTGCCCATTTCATTAGATAATAAATGCCTGACTGTGCTACTTGATCAGTTGCTGCGTAAATACCTACAGGACCAGAAAGCATATCCAGTTTGAACTGTCCTGTCACAAGCTTCCCTAGACCCGTTAAGATTTCTTTCATCCACGTATATGTTTCAGTAGCTCCGTGCGTGATCGAACCAATGAATGACTTTTCAACCGGTGCATATACGCCAATTAATCCAATTGTCTGTTCCCCAACTTTGCGACTTTCAGGTGTAATTGGAATATCTAGCGTTTTGCCGCCGCGCTGAACCGTGAATGTAATTTGCTGTTCAGGATGTTTTTGAATTACTTTTACGACATCATCCCACGTTGAAACACTTTGTCCATCAATTGCTTGAACTTTATCTCCTTGTTTGAGTCCCGCATCAACGGCTACTCCATCTGATGTTAATTTGCCCATCACGGGTTTGTCAACAACATATCCTTGAGAAATCCCAAGAACGATAAAAATAACAAAGGCTAATATAAAGTTCATTAGCGGACCAGCGAAAATGGCTAGCGCACGCTGACCAAGAGTTTTGGAAGCAAACTGACGGCTGTAAGGCGCAATTTGAATTTCTTCTCCGTCCATAACGAAGTAAGATTCTTCTGCTACCTCGAATTTTTGCAGACGTTCATCTTCACCTTCTTCATAACCTGAAATAAATAGATTATGCTCTAAGTCTGCTTGCTCTACCTCAATAACTTTTGCATTTGGATGCTGTTCCTTGTTATTAATAATGACTTTATTTACTTTGCCTTCCTTATCAAACATGAGGCCCACCATTTGACCAGGCTTTACTTCGATCATTTCTGGGTCTTCTCCAGCCATTCGAACAAATCCACCTAGAGGCAGCAAGCGAATGGTATAAACTGTTTCATCTCGTTTAAATGAAAAGATTTTGGGACCAAACCCAATGGCAAACTCACGGCATAAGATGCCTGCACGCTTTGCAAAAACTAAATGACCAAGCTCATGAAAGAATACAAGAGCTCCAAAAATGACGACAAACGCAATGACTGTGTTCAATGGGTATTACCCCCTTCATGTAATAGAGTCAAACCTCCACCCACCAAAAATAAGTGAGTGGCTTCTCTCGCACGCACATTATCGAGAGATGGCGGATCTAACAAACTCTCTTGCTTCTAAATCTACTTCTTTAATAGTAGATAAACAAGGTTTCTGTATTACAGTATGTTCATTCATTGCTTTTTCAATCACATCTTCAATTTGTAAAAATGTAATGTGACCATCTAGAAAGGCTTGAACAGCTTCTTCATTAGCTGCATTTAAAACAGTCGGAAGTGTTCCACCCGCTTTGCCAGCCTGAAATGCAAAAGCTAAACAGCGAAAACGCTCTTCATCCATTTTAGCGAAATGAAGCTGGCCAATATCCGCCAAACTTAAACGCTTGGTGTTAGGCAAAGACATGCGTTTTGGATACGTTAACGCGTATTGAATTGGCACGCGCATATCAGGCGTTCCAAGCTGAGCAATAACGCTTGTATCAGAATACTCTACCATAGAATGAATGATGCTTTCCTTATGTAACAATACATCAATTTTCTCATAGGGAAGATCAAAAAGCCAATGTGCTTCAATCACTTCTAGTCCCTTATTCATCATCGTTGCCGAATCAATTGTAATTTTAGCTCCCATTGACCAGTTTGGATGATTTAACGCATCTTCAACCGTTACTCCCTGTAGTTCTGCTCTCGTCTTATCTCGAAAACTCCCTCCAGAAGCCGTTAAAATTAAACGGTCTATTGCTTTTTGATCTTGCCCTTGCAAACTTTGAAAAATAGCCGAGTGCTCACTGTCTACCGGTAAAATATCAGCGCCATATTCCTTGGCTGCTTCCATGACAAGGTGACCAGCGGTAACAAGTGTCTCCTTATTTGCAATAGCAATTGTTTTTCTCATTTTGATTGCTTCTAGCGTAGGAGTCAACCCTACACTTCCAAGAACAGCATTTACCAAAACTTCTGTGGATGGATGAGTTGCCACTTCCACAAGCCCTTCTTCTCCATAAACAAATCGAATAGAAGGGAATTCTGCTTGCAGTGACAGACAATCTTCTTTCTTCATCACAGAAACAAGGGCTGGCTTACACTGCTGAATAATCTTTCTTGCTTCATTAATATTTCGACCTACAGAGATTGCTGAGAGCTCAAAATGCTCAGGATGCGCTCGAACAATATCAACGGTTTGAGTACCGATTGAACCTGTAGCTCCTAACAAGGAAATTTTCTTCAAGTATATTCACTCCTATTAAAACAAAGACATCTTTTTTATAGAGATAATAAAAAAGCTAAAATTGGCATGATGAACATTAAACTGTCAAAACGGTCTAAAACCCCACCATGACCTGGTAAAATCTTCCCTGAATCTTTTACACCATAGTGACGTTTGAACGCTGATTGTACAAGATCGCCCATCTGTCCAAATAACGATACGATAATACCAATTACAAGTAGTTCGATCATGGTTTGATCAATATTTGCTAACAGCTTAAATACAACGGCTACTACGATCGCGCATACGACGCCACCAACAAAACCTTCAATTGTTTTATTAGGGCTGATTTCCGGCCATAGCTTTCGTTTCCCCATTGCTCGTCCAATAAAATAAGCTCCTGAATCCGTCGCCCAAATAATAAGGAAAGCAAAGAACAAATAAGCTAACCCGAACTCTTGACGAACCTCGATAAAATAATGAAAGCCAAAGCCAACATATACTGTCGTTAATAAAATAAACCCAACGTCATCGAAGGTAAATTTATTTTTGACGACAACCGTGTACATCAACAGAAGAAGGACAGCAGCAAGCGCTACTTCTATCTTATGTTCACTTAAGAATTGAAATGCAACATCTCTTCCGTTTGGCAGTAAAAACATCCAAGTTAGCAATAAACTAATGATACTTGGAAAAGACATTGCTTTCAAATGTTTCATTTTTAAAAGTTCAATTACACCAACTGTTCCGATTACATACATGATAAGGGTAAAAGGTAACCCTCCAATTAAAACAATCGGCACAAATACCGCAAGTGCTACAATCGCGGTGATAATGCGCTGTTTCATCTTGTTTTCCACACCTTCTTATACACCACCAAAGCGGCGACCGCGCTTTTGAAACGCCTCGACTGCTTCGATTAAATGATTTTCTTTAAAATCTGGCCATAATACTTCTGTAAACCAAAACTCTGTGTAAGCTAGTTGCCAAAGCATAAAATTACTTAAGCGAAGCTCGCCGCTTGTACGAATAAGCAAATCCGGATCTGGAAGGCTTTTGCTCATCAAATAGGAAGAAAATAAATTTTCTGAAATAGAAGAAGAATCTACTTTTCCCTGCTCTACATCTTCTACCAATGACTGAATAGCGCCTATAATTTCGTGACGGCTACCATAATTGAGCGCGAAGTTTAAAATCAGCCCCGTGTTATGCTTTGTTCTTTCAATTGCGTTATCCACGGCTCGAATCGTATGGGCAGGGAGCTCACTTTTATCTCCCATAATACGAACTTGCACATTTTTTTCAATTAGCTCAGGCAGAAAGGTTGTTAAAAATTCTTCTGGCAGTTTCATTAAAAACTCGACTTCAGTTTTGGGGCGCTTCCAATTTTCAGTGGAAAATGCATATAAAGTTAATACTTTAACACCTAATTCATTGGCCAGTCTGGTCACATGACGCACTACCTTCATTCCTTCATGATGGCCCATCATGCGAGGAAGAGCTCGTTTTTGCGCCCAACGACCGTTCCCATCCATAATAATTGCGATATGTTCAGGAACAGGGTGCTGTTTCACTTGATCTTTTCGTTCTGACAAAGACAGTGTATTTAAATCTTGACTTTTCTTCCATGCTTGAAATTTTCTTAACATGCAAAGGTCCCCCGTTGTACGCTCTCACATAAACGTGTGGCTTATGTGAGTTTTTTCTTACTACACATTATTAACAAAAAAACCCCCTGTAAACAATAGAGGGTCTTTTACAATATATTTTACCTTGAAATGACTTAAACTGCCATAATTTCTTCTTCTTTATCTTTCGCCACTTTATCCACTTTTACGATATGGTCATCTGTTAGTTTTTGAATGTCATCACTGTAGCCGCGTAAATCGTCTTCAGTAATTTCACCTTTTTTCTCTAACTTTTTGAAATCGTCGTTTGCATCACGGCGTACGTTACGAACCGCAACTTTTGCTTCTTCAGCATATTTTTTCACCATTTTCACTAACTCACGACGACGCTCTTCCGTTAAAGCAGGAATCGATAAACGGATAATAGTTCCATCGCTTGTAGGTGTTAATCCTAAATCAGATTTTAAAATGGCTTTTTCAACTTCACCAATTTGTGATTTGTCATAAGGCTGAATAACAAGCATACGAGCTTCTGGTACGCTTACTTGCGCCAATTGGTTGATCGGTGTTGGTGCACCGTAGTATTCTACCGTTACGCGGTCAAGAAGTGACGCGCTTGCACGTCCAGCACGAATTGATGCTAGTTCACGACTAAATGATTGAATTGCTTTTTCCATTCTTTCTTTTGCGTTTTGCAACACTTGTTTTGGCATGTTTATTTCCCCTTTACAATTGTTCCAATGTTTTCGCCTGTTACGGCACGTTTAATATTGCCTTCTTCCGTAATTGAAAAAACAATTAGCGGAATATCGTTGTCCATACATAATGAAGAAGCTGTAGAATCCATAACAGCTAGTCCATCTTTTAAAACATCAATATACGTTAATGTTTCGTATTTTACAGCATCAGGTACAAGCTTAGGATCTGCATTATAAACGCCATCTACATTGTTTTTAGCCATTAAGATAACGTCAGCCTCGATTTCAGCTGCACGCAAAGCTGCTGTTGTATCTGTAGAGAAATAAGGGTTTCCTGTACCCGCGGCGAAAATAACAACGCGTTTTTTCTCAAGATGACGAACAGCTTTTCTTCTAATATAAGGCTCTGCTACTTGTCTCATCTCGATAGAAGTCTGAACTCGTGTTTGCACACCAATGTTCTCTAAGCTATCTTGAAGAGCCAGCGAGTTCATTACTGTTGCCAGCATTCCCATATAATCAGCAGCTGCACGATCCATACCCATTTCACTACCAATTTTACCACGCCAAATGTTTCCACCACCAACGACTACAGCAATTTCCACACCTAATTCATAAACGGCTTTTACTTGTTCAGCAACAGATTTGATGATGGATGGGTTAATACCAAAACCATCTTCACCAGCTAATGCTTCTCCACTTAACTTTAATACGATACGATTATATTTTGCTTGACTCATGCTTACCTCCATCGTTAACGGTGAGATCTCTTTTGTAAAAAAGGGAACACACAGTGTTCCCTATACGGTCAAACCCTTACTTTTTAACTTGGTTCATTACTTCTTCAGCGAAGTTGTCTTGACGTTTCTCAATACCTTCTCCTACTTCAAAACGAACGAAGCTTTCAACAGTAGCGCCTTTGCTCTCAACGAACTGACGTACTTTTTGATCAGGATTTTTAACAAATGTTTGATCTAGTAAGCAAATATCTTCGAAGAATTTGCCAAGGCGACCTTCAACCATTTTTGCAACGATTTTTTCTGGTTTGCCTTCGTTTAATGCTTGTTGAGTTAATACTTCGCGCTCACGCTCAGTTTCTTCAGCAGAAACTTGGTCACGAGAGATGTATTTAGGGTTGATTGCAGCGATGTGCATAGCAACGTCTTTTGCAACAGCTTCTTCAGTTGTACCAGATAATACTGTTAACACACCGATACGTCCGCCAGCATGTAGGTAAGCACCGAATGCATCAGCATCAGTTTTTGTTGCTACAGCGAAACGACGTAGAGATAATTTTTCTCCGATTGTAGCGATTGCAGAGTTGATGTGTTCTTCAACAGTTGCACCGTTTTCCATTTTTTGAGTAGCAGCTTCAGCAGCGTCAGCTGGTTTGTTAGCTAAAATGTGAGCAGCTAATTCTTTTGTTAATTTTTGGAAACCTTCGTTTTTCGCAACGAAATCAGTTTCAGAGTTAACTTCTAAGATAACAGCTTCGTTACCTTGAGTTTCGATGTAAGTTAGACCTTCAGCAGCAATACGGTCTGATTTTTTAGCAGCTTTTGCAATACCTTTTTCACGTAAGAAATCGATTGCTTGCTCCATATCACCGTTAGTTTCAGTTAACGCTTTTTTACAATCCATCATACCAGCGCCAGTTTTTTCACGTAATTCTTTTACCATTTGAGCAGTAATTGCCATAATGTGTAGCCTCCTTGTTTGGGTATGTAATTAATGTATATAAATGGGTTAAATCTTTTCAAAAAAAGGTGATAAAAGGCTATTCCCCCTTATCACCTTTCACGGAATTAAGCAGTAGTTGTTTCAGTTTCAACTGCTGTTTCTTCACCTTGTTTAGCTTCTAAAATAGCATCAGCAACTTTAGAAGTTAAAAGTTTAACAGCACGAATTGCATCATCGTTTGCAGGGATTACATAGTCAATTTCGTCTGGATCACAGTTAGTGTCTACGATACCAACGATTGGAATGTGTAATTTTTTAGCTTCCGCTACTGCAATACGCTCTTTACGAGGGTCAATGATGAATAATGCATCTGGAAGTTGTTTCATATCTTTAATGCCGCCTAAGAATTTTTCAAGACGCTCTAACTCTTTTTTAAGTTGAACTACTTCTTTCTTAGGTAGTACTTCGAAAGTACCGTCTTCTTGCATTTTTTCGATATCTTTTAAACGTTTGATACGTTTTTGGATAGTTGAGAAGTTAGTTAATGTACCACCTAACCAACGTTGGTTAACGAAGTACATACCAGCGCGAGCTGCTTCTTCTTTAACAGAATCTTGAGCTTGTTTTTTCGTACCTACGAATAAAACAGTACCGCCGTCTGCAGCTAATTCTTTAACGAATTTGTACGCTTCTTCTACTTTCTTAACTGTTTTTTGAAGATCGATAATGTAGATGCCGTTACGCTCAGTGAAGATGTATTTCTTCATCTTTGGGTTCCAACGGCGAGTTTGGTGACCGAAATGTACACCAGCTTCTAGTAATTGTTTCATTGAAATTACTGACATGTGTTTTTCCTCCTAATGGTTTTAAGTCTCCTCCGCTTATTTCATCTTCAGCCGAAACTACAAAAAGTAGCACCATCAACCGAATCAACAAGCGTGTGTAATAACACCAAAAACAAATATAGCACACTCCTTTTTCACAAGCAAGCGTTTCATTAAGTTTATTGATGAAATTTCAATAATAATTCAATTTCAGTTTTCCCTCTGTGTAAATGTTTTGCAATTTCTTTAATTGTTAAACCTTGTTTCTTTAAATAAACGGAAAATTCTTTTATCTCTTCACATGACAAATCTTGAATTTGGTCTGTAGTTAATTCTTCAAACGATGTGCTTATACGTTTCTGACTTTCTTCTATAGAGAGAAGTTCATACAGTGACTCAGAAGGCTCACTTTTTAGATTCACTCTTTGAACAGGTACGTCTTCTTCCTCTACCAAAGGTGATTTCGCGCTGTTTTTTTCCGTTTCTGAAGAAAAGGCAATGGGACGCTGTTGAAGCTTTCGTAGAAACTTCTCGTTTTGTTCCTGAAATTCAGCGAGATATGACCCCAGGTAACAGAATCCATCATCATCATGACGCTCAACCCCTCATCTCGAAAGTATTCAGCAATAGAAGTAGCTGTATATGCTGCTTTCATTCGAAGTAGAGCAGGCTGATCAGAGGTAGCAACTACTACAACGGAGCGCTTTAACCCTTCCTCTCCAAGATCTCGTTCAATAAACTCTCTAACTTCTCTTCCTCGCTCGCCTACAAGGGCAATGACATTCATATCTGCTTTTGTATTGCGTGCAATCATCCCGAGCAGCGTACTTTTCCCAACACCGCTTCCTGCAAAAATGCCTATGCGCTGCCCTTGACCTACTGTTAGCAAACTATCAATCGTTCGTACCCCTACTTCAATCGGCTGTTCAATAGGCGGACGCTCTAAGGGATTAGGGGGGTCTTGATCGGTTAAAACAAACGGCAAATAATGAGAAAGTTCAGACCCATCTAAAGGGTTCCCTAACGAATCAAGCACTTGACCTATTAACTCTTTCCCCACGCTTACCTGCAGAGGTTTTTCTGTCGTTTCCACTAGGCAGCCAGGTCCGATATATCGAACAGATGTATAAGGCATTAAAACGACGTGCTCACCGTTAAAACCAACAACTTCTGCACGAATTTTATCTCCTCGTTCACTAAGATGAATAAAGCAAACATCTCCTATTGACGTTCTAGGTCCTTTAGATTCAATCATCATTCCTACTACCCGGCTGACTTTCCCGTACCGTTTAAAAGAAGATGTGCGCGGGATTTCATGAATGAGTTGTGCGACTTTCATGTTTACTCTCCTCTAACAAACGTTCTTTTAATTTTTTCTTCATTTCCGTTAACTGACTATCAAAAGAAGCAACAAGACGCCCATAAGAAGAATCGATGACACAATCCATTTCCTGAAGATTTTCATCTGCATAAATAAACAGCCCGGTTTCTCCGTTCAATAAATCGAACAGTTCTCGTTTATGTTCACATACATATGCATATTTTTTCGGAGAAACAAAAAGCTGGATTTCTTTATGTTCTCTAACTTCTTTTAAAGACCTTGCAACAAGTGATAAAAATGATTCATTTCTTTGAAGCTGCTCATTTAAAATCGTTTCAGCTAGGGTGAAACCTAATTCAAAGATGACTTCTTCAGATTGATTTATATATTCGTAGTACTGATTCTTTGTTTCGTCAACAATGTTTCGCGACATGGCTAATACATGTTCATACTCTTGTTTTCCTTGAAGCAGCCCTTCTTCGTATCCTTCTTCATAGCCTCGCTTTTGTTCTTGTTGAAACAGCAGCACCTTCTCTTCTTCCCACTGCTTTTTCAAACGTTCAACTTCGTTTTGAGCTTGTTTGCGGTAGGCGTCTGCCTCGGCCTTTATTATTTCAGCTTCACTGTGCGCTTGCTCAATAACGTGCTGTGCATTTTCTTGCTGAAGATGTTCTTCTGTGGGCTCATCTTGTATCGGAAAACCAAATGGAATGACTTGAATGTGCTTAGCATTTTCGTCTGAAAGTTTGTTCGTATAAGTTGATTTAATGATATTAGACAATAATATCGTCTCCTCCACCTCGAGCTAGTACAATTTCACCAGCATCTTCTAAACGTCTAATTGCAGCAACGATACGTGACTGAGCTTCCTCTACATCTTTCAAACGCACAGGACCCATAAATTCCATTTCTTCTTTAAACGTTTCCACCATACGGCTAGACATATTTTTAAAAATAATAGATTTCACTTCTTCACTTGCTACTTTTAAGCTCAACAATAAATCATCATTTTCTACATCTCGTATCACACGCTGAATAGAACGGTTATCGAGCGTTACGATATCCTCAAATACAAACATTCGCTGTTTGATTTCTTCTGCTAATGCCGGATCTTGAATCTCAAGCGTATCAATAATAATTTTTTCAGTCGCTCGGTCTACTCCATTTAATACTTCAACTACTGCTTCTAAACCACCTGTTTGAGTATAGTCTTGGGTAACAGTAGCAGAAAGCTTTCTCTCTAAAATTTGCTCCACTTCATTAATGACTTCCGGAGATGTACTTCCCATCGTTGCAATCCGCCTTGCAATATCCGCTTGCCTTTCCTGAGGCAGTGATGATAAGATTTGTCCTGCCTGCGGCGGCTCTAAGTAAGATAAAATAAGAGCAATCGTCTGAGGATGCTCATGCTGAATAAAATTTAACAGCTGCATAGGATCAGCTTTTCTGGCAAAGTCAAACGGACGAACTTGCAAAGAAGAAGTTAATCGATTGATAATCATCATAGCCTGCTCTGGTCCAAGTGCTTTTTCTAACACCTGTTTCGCATAGCTTACTCCTCCTTTTTCAAGGTAGTTTTGAGCAAGCGTTATTTGTTCAAACTCATGAAGCACAGCTTCTTTTAGAGACGGCTCTACTTTTCTCACTGAAGAAATTTCAAGCGTTAGTTGCTCAATTTCATCTTCACTGAGATGTTTATAGATAGAAGCTGATACATCCGGACCGAGAGAAATCAACAAAATTGCTGCTTTTTGCTTTCCAGTTAACTCATTTTTTTGCATAGCCTTTACCATTAGCTTTCCTCCTAATCCTCACTAATCCATGTTCGCAGCAGTTTTGCAAACTCTTCCGGGTCTTGCTTCGCTAACGTTTCAAGATTGCTTTTTGTTTGCTGTTCAGCACTTAAAACAGGAGCTTTTTGTGCCGCTTCATATGCTTCAAAAGTTTCATCATACTCTTCATGATATTCGTCTTCATCTAAGTCTTGACGCCTTTTCCTAACCAACAGCACAATAAGAACAACAATAATAAGCAGCAGTGCTCCTCCGATTACGTACATCCACAATGGAATTGAACTTGCTGTGTTGTCAGATGTTTCTTGTCCATTAAACGGCTGAACAGAAACGGTAATCTTATCGCTGACCGCGTTATCGGAGAGAGCTTTCGTATTTGCATCTTTTGAAATAGAAGTACGGACAATTGGACCTAACATTTTTTGAACGTCTGACTCAAGCGTATCCGAAACTTGTGATTTCCCTTTTGCATTGGACGGATCTATCATTACTTGAATGCCAAGGTCTTGAATTTTATATGGACTTTCGACGATTTCTTTATGAATTCGATTCACTTCATAATTAATTCGTTCTTCATGTTTTTCGTAGTCTCCGTCTCCACTTGTTGTGCTAGATGAGTAATTTGTTGTATCTTCTTCTCCTGTTCCAGCAACGCCTCCATCTTGAGCATTTTTACCAGAAAATGTTTCATTAATTTTTTCAGCGCTAACTGCAATTCCTTGCATATTATCTTTATCAACAGGCTCTACTAGTTTTTCTTCGCGATTTTCCTGTGTAAAATCAAGATCTGCTGTAACAGAGACCATTACTTTATCTTGACCGACCAGTCTTCCTAGCATTTGCTGTACTTGACGCTGAATATCTCGCTCAACTTCTTTTTTCGCTTCGTTCTGCGAAGCAAATGAGCTAGAAGCTGAATTCGTTTCATTTCCTTTTAAATCAAAGTACTCAAAATATTGGTTCATGATGACGACATTATCTGTAGGAAGGTTTGGCACACTTTTGGATACTAAATGATAAAGAGATTTAATTTGCTGATCATCAAATTTATAACCAGCCTTTGTATTAAGTACAATGCTTCTCCCTGCTTTTCATTCGCCCATACGCTTTCGTTGGGAAGGGTAATCATCACTTTTGCATCGTTGACCCCTTGAATGTTTTTCATTAAGTTAGCCAATTCAGTTTGCATCGCATCGAGTTTTAACACATCAAATTCATTATCTGTCATACCAAAGCTTGCATTTTTCCCAAAAAACGAATAGTCGATACTTCCGCTATCAGGAATTCCTTGTGCAGCTAAATCAACTTTTAGCGAGTCAACGCTTTGTTCCGGCACCGAAATGGTTGTTCCGTTATCAGAGATTTCTGAAGGAACGCTTCTAGCATCAAGCTCTGCTTTGATTTGTCCTGTTTCTTGAGCCGATAGATTGCTATAAAGAGGGACAAATTTATCTTTGTTTAAAAAAACAGATGCTAAACTAATGACTAGAATAGCCGCAAGAGGAGCAGCGATAAGGGCTATTTTCTGTCCTTTTTTGCGGTTATTCCAAAAGACTTTCATCTTATCTTGATAAAGAGCTATTCTTTCATTCATGGTATTCCTCCGGTTATTACTATTTTCATTTTCTTTAATAACCGCTCAATTACATTTGCATTCTCATCATTTCCTGATAGGCTTCAACAGCTTTATTGCGTATTTCAAGAGCCGTTTGCATCGTAATACTTGCTTTTTGAGCAGTAATCATTACATCTTGGAGTTCGACGTTTTCTCCTTTAGCAAGCTTTTCAGTCGCTATATCTGAAGCGCGTTGAGTATTGTTTAACTCATTGATTGAGTCTTTTAAAAACGTTGAAAACTGTTGAGTTGTTTGTCCAGTGCTAGTAGAAGCTGCTGTTTTTGCTATTGCTGTTTGATTGCTGATACCATTAATCATTTTATCGCTCCTTTATTTCCCAATTTCTAACGCCTTTGTTAATATACTTTTGTTTGTATTAAAGACCGTAACGTTTGCTTCATAGGATCGAGTAGCACTAATTAAATCCGTCATTTCCTTTAAAGGATCTACGTTCGGCATCTGCACGTATCCTTGGTCATTCGCATCTGGATGCGTCGGGTTATATACTAAATTAAAAGGAGTATTATCTTCTACGATATCTGTGACTTTTACACCGTTGTTCTGACTTTTATTTATTTCGGAGTGTAAGAGGGACGAAAAAGAAGGCGAACGATCAGACTGCATGACAACCATTTTTCTTTTGTAAGGCTGCCATAAGTCCTGAACAATATGTAATAAAAGTAACGATTTGTAATCAACTAGTATCTTTTTACTATTTAAAGATTCTATAATATAATTTTTAGATTTTTATATGAAGTTTGTTAAAGATTTATAAAAATAGTGAACGAATCGTCTTAACTCACTGCGAATCTTTTCGTACTGAGAGCATAAAAAAAAAGCACACGGACTTTGCCCGTGTGCTTTTTGGTTCATACACTTAGTTAGATTTTAATTTTTCAAGCTCTACTAAGAATTTGTTGTTAAGAACTTTAATGTAAGTTCCTTTCATTCCTAAAGAACGTGATTCGATAACGCCAGCGCTTTCTAATTTACGTAGCGCATTTACGATTACTGAACGTGTAATTCCAACGCGGTCAGCAATTTTACTTGCTACTAATAGTCCTTCATTTCCATTTAACTCTTCAAAGATGTGCTCAATAGCTTCTAACTCACTGTATGATAATGAGCTAATTGCCATTTGTACAACAGCTTTGCTACGTGCTTCTTCTTCAATTTCTTCTGCTTTTTCACGAAGAATTTCCATACCTACTACCGTTGCACCGTATTCAGCAAGGATTAAATCATCGTCTTCGAACTGACGGTCTAAACGAGATAGTACAAGCGTACCTAGACGCTCTCCGCCTCCGATAATTGGAACGATTGTTGTTAGTCCTGCATCAAATAAGTCTTTATTTTCAACTGGGAAAGCTGTATATTGACTTTCAATGTTTAAGTTAGAAGATGTTTCTTGAATGTTAAATAGGCTTTGAGTATATTCTTCTGGGAACTGGCGTGCTTCTAACATATCTTTCATGCGCGCATTCTCAATTTGCTGTTTAACAGCGATTCCTAATAATTTACCGCGACGGCTTACTACGAATACGTTTGATTCGATCACTTCGCAAAGTGTTTCAGCCATTTCTTTAAAGTTTACTGGTTTACCAGCTGCTTTTTGTAGCATTGCATTAATCTTTCTAGTTTTCCCTAATAAATCCATTAGTACTCTTCCTCCTGCGATTTCAGTTCTATAAAATAAATTGACTCAAATCTTTGTTTTTAGCGATTTTTTCTAATTTTTCTTCCACGTACTGCGGAGTAATCACAATTTTCTCTAATGTTACTTCTGGTGCTTCAAACGATAAATCCTCTAGCAAACGTTCTAAAATCGTATGAAGCCTTCTTGCACCAATATTGTCTGTATCTTGATTTACCTGATATGCAATTTCTGCAATCTTACGTATAGCATCGTCAGAAAATTCAATTTGTATACCTTCAGTTTCCAATAATGCCGCATATTGCTTTAATAACGCATTATCTGGCTCTACTAAAATGTTTATAAAATCTTCAACGGTTAGCTTCGTTAATTCAACGCGAATTGGGAATCGACCTTGCAATTCTGGAATTAAATCCGACGGTTTTGATACATGGAAAGCACCGGCTGCTACAAATAAAACATGATCAGTTTTGACTGCGCCATATTTTGTAACAATCGTTGACCCTTCTACAATTGGTAAAATATCTCGCTGCACGCCTTCGCGTGAAACATCAGCGGAAGATGAATTACCACCTTTCTGAGCAATTTTATCAATTTCGTCAATGAAAATAATTCCGTATTGTTCTGCACGATTCACAGCTTCTTGCGTCACTTCATCCATATCAATCAATTTTTGCGCTTCTTCATTTGTTAATACTTTTCGTGCATCTTTAACAGTAAGTTTGCGCTTTTTTTGTTTTTTAGGCATAAAATTGCTTAAGGCATCCTGCATGTTCATGCCCATTTGTTCCATACCCGAACCTTGTAACATATCAAACATAGAAGGCTGTTGCTCTTCTACTTCAATTGTGACATAATGATTTTCAAGCTCTCCTAAAGCAAGCTGATGAGCAATCTGCTTGCGCTTCGTTGCAATATTCGTTTCCTCATCTTGATCAGGATCCGTATCGCTTGACTGTGTACCGTTTGAAAAAATCATTTCAAACGGATTTTTAAACGATTGCTGCTTCTTTTTGCTTGGAACAAGAAGCTCTACTATCCGCTTGTTTGCATTTTCTTCTGCGCGATCACGCACGCCGTTCATTTTTTCTTCTTTCACAAGTCGCACTGACGTTTCCACTAAATCACGAACCATTGATTCTACATCGCGTCCTACATATCCAACTTCCGTAAATTTTGTTGCCTCAACCTTAATAAAAGGTGCACCGACAAGCTTAGCTAAGCGGCGTGCAATCTCGGTTTTACCCACACCTGTAGGACCAATCATTAAAATGTTTTTCGGCACAACTTCATCACGTAAAGATTCGTCTAGCAGACCGCGTCGATAGCGATTTCGCAGCGCAACAGCGACCGCTTTCTTTGCCTTCGTTTGACCAATAATATACTGATCGAGCTTTTCTACAATTTGTCGAGGTGTTAAATGAGAATTCATAAAAAAATCCCCTTTCCTACAGTTCTTCTACAATAATATGATCATTTGTATAAACACATATCTCACTTGCTACATCTAAAGCTGCTTTTGCAATTTCTTTAGCTGTTAAATGTTCGCCTGCATGTTGTTTTAATGCACGTCCCGCTGATAAAGCATAATTTCCGCCTGATCCAATTGCTAAAATGCCGTCGTCCGGTTCAATAACTTCACCCGTTCCTGATACTAACAGTAAGTTATCTTTGTTCATAACAATAAGCATTGCTTCTAACTTTCGCAATACTTTGTCACTTCTCCATTGTTTAGCAAGCTCAACGGCTGCACGCTGAAGATTTCCGTTATACTCTTCAAGCTTCGTTTCAAATAATTCAAAAAGAGTGAATGCATCAGCTACTGAACCTGCAAAGCCGGCAAGAACTTGCCCTTGAAATAGACGTCTTACTTTTCGAGCAGTATGTTTCATCACAACAGCGTTTCCGAACGTTACTTGTCCGTCCCCAGACATGGCACATTGACCGTTATGCTGAACCGCAAAAATCGTAGTAGCATGGAAAGTAGACAAATTAACTCCTCCTTTTATGCGCGAGGATGGTGATTCATATAAACTGCCTTTAAACGATCCTTCGTCACATGTGTGTATATTTGAGTGGTTGATAAATGTTCATGACCTAGCATTTCTTGAACTGTACGTAAATCTGCCCCTTCATTTAACATATGAGTCGCAAAAGTATGCCGTAAAACGTGTGGACTAATATGTATATTCTCAGCGGTCTTCTTTACTAACTGATCAATGACTAAGCGTATGCCTCGGTCTGTCAACGGTGTCCCCTTATAATTTAAAAAGAGCGAATGAGTATCAGAAGGAGCCTTTTTTAAAAGAAGCTTTCTTCCATTATCTATATATACTCTAAGAGCGTCCTTGGCATAACAGCCAAATGGCACGTACCGTTGTTTTTTCCCTTTGCCATATACGAGCAAAGTTTGAAGTGAAAAATCTATATCGCTAAGCTTAATAGATGCACATTCACTCACTCGTATTCCGGTGGCATACAGCAATTCTAATAGAGACTGATTACGCTGCCCTAACGAAGTTGTTAAGTCATTCATTTGAAATAATTTCACAATCTCCTCTTCATACAGGAAGCGAGGATTTCGCTCTTCCTTTTTAGGAAGGGTAACGAGCGCAAATGGATTATCTTCTACTAATTCTTCTCTATTTAAGTAACGATAAAACGTTCTCAAACAAGAAATTTTGCGTGACATCGATCTTTTTGAATACTGCTTTTCATATAGGCGTGTTAAAAACAGCCTTGCATCAGCATATGTAACACTTTGTAGGTTTTGTATTTGCTCTTCCTGCATAAAAGACATGAAGATACCTATGTCTTTTTCATAGCAGTCAACTGTATATTTTGAATAATTTTTCTCAATTTGTAAATATTCTAGAAAGGAATTTAATACATCTTTAACAAATTCCAGTGTTATCACCTCACAAGGGCTACTAAATATTATCACAATTAAGTAGCCCTTGCAAACAATTTTGATTATTTTGTTGTAAAATTCTGAATAGTTTCCAATGCTCTTTTAGCAAGCGTTTCATTTCGTTCTTGTTTGTTTTTGATTCGCACTTCCAATTCTTTGAATAAGCCAAAGTTGGCATTCATCGGCTGGAAGTTTTTAGCGCTTGTATGTGTGATATAGTGAGCCATACTGCCAATCGCCGTTTCCTGCGGCAATACAACCAATTCTTCACCAAGTACAAGTCGAGCTGCGTTCATTCCTGCCATTAATCCGCTCGCCGCTGATTCTACATATCCTTCTACTCCCGTCATTTGTCCAGCAAAGAATAAGTCATCACGCTCACGATATTGATACGTAGGCTTTAACAATTTAGGAGAATTAATAAACGTATTTCTATGCATAACTCCGTAGCGTACTACTTCTGCATTTTCTAAACCTGGGATTAAGCTTAATACTTCTTTTTGTGCTCCCCATTTTAAATGTGTTTGGAAACCTACGATATTATATAGTGTACCTGCTGCATCATCTTGACGAAGCTGAACAACTGCATAAGGTCGCTTTCCTGTTTTCGGATCTTCTAACCCAACTGGTTTCATTGGTCCAAAGAGCATTGTTTTTTCTCCGCGTGAAGCCATTACTTCAATTGGCATACATCCCTCAAAATAAATTTCTTTCTCAAATTCTTTTAAAGGAACCGTCTCTGCATTGATTAATGCTTCATGAAAACGTTGGAATTCTTCTTTTGTCATCGGACAGTTTAAATAGGCAGCTTCCCCTTTGTCATAGCGAGATTTAAGATATACTTTATCCATATCAATGCTGTCTTTTTCAATAATAGGTGCAGCCGCATCGTAAAAATATAAATAATCTTCACTTGTTAACGCGCGCAGCTTTTCCGATAAATCTTTTGACGTTAACGGACCTGTTGCAATAACAGTTGGTCCTTGTGGAATTTCCGTAATCTCTTCATTAACAACCGTTACGTTCGGATGATTTTTAACACTTTCCGTCACACGAGCGGCAAATTCGTGACGGTCAACAGCCAGTGCTCCACCTGCTGGAACCGCACACTCGTCTGCTGAACGAATAATTACAGAGTCTAATAATCGCATTTCTTCTTTTAAAACGCCAACTGCATTTGTTAATGTATTCGCACGCAGTGAATTACTACATACTAATTCAGCAAATTTGTCCGTATGATGAGCAGGTGTTTGCTTCACTGGTCTCATCTCATAAAGACGGACTTTTAAACCGCGCTTTGCGATTTGCCAAGCTGCTTCACTTCCAGCAAGGCCTGCTCCGATAACATTAATTACTTGTTCATTCATTGTAAATCCTCCAACTTCATTTCTATCTTTTCTATCATTTTCCTTATTCATTCACTTGTCTTTTCCTTTTTTAACGGGACAAAGAAAATGCGACATTACTCAATGTCGCTAATAACGTTTCCATTTTAGCACATGAAGCAATGTCGCCGCATCTTATATAACTGCTATTTTTAAATTTAAAGTGTGGGAATTCATCCCATTCTCTTTTACTGCTGAGCTTCCTCTTTATAATCACAACTTGTACAGACGACTTGAGTTCCTTTTTTCTGTTTCTTCTCCACAAGCAGATTTTCACATTTCGGACATTTTCTTGCAATTGGCTTATCCCAAGATACGAAGTCACAGCCTGGGAATCGATCACAGCCATAAAATGTACGCTTTTTCTTCGATTTTCGCTCAACGATATTTCCTTCTTCACATTTCGGACACTTTACGCCAATTTCTTTTACAATTGGCTTCGTGTTGCGGCAGTCAGGGAAATTAGAGCATGCCATAAATTTTCCGTAGCGCCCCATTTTGTATACCATAGGTGAACCGCATTCTTCACAATCTTCTCCGGCAGGTTCATCTTTAATCTCCACTTCGCGCATTTCTTTTTCAGCATGTTCTAAGCGTTTTTCAAAATCACTGTAAAATTCGTCAATAACACGCACCCATTGAACATTACCATCTTCCACTTCATCCAAATCGTTTTCCATTTTAGCTGTAAACTCTACATCTAAAATTTCCGGGAAAAACTCCAATACAAGCTCTAGTACAATTTCTCCAAGTTCTGTTGGAACAAAACGCTTGTTATCGAGCGCTACGTACCCGCGCTTTTGAATCGTGTCAAGTGTTGGAGCATATGTAGACGGTCGACCAATGCCTAGCTCTTCTAATGTCTTGACTAAACGAGCTTCTGTATATCTTGGCGGCGGCTGTGTGAAGTGCTGCTTTTCATCGATGTCCTTAGAATAAGCTACTTCTCCTTCTTCTAAGTCTGGAAGAAGATTTTCTTTTTCCTCCACTTGATCATCATTGCCTTCAACATACACTTTCATAAAGCCTGGAAATTTAACTTTCGAGCCGTTCGCTCTAAATGTTACGTCTCCATTTTTCAAATCTACAGCCATTGTATCCATAATTGCAGGTGCCATTTGACTAGCAACGAAGCGCTCCCATACTAACTTATACAGTCGATACTGATCACGCGATAAGAACTCTTTTACCTCTCCTGGTTTACGAAGAGCTGAAGTTGGACGAATCGCTTCGTGGGCATCTTGCGCATTCGAATTTCTCTTTTCTTTACGCTTTTCCGTTGCCACAAACTGATTTCCGTATGCGTTCGTAATGTAATCTCTAGCTTCTGTTTGAGCTGTTTCTGAAATACGAGTAGAATCGGTACGCATATACGTGATAAGACCTACTGTACCTTCTTTTCCTAAATCAATTCCTTCATATAATTGCTGCGCAATCATCATTGTTTTTTTCGCTCGGAAGTTCAGTTTCCGCGCTGCCTCTTGCTGTAATGAAGACGTGGTAAAAGAAGGAGCTGCATTACGCTTTCGCTCACGTTTTGTTACTTTAGAAATTGAAAATTCATTTCCATCTAATTGTTTAACAATGTTGGTTACATCATTTTCATTTGATAGTTCTACTTTTTTCCCTTGATATTCGATTAACTGGCCTTCAAATTGGTCGTTTCCTTTTTGAAAAGTTGCTTTTACCGTCCAGTATTCTTCTGGGATAAACTTTGCAATTTCTTTTTCACGATCAATAATTAACCTCACTGCAATTGATTGAACCCTTCCGGCACTTAATCCTTTTTTCACTTTTTTCCACAGCAATGGACTGATGTTATAGCCAACCAGCCTGTCAAGAATACGGCGTGCTTGTTGAGCATCTACTAAATCCATATTAATTGCTCGTGGATGTTTAAAAGATTCTTTAATCGCTTCTTTTGTAATCTCGTTAAATACTACGCGACAGTCCGATGCAATGTCTACATCCAAACTGTGCGCCAAGTGCCATGCAATCGCTTCTCCTTCACGGTCTGGATCGGCTGCTAGGTAAATCTTTTTTGCTTTTTTAGCCGCTGTTTTTAGTTCTTTTAAAACCGGGCCTTTCCCGCGAATTGTAATATATTTCGGATTGTAATCCTGTTCAATATCAATTCCCATTTGACTTTTAGGTAAATCGCGAACATGTCCCATCGATGCTTTTACTTTATATTTCTTTCCTAAATAACGTTCAATTGTTTTAGCCTTTGCAGGCGATTCTACAATTACTAGGTAGTCAGACATCTATTTGTTCCTCCTCAAGAGGTAGAATAAAATCTTCATTATTATTAAATATTTGGTTCTTGTTTGTCAAATGTCAAAAAGATAAGTCATACGATTTTACTACGTATCTCACTAGTATTTCATACCATGCAAGAATATGACTACTTTGAAACATTCATCTTATATACATCATTTCATCTGTAATATCAGCAGCGCTTTGCACAAGTTTTGCCCCTAATTGGATTAACTTATTCGTTCCACATGATGTTTCTTCAAAAATAGAACCCGGTATGGCAAATACTTCTCTTCCTTGCTGAAGCGCCTGGTCGGCGGTAATAAAAGATCCACTTCTTTCTTTTGCTTGCACCACCAACGTGCCTCCTGTTAATCCGCTAATGATTCTGTTTCTGCGAGGGAAAAACCATTTCGTCGGCTTCATAAACGGGGCATATTCAGAAAGCAGCAAATGATGCTGCGCAATTTCTCTTGCTAAATTTTGGTTTCCTCTTGGGTAAATATTATAAAACCCTCCGCCTAAAACTGCAATCGTTTTAGCTTTTTCAGCGATAGCCAGTTCATGAGCAGCCTGGTCAATTCCTAAGGCTAGTCCACTTACAACGACAAATTCTTCATGCAGCATCGGCTTAACAATATGAGTCAGAGCTGCAGTTCCATATGAAGTGGGATTCCTTGTTCCTACAACGCTTAAGCTTTCTGGAGCGTGTAGAAGAGAAACCTTTCCTCTTGCAAATAATACCCAAGGCGGATCATAAATATGGCGCAAAAGCTCAGGATATTCATCATCTAGGATGGTGATACATTGAATATTCTCAGCGTCATATTTATCTAGAATATCTCGTATTGGAATAGTTTGCAAATCTTTTTTTATTTGATTAGCACGTTCAATCGAGAGAGTCAATAGTTTTTGAAGCTGTGATGGAGAGTACTCGTAGAGATTTTGTAATGAAGAATTCTGTTGAAGTAGCGTAAAAATTTGTTTCCAATTAACAGATGGACAATGTGCTAAATGAATTAATTTTTCCCGTAAATCAGACATTCTACAATCTCCTTTTTAAATGGACAAAATAGCCCCCGGTCAAAGGAGGCTATATGTCTTCTATTAATGAGTCTTACACTGCTCGTAAATGCCTTGTTCTTTTAACACTTTAATAAGTGTTTCTCCCATAACAGATGGTGTTTCAGCTACTTGGATACCGCACTCATTCATTGTTTTAATTTTTTCAGACGCTGTCCCTTTACCACCTGAAATAATAGCACCAGCATGGCCCATACGTTTTCCTGGAGGTGCTGTTTGACCGCCAATGAAGCCGACCACAGGTTTTGTCATATTTGCTTTTACCCATTCTGCCGCTTCTTCTTCTGCCGTACCGCCGATTTCCCCAATCATAATTACTGCATACGTATCTTCATCTTCATTAAACGCTTTTAATACATCGATAAAGTTCGTGCCATTCACTGGGTCACCGCCGATACCAACAGCTGTTGATTGGCCAATGCCAGCTTCAGAAAGTTGATGAACAGCTTCATATGTTAATGTACCAGAACGTGAAACTACACCTACATGACCTTTTTTGTGAATGTACCCTGGCATAATTCCAATTTTACATTCTTCCGGTGTAATAACACCTGGGCAGTTAGGTCCTACAAGGCGCGTACGTTTTCCTTCCATATAACGCTTTACTTTTACCATATCTAATACTGGAATACCTTCCGTAATACAAATAACTAAATCTAAATCTGCGTCAACTGCTTCAATAATGGAGTCAGCTGCGAATGCTGGCGGAACATATACAACAGAAGCCGTTGCGCCTGTTTTTTCTTTTGCCTCGGCAACCGTATTAAATACCGGAACACCTTCTACTTCTAAGCCGCCTTTACCTGGCGTTACGCCACCAACAATTTTTGTTCCATATTCTAACATTTGCTGTGTATGAAAAAGGCCAACTCCGCCTGTAATTCCTTGTACAATTACTTTTGTATCTTGATTAATAAATACGCTCATTCCTATCCCCCAGCCTTTCTATTTCACTAGTGAAACGATTTTTTGTGCGCCGTCTGCCATAGATTCAGCAGCTGTGATATTTAAGCCTGATTTTTGTAAAATTTCTTTTCCAAGTTCAACGTTTGTTCCTTCTAAGCGAACAACTAATGGAAGGCTTAATCCAACTTGTTTCGTTGCTTCAACAACACCTGTTGCAATAACATCACATTTCATAATCCCGCCAAAAATATTAACGAAAATACCTTTTACATTTTGGTCAGATAAAATAATTTTGAATGCTTCTGTTACTTTTTCAGCAGTTGCGCCGCCCCCAACATCCAGGAAGTTAGCAGGGTCGCCTCCGTAATGCTTAATAATATCCATCGTTGCCATTGCTAAACCTGCACCGTTTACCATACAACCGATATTACCGTCTAGTGAAATGTAGCTTAAGTCATATTTAGATGCTTCAATTTCTTTAGCATCTTCCTCTTCAAGGTCACGATATTCAAGAATATCTTTTTGACGATACAGGGCATTTGAATCAAAGTTTAACTTCGCATCCAATGCCATAACGTCCCCGTCACCTGTTACAACTAGAGGATTAATCTCTGCGATTGAGCAGTCTTTTTCAACAAATACTGTATATAAACCTGTCATGAATTTAACTGCTTTTCCAACTAATTCTTTTGGAATATTAATATTAAATGCAAGTCTGCGAGCTTGGAATGCTTGTAAACCAATCGCAGGATCTACATATTCTTTAAAGATTTTTTCAGGCGTTTTTTCCGCCACTTCTTCAATTTCAGTTCCACCTTCTTCAGAACCCATCAATACAACTTGAGACGTTGCACGATCAAGAACTAAACCGATGTAGTATTCTTTCTTAATATCGCATCCCTCTTCAACTAACAAGCGCTTAACTTCTTTTCCTTCAGGGCCTGTTTGGTGCGTTACGAGGGTCTTTCCTAAAATATCTTGTGCATATGTACGAACTTCATCTAAGTTTTTTGCTACTTTGACACCGCCCGCTTTACCGCGTCCACCAGCATGGATTTGTGCTTTCACCACTGATACTTGTGAACCTAATTCCTTTGCTGCTTCAACTGCTTCTTCAACAGTAAAAGCTACTCGACCGTTTGGTACTGCAACCCCATATTTTCTGAGTAGTTCTTTTCCTTGATACTCATGGATATTCATTTCCCATCCTCCTAACATAATCAACCACAAAACTATACTGCACAAAATAGACTGCGCTTTCATTGTATAAAAATAATTGTCTAATTGTCTACTATTCTAGTGAAAAATATTGAAATAATAAGAAAATTGATATTTTTATGGAGATAGTACTTAACCATACCTTATGAAGTCGATGAGGCTTTGCGGACGTTAAACGTGTGGTTGATTATATAAATCAACCTTCATAACTAAAGCAAACTGAGAGGAAAATAATTTACGAACTTTCCCCGCAGCAATATCTCCGCTTAAATAGACTAGATTCTTTTTGAGCCTAAAATCCCGCGCGTGAAACATGCGCTAAAAAGCAGAGATATGCTCGGGTATCATGTTCTATTTTACTTGGTTTTTTATCGGTGCAAAAGATCGGCGATGTTCTGGCAAAACTCCATATTGTTCGATTGCTTCTAAATGTTGTTTTGTTCCATATCCCATATGTTTTTCGAATCCGTATGCAGGATAGCGTTCACCAAGTTCTTTCATCATTCGATCTCGCGTCACTTTTGCAATAACAGAGCTTGCAGCAATCGAAATGCTTGTAGCATCGCCTTTGATGATTGACTGCTGCGAAATAGGCACCGGCAGCTTCATCGCATCAATAAGCAGTTCATCAGGCTGAACAGCTAGCAGCTCAATTGCTTCAGTCATTGCCTTTTTTGTTGCTTCATAAATGTTAATAGAATCAATGACCTCTGCGTCTATAATCCCTATACCGATAGCGACAGCATTTTCACAAATTTCTTCATAAAACGCTTCTCGCTTTGCTTCTGATAACTTCTTTGAATCCGTTAGACCAGGGAGAAAAAAATCAGGAGGTAAAATAACAGCAGCCGCTACTACCGGGCCTGCTAACGGTCCTCTTCCTACTTCGTCTACTCCGGCAATATAAGTTGCTCCTTGACTGTATAATTCATTTTCATATGTCATCATTTTATCAAACTGTTTCTTCAAGCGCTCAGCAGCTTCAAATTGCCTTTGTTTTTGAATAATAACCTGCTGCACACCTTTACGCTCATCTTGCGCATATGCCTTAAATAAAGCATCTTCCGGGCTTCTCACTTGCTTTAGTTCCTCTTTTATTTCCTTAACACTCTTTTTCATTAGTTCCACCTTCTTTATATCAACTTTTTCATACTGCATCTTCACATAAAAAACGCCTCATGCTGAAAAGGCAGAGGCGTTTTTTGTTTCAGTTCGCAATGTGTTGCTTACAGCTGCTGTTCAGCTTCATTTGGATCATCAAATGTAAAGGTGCCAATTTTATCCGTTCGAATTTCTCGAAGAACAAGCTCAGCTGTTTTATCATAATCCACCATGCCGCCACCCATTAAACAGCCGCGGCGCGATCCAATTGCATCAAACAGTTCCACAATATCTTCAGGGATTTCATTTAAATCATAACGCTGCTTTAACTGTTCCGGATAATGGCTAGATAAGAAGCGCAGAGCATAAACAGCAACATCTTGCATATTTAAAATAGTATCTTTGATAGCACCCGTTGTCGCAAGCTTATATCCAACTGTTTCATCTTCAAACTTAGGCCACAAAATACCAGGTGTATCAAGAAGCTCCAGCTCATTTCCTACCTTAATCCACTGCTGTGCCTGCGTCACCCCTGGACGGTCTCCGGTCTTCGCAATTTTTTTGCTGGCAAGGCGATTAATCAACGTCGATTTACCGACGTTAGGAATCCCTACAATCATCGCTCGGATGGCGCGGGGTTTTTTGACTCCTTTTGCGCGCATACGGTCAAACTTCTCTTGAAGAAGTTCTTTCGAAGACGAAACAATTTGTTTCATTCCTTTACCTGCTTGTGCATCAATAGCTAAGGCATAAATACCTTGTTCTTTATAATAATCTAACCACTGCTGAGTAACGCGCGGATCCGCTTTGTCCACTTTATTCAGCAATACGATTCTCGGTTTATTCACAATAATCTCGTCAATCATCGGATTTCGCGATGATTGCGGAATGCGTGCATCAACTAGTTCGTATACAATATCAATCAATTTTAGCTTTTCAGTTACTTGTCTTCTGGCCTTGGCCATATGACCAGGGAACCATTGAATTGTCATATTTTACTCACCTTTTATTTTTTACTTTGCAAAACGCGCTTCTTTAATTGGCCAGTATACGGCGCTCGTTTTACCAAGCACCTTGTCCATGCTCACAAAGCCAATCTGACGGCTGTCTTTACTGTAGCGTCGATTGTCCCCCATCACGAACAAATAACCTTCTGGCACGGTCTTTTTACCCGTTACATCTTCTAGTTTAAAATCTTCGGTTAAATTACCGTCAATCACTTCTTTTTTATACTGATCTAAATAGGGCTCTTCATAAGCTTTTCCATTTACATACAGCGTATCATTTCGATACTCAATATGATCACCCGGCAGTCCGATAATACGTTTTATGTAATCTTTTTCCGCTGTAGCATGAAAAACAATAATATCAAAGCGATCAGGATCACCAATCTTATAGGAGAACTTATTTACAATCATTCGATTTTGGTCATGCAGCGTAGGCATCATAGAAAGTCCATCTACTACAATCGGTGCAAATAAAAAATAGCGAATTACAACAGCTAACAGTACGGCAATGGCGATTGCTTTTATCCATTCCCACAGTTCATTTTTCTTTCGAGCCATCTTCAGTCCTCCAACTCTTATGTCGTACCTTTATTTTAAACGATAATGTTTGAAACGCCTAATAAATAAATAGAATAAAAAATGATGACTTGTGCGTCTATTTTTTACTGTCAGAGAACGAATCGTTCTAAAAAAACATTTGAAAAAAGGAGCTTGTATGAACAAGCTCCCCTTTACTATTATCGAATTTCTTTAATACGCGCAGCTTTACCACGTAATTCACGTAGGTAATAAAGTTTCGCACGGCGTACTTTACCGCGGCGCATTACTTCGATTTTTGCAATTTTTGGCGTATGAAGTGGGAATGTACGCTCTACACCTACACCGTAAGAAATCTTACGTACTGTAAATGTTTCGCTGATACCACCGCCACGACGCTTAATAACAACACCTTCAAATACCTGAACACGTTCACGAGTACCCTCAACGATATTTACGTGTACACGTACAGTATCACCAGGACGGAACGTAGGAAGATCTGTTTTTAATTGTTCTTTTGTAATCTCTTCGATTAATTTTTGCATCGCGTGTTTCAACTCCTTCCAACAGACGCTCATACCAATGCTTTTCAATCATTGCAGCGGAACATCGTTATAGGTGACCAGACATCTGCCCAAGCCACAAAATCTATCTTAGCACACTCTTATACCGTATGCAACAGAGTTTATGCATAAATTTTATGGATTTATGAAAGGTGATTTTCTTCTTTTAATTGAGCTACTAGTTTCTTTTGCTCTTCCGTTAGCTCCATTTTTTCAAGCATATCCGGTCTTCGAAGCAACGTGCGCTTTAAAGACTCTTTTTGGCGCCACTGTTCAATTTTTTTATGATTTCCTGACATAAGTACTTCAGGAACTGTTAAGCCTCTAAAATCAGCAGGACGCGTATAGTGCGGGTGCTCTAATAAACCGGTGCTGTGTGAGTCTTGTACAGCTGAGTGATTATTGCCAAGCACATCAGGAAGCAGGCGAACAACGCTATCGATTACAACCATTGCACCAAGCTCTCCTCCGGTTAATACATAGTCACCAATTGAAATTTCATCGGTTACCAGCTGCTCACGAATTCGTTCATCATACCCTTCATAATGGCCGCAAATGAAAATTAGATGCTCTTCTGCTGCTAGTTCTTCTGCTTTTGCCTGCGTATAGCGTTCTCCTTGCGGACAAAGCAAAATCACCCGGGGCTTTTTTGCTGTTTCAGTGAGCTTTTCTACGGCGTCAAAAATAGGCTGCGGCGTTAATACCATTCCAGCACCTCCGCCGTAAGGATAATCGTCCACATTTTGATGTTTGTTCGTAGAATATTCTCGAAAATTAACTACATTCATTTCAACCGCATTTTTTTCCTGCGCTTTTTTCAAAATTGATTCGCCAAAAACACCGTCAAACATAGAAGGAAATAACGACAGTACATCAATTTTCATTAGTCCAATAACCCTTCCATTACTGTAATAACAATCTCTTTTTCATCTATATCAATAGATTGTACTACGTCGTCGATATAAGGAATAAGAACTTCTTTTCCGCCTTTTCTAACAACCCACACATCATTAGCTCCCGGCGTTAAAATTTCTTTGACCGTTCCTACCTCTACTCCGTCTTCTGTTTTTACTGTACAGCCAATAATTTCATGGAAATAGAATTCACCGTCTTCTAAATCCGTTAGCTGCTCCTCAGGGATTTTCACTTCGCAGTTTTTATACTGCTCAACATCATTTACGTTTTGATAGCCTTCGAATGTAAGCAGATCAAAATTTTTATGCCTGCGGTGGCTTGCTACCGTTACTTCCACCGGCTCGCTTTGCTTTTCTTTGAAGATATAAAGTTTATTTCCTTTTTCATAGCGCTCATCAGCAAAATCCGTAGTTGATACAATACGAACTTCTCCTTTTACACCATGGGTATTCACAATTTTTCCAACCTTAAACCATTTCATGCTTCTTCACCTCTATCTAATCTCAACAACTTTGCTATCTTTTATAATAATTGTTTTACTTTCTTTTATCTTTTCCCAATCATCGCCGATTTTTACCTCTACTAAGGCATCCAGTTCCGTTTCAACGAGTTCGCTCCCTAAAGGAAGCTTTTCTAATTGCGTCAGCTGAAAGTTCAACACTTCAATTTTTTCAAGGCGAGCGGATTTTTCTTTTTCAAATTGACTATGTAATAAAGAAGAACCTTTATTGGCTTTTTCCATGTGCTTTAACTGAAATTTCAGCTGTTCCATTTCTTTTTCAAGTGCCTGCTTGCGGTTTACAAAACGATTTTCAAGATCTTGTTTGCTTGCTTCAGTTAACACTTGTTTCACAACCACTTTTTGAATAATGTTCAAAACGTTCCCTCCGCCCTCAAGATAGTGACCTTGTGCTTTTTGCATGCATATTGACATAGCTGCTTCTTGCTCGCAAAAGACTTACTGTGATCAAAACGTTCATCTTATCATAACATAAAAAAAGGGCGAGGTTATCCCTCTCCCTTTTTGATTACTCTTGAATTTTCACATACACTTTTTTACCTTGCTGTGATGCTGCTGCATTCACAACAGTTCGAATCGCTTTTGCAACGCGGCCTTGTTTGCCGATTACTTTGCCGACATCTTCTTGGTGAACAGTAAGGATGTACGTCACTTGACGTTCATCTTCTTGTTCCTCCACTTTAACATCAGCTGGATAATCAACAAGCGGCTTTACAATTGTTTCGATTAGTGATGTCATCTCGAGTGAAATTATTTTCCTAATTTAGCATTATGGAATTTTTCCATGATGCCTTCGTTAGAGAAAAGGTTACGAACTGTATCAGATGGTTTAGCACCATTTTGTAACCATTTAAGAGCTAGCTCTTCATCGATTTTAACTTCAGCTGGTTGAACTACAGGATTGTAAGTTCCAACTACTTCGATGTAACGTCCATCACGTGGTGAACGAGAGTCTGCTGCTACGATACGATAGAAAGGAGATTTTTTAGCTCCCATACGTTTTAAACGAATTTTTACTGCCATTTTATAAAGCACCTCCGAATATGTTTCAACAAGATAATATAATATCAAATAGGTAAAATGTTTGTAAAGGTTTTTTTCTTAACACTAGAAAAATATTTTATTTTCTTTGGTTTTTCAGTCCAAATCAAGCGTTTTATCATGAAAAGAATGGAAGTTTCATACCCTTTTTCTTGCCTTTTGACATATTTGTCATTTGTTTCATCATTTTTTTCATGTCTTCAAATTGTTTAAGCAAACGGTTGACTTCTTGTACAGAACGTCCGCTTCCTTTTGCAATACGCTTTCTTCGACTTGCATTAATGATTTCAGGGTTTGTTTTTTCCGCTTTCGTCATAGAACGAATAATTGCTTCTACATGATTAATTTGCTTTTCATCAACCTGCAGGTTTTTGAGCCCCTTTACTTTATTGGCGCCCGGAAGCATACCAATTAGCTCATCAAGCGGTCCCATTTGACGCACCTGAGCAAGTTGATCTAAAAAGTCATCAAATGTAAATGACTGCGTGCGCAGCTTAGCTTCAAGCTCTTTTGCTTTTTCAGCATCTACATTTGCCTGAGCCTTTTCGATAAGCGTCAGCACATCACCCATACCTAAGATACGGGAAGCCATACGCTCTGGATGGAATGCTTCAATAGCATCCATCTTTTCTCCAAGACCGACAAACTTAATTGGTGTATCGGTTACTGCACGAATAGAAAGCGCTGCACCACCGCGCGTATCGCCGTCTAGTTTCGTTAATACAACTCCAGTTAATCCTAATTGCTTATTAAAGCTATCCGCAACGTTTACTGCATCTTGACCCGTCATCGCATCGACAACAAGGAAAATTTCGTCTGGGTTAGAAAGCTCTTTGATCTGTTCTAACTCTTCCATTAGATTTTCATCAACATGCAAACGTCCCGCTGTATCAATTAATACATAATCGTGATGCTCTTCTTTCGCATGAGCAATAGCTTGTTTCGCAATCTCCACAGGACTTACTTGATCACCTAATGAAAAAACAGACATGCTAAGCTGTTTCCCTAGTGTTTCAAGCTGTTTAATAGCTGCCGGACGATAAATATCTGCTGCTACAAGCAATGGATTACGGTTATATTTTTTACGTAATAAATTGGCAAGTTTACCGGTTGTTGTTGTTTTACCTGCACCTTGAAGTCCAACCATCATAATTACAGTTGGAGCTTTTGGAGCTACTGCAATCTTGCTTTGCTCTCCGCCCATAAGTGCAGTTAATTCTTCTTGTACAACCTTAATAACTTGTTGTCCAGGCGTTAAGCTCTTAAGAACGTCTTGACCTACAGCACGTTCGCTTACGCGCTTAACAAAGTCTTTTACTACTTTAAAGTTTACATCGGCTTCTAAAAGGGCAAGTCTAACTTCACGCATCATTTCTTTAACATCAGCTTCGTTAACTTTTCCTTTTCCTTTTAACTTTTGCAGTGTGCTTTGCAAACGGTCGGCTAATCCTTCAAATGCCATATACGCCGCCCCCTAATCTAATTTCTCGAGCGAATCAAGAAGAGAAGAAAGCTTACTGTTCTTGTTTAAGTCGGCTGCAAGTTCGTCTTTCAGTTGTTGAACAATTGATTGACGCTCTTGAAACCGTTGAAATAACAATAGCTTTTCCTCATATTGTTCAAGCATTTGCTCTGTACGTTTTATATTATCATAAACTGCTTGACGACTCACATCAAATTCTTCCGCTATTTCACCGAGGGAATAATCATCCAAGTAATAAAGTGACATATAACTTCTTTGTTTGGGCGTCAACAGCGCCTGATAGAAGTCAAATAAGTAATTCATTCTTGTTGTTTTTTCGAGCATATGCACGCTCTTTTCAACCATCTGACCGCCCCCTTGTTAAGTGAAAAGCCTTTACATGTTATTAGTTTAACTAGGCTAGGTTTGAATGTCAAGTTTTTTCCTTAACACCTGACATTTTCCCACTTAAAAGAGATGGAGGCATAACTAACTTACTTCAATTTAAAGACGAACAAATGGGATAAAGGAGCCCGTATGAATCACTTGTTACACCGCTGTGGATTTCCGTGCAAGACTTCGCTCTCCGCGGGCGGCCGATGAGCCTCCTCGTCGCTTATGCTCCCTCGGGGTCTCATCTATTGCGCTTTTCCCGCATGAGTCTTCGCCCTGCCCTCCAATCAACCGCTAGAAGTACCTACATATATGAAACCTGCGTCCACCCTACTAATGAAAAAATCCGAACGATTAATCGTTCGGATCTTCCTTCAACTAAGATACTTTTATCCCAGCCTCTTTTGAGATTACGCCTCTTTTGAGATTACGCCTCTTTTTCTGTTTCTTCTTCTACAGCATTGGCAAATAATCCATAGATATATTGCTCCGTGTCAAACGGCTGAAGGTCGTCTACTTTTTCTCCAAGTCCAACGAATTTAACGGGAAGCTTCAGTTCGTTTCGAATAGCAAGAACAATTCCGCCTTTAGCCGTACCATCTAGTTTTGTTAACACAATTCCCGTCACGTTCGTTGCTTCTGAGAATGTTTTAGCCTGACTTAAAGCGTTTTGACCCGTCGTCGCATCAAGTACAAGAAGTACTTCATGAGGAGCACTAGGAATTTCTCGCTCAATAACACGCTTTACTTTCTCTAATTCTTTCATTAAATTCACTTTGTTTTGAAGACGCCCTGCTGTATCACATAGTAAAACATCTGCTTTTCGAGCCTTGGCTGACTGAACAGCGTCATACATGACAGCGGCAGGGTCAGAACCTGCAGATTGCTTAATAACATCAACACCAACGCGTTCTCCCCATACTTCTAGCTGCTCAATCGCACCGGCACGGAACGTATCACCTGCTGCCATTACGACTTTTTTGCCTTCTTGTTTGAATTTATGCGCAATTTTCCCAATTGTTGTTGTTTTTCCAACGCCGTTTACCCCTACAAACAAAATCACCGTTAAATCATTTTGCTGCATATTCAGTTCACCAATCTGCTCTTCACCAGACTCATAAATGTCAATTAATTTCTCAGAGATGACAGCCTGCACATCTTGAGGGTCCTTAATATTACGGCGTTTCACTTCCGATTTTAAGTCATCAATTAAATCCAACACGGTAGCCACACCGACATCAGCACTAATTAAAATTTCTTCTAATTCCTCAAAAAATTCTTCGTCTACTTGACGATAGCGAGACACTAGATCATTCACCCGTTCTGAAAAAGAATTGCGCGTTTTTGATAATCCATCTTTAAATTTTTGTGTAACAGAATCCGTTTGCATTGTAATTTTTTCTTTTAGTTTCTTAAAAAAGCTCATTCGTACCACCCTTTCATTCTATGAGTTAAACATATTGCTTTGATTCTTCTAAACGAACAGAGACTAATTTCGATACGCCAGATTCTTGCATCGTCACACCGTACAGTACATCAGCTTCTTCCATTGTACCTTTTCGGTGAGTAATAACAATGAACTGTGTTTGATTACTAAATTTGCGTAAATACGTAGCAAAGCGATGAACGTTTGCTTCATCAAGCGCCGCTTCCACTTCATCTAGCACACAAAACGGAACTGGACGTACTTTCAAGATAGAAAACAGGAGGGCAATAGCTGTTAACGAACGCTCGCCGCCTGACAGCAACCCTAGATTCTGCAGTTTTTTCCCAGGAGGCTGGGCAACAATTTCCACCCCTGTATTTAATAAATCTTTCGGATCTGTTAATTTCAAATCCGCTTTTCCTCCGCCGAATAGTGAAGAGAACACTGTACCAAATTCATTGCGGATACGAGAAAACGTATCAGAAAAGCGTTTCTTCATTTCCCCGTCCATTTCTTCAATCACTTGATACAGGGTATTTTTCGCTTCGTCCAGGTCCGCTCGCTGCGTATTTAAAAATTCATAGCGCTCTGAAACGCGTTCATATTGTTCAATAGAACCTAAGTTTACGGTTCCTAATTCATCAATTGCCAACTTAATGAGCTTGATTTTTTTCCTCGCTTCTTGAATATCTAATGTTAAAGGATACTTTTCTTTTGCTGCTTCAAAGCTAATTTCGTACTCTTCTGTCAGCTGCTGCAGACGGCTGTCTAGCTCTACGTCAATTCGATTGATTTTGACTTCTTCATCTTTTAAAGCATCCGCAATTTGTTTGTACTGACGCTGCAGCTCTTTTACAATCCTCTCTTCGTCTTCAAGTTTATTCTGGGCTTTCAACCGCTCTGATCTGCAGTCATCCATTAATTTTAACGTTTCTGTCTTTTCTTTTATTCGCTCATGCGCCGCTTCTTCGAGCTGAAGTTCACCCGAGTCGTTGCTCGTGATTTCACTGGTTAAAAGAGAAAGATCATCTGTAGTTTCAGACAAACGCTGAATGGTTTGATCAAGCTCAAAACACACTCTTTCATATTTTTCTTGCTGATTTGCAAGGAACTGTTCTTTTTTCGCAAGAAGGACTTTTACTTCTGTAAGCTCATGTTGAACCGTTTCTTTAGACGTTTGCTGTGTATGCTTGCGTGCAGCTAACTCTTCAATATTTTTCTCTAATACATTTGCTTGCTGCTGATTTCCTTGCAAACTCGTATGCAGCTCATCAATTCGAGCGGACAAGCTTGTTTGATCTTGTCTAAAGCTAGCAATATCATGATCGTACATGGTTAAGCGGTCATTCACTGCTTTTTCTTCGATGTCAATTTGCTTTACTTCTCGGTCAGATTCCTGCTCTTTGTCTTTCAAGCGTTCCACAAATGCCTGCTGTTTATTAATTTCCTGTTGAAGCTCTTCAATCTGTGACTTTTTATCTTTTACATCTTGCTCGAGCACAAGCGTCTTTTGTTCCATCTCTTCTATTTTTGCCGTAATGGCTTCCACTTCACGCTGACGGCCTAACAAAGAGTTGGACTTTTGCTTCATTGAACCGCCTGTCATCGAACCACCAGGGTTGACGACATCTCCTTTAATGGTCACAAAACGATAGCGGTGCTGCACAAGACGGGCAAGTTCATTCGCACCTTTTAAATCATTGACAACAATAACGGTTCCAAGCAAATTTTTAATAACTCGGTCGTAGGTAGCTTCGTATTTAACAAGAGATGAAGCGATTCCTACATACGCTTCGTGACTCTCTAGCATAGAAATAGTTTGAGCCGGAACATAACGGTCTTTTACAGACGTCAGTGGTAAAAATGTAGCTCTCCCGTAACCATTTTGTTTTAAAAAGCCAATTGCCTGACGTGCACTTTGTTCGTCTTGAACGACAATATGCTGAGCTGCTCCTCCAAGCGCAATTTCAAGCGCTGTTTCATACTCTTTTGGGACATTGATTAGCTCAGCAATGGCGCCTTTGATACCTGCAAGCTTCTCATCACGCGCTTTTAATACTTCTTTTACACCGTGAAAATAACCTTCATAGTCTTCTTGCATCTCTTCAAGCATTTCTTTTCGTGATTTTGTCTGTTGCACGTACTGATAAGCTTGATAAAGCGTAGACTCTTGTTTGCGATAGGCTTGCCTTAATGACTCAAGCTTCTCTCCTTGCTGCTTATACACTTGCACAGCTTGCTGAAGCTCTTGACGAAACTGAGCAAGCCTTTTGATCGCCGCTTCTTTTCGCTGCGTTAATTCACGGCGCTGTTCTACGTATTGCTCGTTGGATTTTGTTAAACGCTGCTCTTTTTCAAACGTTTGCATTTTTTGCTGCTCTAAAAATGAAATTTCATTTCGAGCGGATGTTTGAGCGTTCGCTAATTCAAAATACTCGCTTTTCATCTGTTCAAGTTTTTCTTCTAGATTCTCGCTGTACTGTCTGAACAGCTGTTCCTGCTCAGTAAGCTTCAGACGTATCTCTTGTACTTCTTTTTGAGATTGCTCAAGATCTTTTCCTTCGCTGTCTTTTGCTTTACTTAGCTCTTGATGCTTATGAGTATACTCTTTTACTAAACGTTCCAGCTGCTCTTTATTTTGAAAGGCATTTTTCTTACGCTCTTTTAGTACTTCTTTTTTGCCTTCTAGCTTTTCTACTTCTTCACTTACATATAGTAGTTTTTTATGTAGAGAATCTAGTTGTTCATCTATTTGCTGAATGTGCAAACGAAGGGTCTGGATTTCTCCTTCGCGCGTGCGAATATTCGTCGCGAGAGATTCTTCAAGCTGCTCGTGCTGAGCCATTTCAGCTTTTAATTTTTCCCATTTCTGATGAAGATCTTCAACTTCAAATACCGTAACAGCCACATCCATGTGCTCTAATTCTTCTTTTTTCTGCAAATAATCTTTTGCAATAGACGATTGAATCTGTAAAGGCTCTAACTGACCTTCAATTTCATGAAGAATATCTACCACTCGGTTTAAATTTTCTTGCGTTTCGAGAAGTCGAAGCTCCGCTTTTCGTTTACGCGTTTTGTATTTTAATACACCTGCTGCTTCTTCAAAAATTTTACGGCGCTCGTCAGATTTACTGCTTAGTACTTCTTCTACTTTTCCTTGACTGATAATCGAAAAAGCTTCTCTTCCAAGTCCTGAATCCATAAATAAATCGACAATATCTTTCAAGCGGCACGGCTGGTTGTTAATAAAAAATTCACTGTCTCCTGAGCGGTACACGCGCCTTGTAATACTAACTTCATGGTAGTCAAGCGGGAGAAACTGGTCATCATTTTCCAACGTAAGCGTTACGTCAGCCACATTTACCGCACGGCGCGATTCGCTTCCTGCAAAAATAATGTCCTCCATTTTCCCTCCACGAAGCGATTTGGCTGACTGTTCTCCAAGCACCCAGCGTATGGCATCCGTAATGTTGCTTTTTCCGCTTCCATTCGGTCCTACTACCGCCGTTACACCTGGCACAAAATCTATCGATACTTTTTCTGCAAACGATTTGAACCCTGCAATATCTAATCGTTTGAGGAACATAGAAATCCCCCCTCACACATGTAATCTTTTCATAGCAAATCCCCCTTTATAACGAATACGTTAAGAGGGGGATCATTTTATTTCGTTTGACTTGCTCTAATTTTCGTAATAGCTACTTGAGCTGCTTTTTGCTCTGCTTCTTTTTTCGAACGGCCTACACCAACGCCGAGCTCTTCACCATTTAACGATACGCGAGATAAGAATTCGCGATTATGCGCTGGACCTTTTTCTTGCAAAACTTTGTATTCTAATTGTCCAACTCCATCACGTTGAATCACTTCTTGAAGCTGGCTTTTGAAATCCATCACATGAGAAAAAGCACCTTCATTAATTTTTGGAAAGACAACTTTTTTTAGAATCGTTACTACCGTATCAAGCCCTTGGTCTAAATAAAGAGCTCCGATAAATGCTTCAAACACATCGGCCAGTAAAGCCGGTCTAGATCGGCCGCCTGTCATCTCTTCACCTTTTCCAAGTAACACTAGTTTACCAAAATCCATTTCATTTGCAAAAGTAACAAGCGACGGTTCGCACACAACTGCTGCACGAAGCTTCGTTAACTCACCTTCACTCATCGTTGGATACTTTTTAAATAAAAATTGTGATACGGTTAGCTCTAATACGGCATCTCCTAAAAACTCAAGACGCTCGTTGTCTTCATACGGTCTTCTGCGATGCTCATTCACATAGGATGAATGTGTAAATGCTTGAAAAAGAAGCGCTTCATTTGTAAACTGAATACCAATTTCCTTTTGAAACTCTGCAAAATTTTGCTTGAATTTCACGTTCATCTTTCGATCTCGATTTGAATATTGTTTAGGCATAAAATACCTCCGCTTACCTGCTTCAATTGTTTCGTAGTTTTTTCCTAACATCTCTCATTATAAAACGAGGTATCCTAAAAGATACACTACCTTTTCAAAAAAAAGAGGTCTTTTTTTGAAATTCTTAAAAAGAAGAGAAAGCCCCGCTGTTTAACGGGGCTTTTCATACATATACTACAGATTAAATTTGGCTCTGTATGTAATTAACTGCATCTCCTACAGTTGAAATTTTTTCAGCTTCTTCGTCAGAAATTTCGATATCGAATTCCTCTTCAAGCTCCATTACAAATTCAACTACGTCTAGAGAGTCAGCACCTAAGTCTTCTTTGAAACTAGATTCTAGTTTCACTTCACTTTTGTCTACACCAAGACGATCAACAATGATTGTTGTTACGCGTTCTAGTACCTCTGCCATTGTTCTTCACCTCCCCTCAAGTCATTATAGATGATTTCCATCTAAAATACTATGGTTGAATAATAAAGTTTATCGGTCGCCTAGTAAACGTCCCTTTGTACTTTATCACCAAATTACACTTTTCGTAAAGTGCATTTTTTACATCACCATTCCGCCGTCAACGTGAATCGTTTGACCCGTAATATAACGGCTTGCATCTGATGCTAAAAACGCAACTGCGTTCGCAACATCCTCAGGCTGGCCGAAGCTTGCAAGAGGAATTTGCTTTAACATTTCCGCCTGCACTTCTTCATTCAATTTATCCGTCATGTCTGTTGCAATGAAACCAGGAGCAACTGCATTCACTGTAATATTGCGGCTTGCTAATTCTTTGGCAGTTGTTTTTGTTAAACCAATCACGCCTGATTTTGCTGCTACATAATTTGCTTGTCCAGCATTACCGCTGACGCCGACAATTGATGAAATATTAATGATGCGTCCTGCGCGCTGCTTCATCATTTGACGAGTAACCGCTTTTGTACACAAAAATACGCCTTTTAAGTTTGTATTAATAACATCATCCCATTCGTCTTCTTTCATACGCATAAGAAGATTATCACGTGTGATGCCCGCGTTGTTCACTAAAATATCTACTGAACCAAATGTAGAAATCGCTTCTTTTATCATTGCTTGTACAGAATCACTTTCTGCCACATTTGCTTGTACAGCAATTGCATCCGTTCCTAATCCTTTAATTTCATCCACAACTTCAAGAGCTTTCGCTTCGCTGCCAGAATAGTTTACAACTACTTTAGCACCAAGCTTTCCAAGCTCAATTGCAACGGCACGACCAATTCCGCGAGAAGCGCCTGTTACAACCGCAACTTTCCCTTGTAACATTTTATTCTCCCCCTTTTAGTGCGTCAATCGTTGATTTTAATGATGTAAGATCATTAACAGCATGAACAATCGCACGGCGATTTACTTTTTTCACAAGACCTGATAATACTTTTCCTGGTCCAATTTCAACAAATGTATCTACACCTTCTGCAAGAAGTGTCTCAACTGTTTCTTCCCATCTCACTGGAGAATACAGTTGTTCCACTAGCTTGTTTTGAATATCTTGACTGTCAGTAACCGGCTTTGCTGTTACGTTTGCTATGACTGGAACTTTCGCATCGCTAAAGCCCACTGTTTCTAGCGTATCACGTAGTTTTTCAGCAGCTGGCTTCATTAAACTAGAGTGGAACGGACCGCTTACCACTAGAGGAATCACGCGTTTTGCACCTTTTTCTTTGGCAAGAGCTCCTGCTTTTTCTACGCCATTTACCGTACCTGAAATAACAATTTGACCCGGACAGTTAATATTTGCAAGCTGAACAGCGTCGCCTTCGCTTGTAATTTGAGCGGTAACGGCTTCTAGATCTTCCGCTGACATGCCAAGCACTGCTGCCATTGTACCTTGACCTGCTGGTACAGCTTCGTCCATATAGCGACCTCTTTTGTGAACAGCAACAACGGCATCTTTAAACGATAAAACCTCAGCAGCCACAAGCGCACTGTATTCTCCTAAACTGTGACCTGCAACAAAATCGGGTGTAATTCCGCTCGTTTTAAATGCTTCAAGCAGCATTGTACTCGTTGTTAAAAGAGCAGGTTGAGCGTGATAAGTTAAAGTCAATTCTTCTTGAGGCCCTTCAAAAATAATGTTTGAAAGACTGAACCCTAAAGCTTCGTCAGCTGTATGAATCAGCTTTTTCGCTTCCTCTGTTCCATCATATAAATCTTTTCCCATACCAACAGTTTGTGACCCTTGGCCTGGAAAGATAAAAGCAATTTTCCCCATTTCTTATCTCTCCTTTTCTTCATTAGCAGTTTGTTCGATTGCTTTTTGAATAGTGGAAGACACATTGTTTTCCACCATATTCACAGCTTGCTTAATCGCGCTAAATACTGCATTCGCATCCGACGAACCGTGCGCTTTGATAACAGGCGCATGCAATCCAAACAGCCCTGCTCCTCCATATTCACTGTAATCCATTTTTGCTTTTAAACCCTGCAGCTGAGGCTTTAGCACCGCTGCGGCTAACTTGCTTTTTAACGTGCTCATTAATTCTTGTTTAATCATAGAAAACAAGGAAAGCGCCGTTCCCTCAATGCTTTTAAGAGTCATATTCCCTGTAAAACCATCTGTTACAACCACATCCGCTACGCCGTTTAGCAAATCACGAGATTCCACGTTGCCTACAAAATTGAGATCAGCGTTCTTTAGTAGCTGAAAGGCTTGCTTTGTTAAATCATTTCCTTTTTTATCCTCAGTTCCAATGTTCAACAGTCCCACTCTAGGAGCTTGAATGCCGCGTACTTTTTCGGCATACACAGACCCCATCACAGCGTACTGGAGCAAATGTTCAGGCTTGGCATCAACGTTTGCTCCAACGTCTAGCATTAAAAAGCCTTTTCCATCTAGTGTCGGAAGCGTCGGAGCAAGTGCTGGACGTTCAATGCCTTTGACGCGACCTACAATAAAAAGTCCCGCTGTCATTAACGCACCTGTGTTTCCTGCTGAAATACAAGCATCAGCACGACCTTCGGCTACTTCATTTGCCATTAATACCATAGATGCTTGTTTTTTACGGCGCACAGCTCGCACTGGCTCATCAGTTGCATCAATGGTTTCTTCTGTATGAATAATCGAAATACGATCTGAATTTGTTAAATACTTTTTTATTTCTGATTCGTTTCCAATTAACGTAATATGTAATTCTTTAAATTGAGCAGTAGCTTTTTCTACACCTTCAATAATGGCTTTCGGTGCATGATCTCCGCCCATTGCATCAATAGCTAGTTTCATGTTGCGTCTCATCCTTTTTATTATTTATCCTTTGTAGAACGATACATTTTAAAAGTGCCAGAGAACACTTGCTCTTGCCCTACATAGCTGTTTACCTCAACGGTGGTTCGCACTTCACTAGTTGACAGAACTTTCGCTTTTGCTATCACTCGTTCATGAAGCTTAACAGGGCGATGATAACGGATCGACGCATCTGCTGTGAGCGCTAGTTCGTTGTTAATAACAGCCACAGCTAACGAATTAGCTTGCGCAAAAAGGTGGTGACCACGAGCAATTTGATTACGCTGAAACACATGCTCTGTTTTCACATCAAAAATAGATATCGCTGATTGATCTAGTTCAATGTCGATAACTTCTCCAATTACTTCTTCAATCGGAAGCGAGCGCACTTCCTCGTCTAGTTGTTTTGAAGCTACATGCTTAATACGTTCTCGCAGTTCAGGAATCGACAACTCTAGGCGGTCTAATCGAATTGTTTGAACGCTCACTGAAAAACGGTCTGCTAGTTCTTCATCCGTAATAAATGGGTTTTCTTCAATTGTCGTTTTTAATAGCTGCTGTCTTTCTTTTTTACTGCGCTTCATTCTCCACCATCCGAACTTTTAATACTAGGTACTAATAGCAGTATATAATCATTACCTTCTAATTGCAACATTTTTCACATGCTGTATTCTGTGCATTGACGTGGATTTTATTAATGGCTAACAGCCGCTAACTCTTTCACTCTAAGCCGCTTTTTATCTTTATAGACGAAAAGAGATTGAGACATAACTAAATCACTCCAATCTAAAGATGAACAAATGGGATAAAGAAACTCGTATAGATTGCTTGTTATACCGCTGCTGATTTCCGTGCAAGACTTCGCTTTCCGCAGGCGGCCGGTGATTCTGCTCCTCCCTTACGCTCCTGCGGGGTCTCATCTCTTCCGCTTTCCCCGCAGGAGTGCCTTGCCCTTCACTCAACAGTTAGAAGCACCTACATACCCATCACATACATGAAATCTACGTTCATCATCACAATGAAAAAAACCCGAACGATTGATCGTTCGGATTTTCCTTCAACTAAAATACTTTGTTCCAGTCTCTTTTACTAATCAAATTTTTCTCCAGTTAATACGCCCGTTGCTTCTAATTGTATTCTCAGCAGTGCAAACTGATCTTCTGTCCAAAAGCTGTCGGAATTTACAAGCTTAGCAGCATCTTCTCGAGCTACTTCAAGCGCACGGTAATCGTGCACCATATCGGCTACTTTAAACTCAGGCATCCCGCTTTGTTTTCTACCAAAGAAATCACCAGGCCCACGAAGCTCTAAGTCTCTTTCTGATAATACAAATCCATCGTTTGTTTCCGTCATAATGGTCATTCGTTCTTTTCCAACTTCTGATTTCGGATCCGCGAGCAGAATACAATACGACTGTGCATCTCCTCGTCCTACGCGTCCTCTTAGCTGATGAAGCTGAGATAACCCAAAGCGCTCTGCATCATAAATAACCATCACGGTTGCATTCGGAACGTTCACTCCTACTTCTACAACCGTTGTTGACACTAAAATCTGCACGTCATTTACGCTAAACTGTTTCATCACTTCTTCTTTTTCATCAGGTGACAATCTTCCGTGCATGAGACCAACGCTTGCTTTTCCATTAAAATAGTGAGTGAGTGTTGCATGCACATCAATTGCATTTTGAACATCCAGCTTGTCCGATTCTTCAATCAACGGACAAATAACGTAAGCTTGTCTGCCGTCATGTATTTCTTTTTCAACGAAATGTAAAATACGTTCAAGCATATCATGTTTTACCCAGTATGTTTCAATTGCCTTACGTCCTGCTGGCATTTCATCAATAATGGACACATCCATTTCTCCAAACACCGTAATAGCAAGGGTTCTTGGAATAGGAGTCGCCGTCATAAACAGTACATCCGGACTTTCTCCTTTTTCACGTAAAACCCGGCGCTGCCCAACTCCAAAGCGGTGCTGTTCATCCGTAATAACGAGCCCTAAACTATTATATATAACTTCGTCTTGAATTAAGGCATGTGTACCTACTAATACATGAACATCTCCGTCTTTCACTCGCTGAAGCAGCTCTCTTCTTGCTTTTCCTTTAACAGACCCTGTTAGCAAGCCTACGCTGATTCCTACCTTTTCAAGCATCGCAGTTAATGACTCAGCATGCTGTTCAGCTAAAATTTCAGTCGGTACCATTAAAGCACCTTGATGCCCCGCTAAAACAGTGGCGTATAAAGCAACCGCTGCTACGACTGTTTTACCTGACCCTACATCACCTTGCAGCAAGCGATTCATGCGATAAGGCGATTTCATATCGTGCGTAATTTCGTTTACTACACGTTTTTGAGCGTTTGTTAACGAAAACGGCAGCAAGTTCGTGAAGTTTACCAGCTCAGTTGAATCAAATGCTTGCTTCATTCCAGGCGTTTCTTCTCTTTCGCGCTTTCTAAGTGCCTGCATTTTTAATTGAAAAAGTAGAAATTCTTCATAGACAAATCGACGTCTTGCTTGTTTTAAATCTTCATGATCACGAGGTAAGTGAATACTTCTAACCGCTTCTTCACGCGTTACTAGTTTGTACCTAGAACGAATAGAGGCCGGGAGCATATCCTGAATGCTACTGCCATAATTCTTCAACGCAAGAGAGACGAACTTCCGCATTCCTTTGACCGTTAAGCTGCCTTTAACTGAGTAAACAGGCTCAATCGTTTGATTTTTAACAAACGGAGAAAATTGAAGCTCCTGCAAGTTAATCGTTTGCCGATGCTGATCCCATTTCCCCGTAACCGTAACAGTTTGATCGATTTCTAACTTTGATTTATAGTAAGGACGATTAAAACAAGTAACCGTAATCAAATAGCGGTTTACTAGCAGCCGAAACGTAAGGCGCGAACGTTTTTTTCCGTAATACGTAAGCGAGGGGACGCTGTGAACCTTTCCTTCTACGGTGACCTTTTCGTCGTGCTTTGCTTCAGCCAAATCTTTTAACTCATAATCTTCATAGCGATATGGGAAATGTTCTAACAAGTCATGCACACTGTGAATATGCATATCCTCTAATGCTTGTGCTGTTTCATCTCCAATACCTTTAATGGTTTTAATTGAAATAGTTGTTAGTTCATTCACTTTTATTTAATGCAATACCAAAGATCTTCGCTTCAAGCTCGCGACCTGTTGGTGTTGCCGCTAAGCCTCCTTGTGCAGTTTCTCGTAATGCAACCGGCATTGTTTGACCAATTTTATACATAGCATCAATGACTTCATCACATGGAATACGACTTGTAATGCCTGCTAAGGCCATATCTGCTGCAATCATTGCATTCGCCGCTCCCATTGCGTTTCGTTTCACACATGGAACTTCTACTAGCCCCGCTACTGGGTCACATACTAATCCTAGCATATTTTTGAGAGTAATTGCCATTGCTTCAGCTGCCTGACTCGGTGTACCTCCTGCCATTTCAACAATCGCTGCAGCTGCCATACCTGAAGCTGAACCAACTTCTGCTTGACATCCGCCTGCTGCTCCTGAAATAGACGCATTATTGGCTACAACAAACCCAAAAGCACCTGATGTAAATAAAAATTCAATCATTTCTTTACGAGTTGGGTTTAGCTTATTTTGCACTGCAAACAGCGTTCCTGGCACTACCCCCGCAGATCCAGCAGTAGGCGTTGCACAGATTGTCCCCATTGCCGCATTTACTTCGTTTGTCGCTACAGCTTTGCTGACTGCATCTAAAATTAAATTGCCAGATAAAGATTTTCCACTTTGAATATAGTTTTGAAGCAGCACTGCATCCCCGCCTGTTAAACCTGTAACAGACTGTACCCCTTTTAAACCGCGTTCAACCGCTTCTTCCATAACCGTTAAGTTCCGGTCCATTTTTTCCATGATTTCTTCACGAGTAACTCCCGTGATATCTATTTCCTGTTGAATCATAATCTCTGCAATTTTTACATTTTGACTTTCTGCTAATTCTACTAGTTCTGCTACGTTTCGAAACATAGTAACCTCCGCTATCATTCTGTCTTATTTTCACTTTAGAATTATATATAATCACTCGACCCCTGTTATTCGCACTGGCCGTTCCTATTCACTCTATCCTATTCAACCATTCTTGTTACTTGAATAATATGAGGCAATGTTTTTAACTCTTCAATTACATCATCTTCAATATTCGTATCCATTTCAATTGCCATGAGCGCTACTTCTCCGCGCTCTTTGCGAGATACTTCCATATGTCCGATATTAATTGAGTGTTTCATCAAAATATTCGTAACGGTCGCAATGGCACCAAATCGGTCATTATGCACAACGAGAATAGCTGGATTCATACCTGATAAATTTAATTCAAATCCGTTCAGCTCCGTAATTTGAATTTTTCCTCCGCCAATTGAAATTCCAACAATTTCAATTTCCTTTAATCCGTCGCTCATTTTGATGCGAGCAGTATTCGGATGATCTGTGATTGCCGCTTCCTCAACAAATGTGACGTCAATTCCTTCTTTTTTAGCTAAGTTCAAAGACTCCGGAATACGCTGGTCGAACGTATCAAAATCTAAAATACCGCCAATCAGCGCTACGTCTGTTCCGTGCCCTTTATACGTTTGAGCAAAAGAACCGTACAATGAAACCACAACTTTTGTGGGCTGCTTGCCAAAAAGTGTTCGGGCAACGCGTCCAATACGCGCTGCACCAGCTGTATGTGAACTAGATGGTCCAATCATTACCGGACCAATAATATCAAAGACAGATTTATATTTCATAAGGATTTTCCCCCTGCTATTTAGACATTGTTATTACTTATATGTTACTTGAGCTTTTGACTTTTTGGAAGCTTTGTTTCATGTTCTTAAAAAATTTAAAAATTCTCATTTTTATTAGGAATTCACGCAAAAAAAAAGAGGTGTATTTATCCATAAAAATAGGATAAGCACACCTCTTTTTTTGCTATATTATGCAGGAAAAGATGAATTACTTAAGCTGCTTCTTGCTCAGAAGCTACATCGTCTACTGTTTTAATTTTAAAGTTTTTAAAAACAACGGAACCTATAAACCCAGCTAATGCTCCCGCTAGTGCGCAAAGTACTGCACAAATTGTGACCTTGATAGGGTCATTAAACCCAAACATCACCGCAAGTCCTGCGATGGGAGTTGCCGTGCCTGCAGCATCATTTACCAATCCAAAAAGCGCCACGATTACACCAGCTAGTGCACCTCCAAAAAAGTTTGTGATGTAAATAGGAATCGGATTTGCTGAAATAATATTCGTTTGTGTTAAAGGCTCGACCGCAACTGAAATGGTCGTTCGGCGATCTCCAAATTTTAATCGATCAAACAGCACGTAATTCATAAAAGAAGATCCAAATACAGCGAGGGCTCCAATTGCCATTGGCAATCCCGTTAACCCTAGCATAGCCGTTAGCGCCATTGAGCTAAGCGGAGCCGTTGCCACCACTGTAATAACCCCTCCTAAAATAATTCCCATTAAAATAGGGCTAACATTTGCTGTATCTTTAATAATCCCACCAATATTTAAAAGCGTTGCATCTACAATAGGTGAAAATGCATTGCCAATTAGTCTTGTTAAAGGTGCCGCAATTAAAATATTTCCTAATAAGTCGAGACCAGCAGGTGCTTTTTTTTCAATAAATTTTACGACAAACGCCATGATGTACCCGGCAAAAAATCCGGGGAGCAAACCTAACCCTGAACATACTACCCCCATCATAAGAGCATATACAGGAGATACTCCTAATGCTAAAGCAACTAGTGCTGCTGCTGCAACTCCTCCCATTTCTCCTGCAGCCTTTCCGACTTCATCTAAAAATGAGATACCTAGTACATCTCCTCCTACGTAAGACTGAAAAGCTTCTACGAGAAATGCCGCTACCGCTCCGCCTGCCAACGCCCCCATTGCTTTCATTCCATAAGGCGCCTTATTGCTAAACAGCCAGAACAAAAATAACACTAATAACAATAAACCTGTTCCTTTTAAAATATCCACTGCTGTCTCTCCTCTCATGCTGTTTTCTTTCACATTTGACATATTCAGTTTTCCAAACTACCATATAAACGAGTTCTTTTCAACCAATACGCTTAATAAAACGAACAATAAAAATATTATCAATAAAATAATTCGTGTTTAACTTAAAAAAATAACAAAAAAGCGGCACTCCTTAGTAGGAATGCCGCTTTTTTTGTTATTCAATTGCAAAAATGTAAGAATATAAAGGTTGATCTCCTTTATGAAGCTCTACCTCAACTTCTTCAAACGTTTCTTCTACAAATGATGTTAGCGCTTTAGCTTCATCGTCTGAGACATCCTCTCCTTGAAGAATCGTAAGGATTTCCGCTTCGTCATCAATCATATAAGTCAATAGCTTTTTCGCTGCTTCTAATTTCTCTGAATCTTTTACGACGATTTTCTTTTCGGCAATACCCATAAAATCGCCTTTAGCTAATTCAAGACCATCGATATTTGTATCGCGAACTGCATACGTTACTTGTCCTGTTTTCACGTGCTGTAGAGCTTCTGTCATTACTTCCTCGTTTTCTTTTAAGCTTTGCTGAGGATTAAATGATAGCAGCGCTGTCATTCCTTGAGGAACCGTTTTAGACGGGACAACCGAAACGTGACTGCCGGCAACAGCAGCCGCTTGATTAGCAGCCATCACAATATTTCCGTTATTAGGTAAAATCAGTACCTGTTCAGCATTTGTTTCTTCAATCGCTTTGACAATATCCTCCGTACTTGGATTCATTGTTTGTCCGCCTTCAATGACAACCGTTGCCCCAAGGCTCTTGAACAATTGAGCAATTCCTTTTCCCATTGACACAGTAACAATGCCAAAGGGCTGTTTTTCAACATTTTTTACTGCAGGCTTTTCTTCACCTGAAACAATGCTGCTATGCTGTTCTCTCATGTTTTCAATCTTCATTTTAATTAAACTTCCATATTGCTGCCCGTAGTTTAACACTTCTCCAGGATGCTCGGCGTGAATATGAACTTTCACGATTTCATCATCAGATACTACAAGCAATGAGTCGCCCCATTTACTTAAGTCTTGACGAAACGTTTCTTCAGAAAATGTTTTAGCTGCAGGCTTATCCTCTTCCAGCCTTACCATAAATTCTGTACAATAGCCAAATTCAATATCTTCTGTATTCATATGGCTTTGCGCATGCTTATGATGCTCAGCATTTACGAGTTCATTCATCGAAGGAGCTGACATGGGTACACCCGGAAGTTTTTCACCTTTTAATTCAGCTAAAAACCCTTCATAAATTAAAACAAGCCCTTGACCTCCGCTATCCACTACGCCTACTTCTTTTAACACGGGTAAAAGATCTGGCGTGCGATTTAACGAAGCATTAGCTTCCTTAAGTACTTCTTCCATGAACAGAATCATATCAGCTTGCTTTTTAGCAATAGCCGCTGCTTTTTTAGCAGTATCCTTAGCTACTGTTAAAATGGTTCCTTCGATTGGTTTCATAACAGCTTTATAAGCAGTTTCTACACCGAGCTCAAGAGCTTCAGCAAACTCAACTGTTGTAATCGATGACTTTTGCTCAACCGATTTCGCAAAACCGCGGAATAATTGAGATAAAATAACTCCTGAATTACCGCGCGCCCCCATCAATAAGCCCTTAGACAAAGCTTGACTCACTTGGCCGATGTGATCAGATAGTTTATTTTTTACTTCTTTAGCACCAGACGTAATCGATAAGTTCATATTTGTTCCAGTATCACCATCTGGTACAGGAAAAACGTTCAGCGCATCTACATAATCTGCATTGTTAGATAGATGCTGGGCTCCTTGAAGCACCATTTCTCTAAACCGCTTTCCGTCCAACGTTGTCATTGACACGAATCTTCCTCCTTAATTAAACGTTCGTTACACGAACACCCTGCACATAAATATTTACTGAATCAACCGTTAAACCAACCGTTTGTTCCAGTGTGTATTTTACTTTTGTTTGCACATTATGAGCAATTTCAGAAATTTTTGTTCCATAGCTTACGATAATGTACATGTCGATATGTACGTCATCCTCTTCTTGTCTTACCACAATACCTCGTGTAAAGTTTTCTTTGCGAAGAATTTCTGTAAGACCATCTTTAAGCTGATTTTTTGAAGCCATTCCGACAATCCCGTAACAATCAACAGCTGCTCCTCCAGCAATTGTTGCAATTACATCTGTAGAGATATCAATTTGACCATACTTCGTTTTCATTTCGATGGACATACTCGTTCCCCTTTCTACTTTCATAGGTTATAAATATTCTACTATAATCAATCTCGTTTTAAAAGAGGCGTCCAGCTTGTCCCTTTTAAGGATGACAGTATTAGGTATCAACTTGTCTTAAAATGAGTAATAGACCAAGTTATACCTATTTCTACTCTCTATATTATTGAACATAGATTCATTTTATATGTCAAGGAAAATTTCTTGAAAGCTTTTCTCCAGAACTATTGCATTCTCTTTAAGGCTGTGATAAATTAATATAGTATTTCTCAAAACAGAATTGAGTAGTTTTTTTGGTGTTAGGAGGGAAAATCATGGCACGCAAATGTGTAGTAACTGGTAGAAAAGCTCGTTCAGGTAACGCACGTTCTCACGCAATGAACGCTACTAAGCGTAAATGGGGTGCTAACGTTCAAAAAGTACGTATCTTAGTGAACGGTAAACCAAAACGTGTGTACGTTTCAGCTAGAGCCCTTAAGTCTGGTAAAGTTCAACGCGTTTAATCTTTATAATGAAAAAGCACCATATTTTATGGTGCTTCTTTTATTATTCCGGCGTTGTTAATCTTTTTTGAACGAATTAAGCATGACCTTTACGATGCCACCTAAAAACTTTGGAAGTTTGATTGTATAGAATTTCATACTGTCCCTCCTAACCGTCTCCACACTTTATCTCCTTTTAAAGAAAGCCCTATGTCCTGCTCTCATTTTCCATACTTCATCACAAGCAATTTTTATCATTGCTTCTTACCATCATTAATATGCCTTTTGTAAATGAAAAAGTACCTCTTTGTTGAATAAGTTCATTGCTAATACATAAAGTTGAGCCGAGTTCTACTTCATGCTTATTGAGCGGATATTTGAAACCTTCTAGCGTAAGCTCTTTTACACCGCCTGCAAAAGGAACGAATGAAATATAGTGAAACTCCTTTAAACGATCAACATGATAAGTGCCTGGTTCAAACAATTGAATGATATTTTGATTGTCAATCATTTGTACATTCGCTTTCTTTTTTAACCCTTTGTACAGGAGCTGAATGCTTCCAAACATGTGGTCAAGCCTTCCACCTGTTGCTCCAAAGATACAAATACTGTCCGGTTTTTGCTCTATTGCCCACTCAAAAGCAAGTTCCAAATCCGTTGCATCTTTTTCTGCAGGATACAATTCAACATCTTGTAATGCTTCTCTCACTAGCTTAAGCTGAGCATTTGTAATGGAATCAAAATCTCCGAATGCTTTCACGGGCAAAATGTCTTGTTGAAGAAGAAGGAATACGCCGCGGTCTACTCCTACCCACTTTACATCATTTGATTGGTGCAGGGGTGGCATATGTTCATCCGGTCCCCCTGCTAGAATATGAATTTTCATTATGTATATGCTCCTTTTCTATCAAAAAATGAACGAAATAAATATGTTTTCTTTATCCTAAAAGAAAAAGCTGCTGTGTACAAGTTCTACTCGTTGTACACAGCAGCTTTTATTACTTACGCTTGAACAGTTGTGCGAATTTGACTAATTGCGCCAGCTCGATCTTCTTGATTATAAATAGCTGAGCCAGCCACTAAGACATTCGCTCCTGCTTCCACACATTTTCGTGCTGTTTCTTCATTAATTCCTCCATCAACCTCTACTTCAATAGAAAGGTGACGAATTTCAATAAGCTGAGAGATTTGCTCAATTTTCGGCAGTACACTTGGAATGAAGTTTTGTCCTCCAAAGCCTGGGTTCACCGTCATTAATAAAATAAGATCGATATCTTCTAAGATATGCTTGACCACGTCAATTGGCGTTGCAGGATTTAAAGCAACGCCTGCTTTCATGCCGTGCTCTTTAATTAATTGAATGGTGCGGTGCAAATGAGTACACGCTTCAGCATGTACCGTTAAAATATCAGCACCTGCCTTTGCAAACATTGGAACGTATTGATCTGGGTTTTCAATCATTAAATGCACATCTAATGGCAGTGTTGTGACAGGGCGTACAGCCTCAACGATAAGCGGTCCAATTGTAATATTAGGAACAAAATGGCCATCCATAACGTCTATATGGATGTAGTCTGCTCCACCTGCTTCAACTTCACGAATTTCTTCAGCAAGCTTTGAAAAATTGGCAGATAAAATGGAAGGTGCGATTTTTGTCATTTTTAATACCTCGGCTTTCTTTGCTTAATTTCCTCAATAAATTGCAAGTAATGTTCGTAGCGATAACTCGGAATTTCTTTTTGTTCGTATGCTTCTTTCACCGCACATTTTGGTTCTTTCACATGCAAACAACCTCGAAATTTACACTGTTCACTCAAACGCGACATTTCAGGAAAACAATCGGTTAACTCTTCTACTTCTAACGTTAAAAATTCCAGTGAGCTAAAGCCTGGCGTATCGGCTACTAACCCTTCACCAAACGAAATAAGTTCTACATGACGTGTTGTATGCTTTCCTCTTCCAAGTGACATTGAAATATCATTTGTCTTTAACTCAAGCTCTGGTTTAAGTGTATTTAACAGTGAAGATTTACCTACACCTGACTGTCCGGCAATAACCGTCACGCGATCTTCAAATAACGGCTGAATTTGTTCCATGCCTTTTTCTGTGACTGTCGACGTTAAAATGACCTCATATCCTATTTTACGATATTCTTCGGCATATTGCTCGATTTCTTGTTTTTGCTGCTGTGATAAAAGATCTACTTTTGAAATACAAATAATAGGTTCAATATGATTAGACTCCACTAACACTAAAAATCGGTCAAGAAGCATTGTGCTAAAATCAGGTTCAATCGCTGAAAAAACAAGCAGCGCCTGATCAACATTTGAAATAGGGGGACGAACTAATTCATTTTTACGTTCTTTAATTTCAAGTATATATCCTTCAAGCTTATTTTCTGCCTGAAATACTACATTGTCACCGACTAAAGGCGTTACCTTCTTTTTACGAAAAACACCTCGTCCTCGACATTGCGTTACTTGTCCGTCATGAAGAACATAATAAAATCCGCTAAGGGATTTAATAATTCTTCCTTCTGGCATAACCTCACTCCTATCACTCTGGATATTCAACGTCTTTTTCTTCAATAACTTCCCCGTCTCGGACAATTTTATAAGACGCTTTTTCATTTTCATCGACTAAGACATCGAACGATTCTTTTGTTGTTTCAGTAATCGTTAGTTCTTTAGCAGGAACGGACATATCGTTATCTGCATCTTCGATATAAATTTGTACTTTTTGCGGCTTTGGCTTTTCCTCTTCTGTTTCAGTGGCATCGCCTGTTTCCGTTCCGTCGCCTTGTTCCGTGCTTGCTTCGGTGTCAGCCTCTTCTTTATACGGAATGGCAACATCCACTGACACCGTTTGAGGAGCTTTTGGCTCTTTCCCCATTGAGACCGTAATCGTAAGCTTATCACCTTGCTCGATACTCTGCTCCGCTGCAGGCTTTTGAGACATCACAAGACCTTTTTCAACAGTGTCGGAATACGCTGTTTTTACGTCCACTTCAATATCTTCATCTGATGCATAATCTTTTACGCTTTTTTCCGTCCAGCCCGAGAAATCCTTTAATGTAATCTTCGGCGGACCCTTACTTACCCATAGCGTAACCGTTGTATCTTCCGGCACGACTTGTTCGGTTTCTTTAGGCGTCTGATCTGTAATATTGCCTTTTGGTTCTGTGCTTTCAACTTCGATAGATTGGATATCTTTATAATTCTGCTTTTCTAACAGACTTTTTACTTCCGTAAAGCTTCTTCCAATGTACCGGTTAAATGCTTCTTTTTTCTTTCCTGTACTTCGATAAATAATGACGTTAGATCCTTCTTTGATAACGTCTCCTGCTTCTGGCATCGTTTTAACCACGTCGCCTTCTTCCACCTCATTATCGGATATATCTTTAGGATTCTTCACTTTAAAGCCTAAAGAAACTAAATCGGTTACTGCTGATTCATAATCTTGATTATGTAAATCAGGAACCTTTACGTCTTTTGGCAGTAATAAAGCTGGAATAAACGTAACGGCGGCTACGCTAGCAGCTGCAAGCAGCAAAAAAATTAAAACAAGCGTTACAATCAGCTTGCTTTTGCCTTTTTTCTTTTTCTTCTTTTTTTTCTTAGGCTTTAACTCTTCTTCCTCTTGTTCTTCGCGCTCTAAGTGAGGTGGTTTTCTCACAGGTACGTGCGTTTCTTCGGATTCAACAAAATCCTCCTTAATAACTGGAATGGCTTTTGTCACTTCTTCATCATCAGGCACCGTAAACCTTTGTTCATTATAACGATTTGGATGAACAGCAGACTGTAAATCCGCTTCGAGTTCTTCGACTGAACTGTATCGGTAAAATGGATCTTTAGTTGTTGCTTTTAATACAACATTCTCCACGCTTTGAGGGATAGATGGATTCCATCTTTTTGGAGAAGGTGTTTCTGTCTGTAAATGTTTTAATGCAATTGACACAGCCGATTCCCCAGAAAAAGGGACTCGACCCGTTAGCAATTCAAATAGGACGATGCCAAGCGAATAAATATCAGAACGCTTATTCGCAAGCCCTCCCCTTGCCTGTTCAGGAGATAAATAATGAACAGAGCCCAAAACAGAATTAGTATGCGTAATGGTTGTAGAACTTAGTGCTACGGCAATGCCGAAGTCAGTAACTTTAATGGTATCATCATGATCAATTAAAATATTTTGAGGCTTAATATCCCGGTGAATAATTCCGTACTGATGAGCATGGGCAATAGCTGATGTAATCTGCGTCATAATATGTATGGCTTTATCAAGAGATAGTGGTGATTCTTGCAGAATGTATTGCTTTAATGTCATACCCGGTACATATTCCATGATGATATAGTAAATATCTTCTTCTTCTCCAACATCATAAATGCTGACAATATTAGGATGAGCAATACTCGTAGCAGATTGTGCTTCTCGATGGAAACGCTTTATAAACGCATCGTCACTTGCAAAGTCTAAACGAAGCACTTTAATTGCTACATCACGATCCAAAATCATGTCGCGACCTAAATAGACGTTTGCCATTCCGCCTCCACCAATTACTTGCAATACCTTATAACGGTCGTTTAGCCGTCTACCTATTAGCAACACTCTCACCCACTTTCAGATGTAAAGTCCACAATTGCAAGTGTAATATTGTCTTCTCCACCAAGCTCATTTGCTAATTGAATCAGGCTCGTACCCTTTTCGTGAAGTGATGAACTTGTTGATAACGTTTCGTTCAGCTTTTGTTCCGTTACCTTATTTGTCAGTCCATCTGAACATAATAATAATCGATCTTCTTTTTCCACTTCAATTGTTTTTACATCTAAACTAACATTTTCTTCGGTACCTAGTGCTCGCAATAAGATATTTTTTCGTGGATGATGCTCAGCATCTTCTTTTGTGATTTGACCATTTTTTACAAGTTCATTCACAAGAGAATGATCTTCTGTTACTTGTTGAAATCCATATTCATTTGAAATATAGCACCTGCTGTCTCCTATATTACCAATCGCACAAAACGTATCGGCGCATAAAGCAAGCACAACTGTTGTACCCATGCCTTTACACTCTTCATGCTCCTGAGCATACTGATAAATATCTTGATTAATTTGCGAAACATGCGTACGAATCCACTGCGTCGCCTCATCAGGAGACGTTACTTTGTCCGCTTCTTCCCACGCTATTTGCAATTTTTGAACCGCCATCTCACTGGCGACGTCGCCAGCTCGATGACCTCCCATACCATCAGCCACAATTGCAAGCAGCTGATTGTGTTGGTTCAAAAATACCCCTCCGTTATCTTCATTGTGTTGTCTAACTCTCCCTCGGTCTGTCATGAAGACAGTTGCCATACAATCACCTCGTCTCTTCTTTACGCTCCTTCGCACGTAATTGGCCACAAGCTGCATCGATATCATGACCTTGCTCACGTCGAATAGTCACGTTAACGCCACGCTTTTTAAGCGTACGTTCAAATGCAAAAATCTGTTCACGCGGTGTACGAACATAATCACGCTCAGGCACGTAGTTTACCGGAATCAAGTTCACGTGACATTTAACGTCTTTAATCAAATCCGCTAATTCCTCGGCATGCTCTACTTGATCGTTTACTCCTCCGAATAGACCATACTCAAAGCTAATACGTCTTCCCGTTTTATCCGTATAATATTTAATGGCTTCCATCAAATCAGGAAGTTTGTACGCACGGTTAATCGGCATTAAGCGTGAGCGGATGTCATTGTTTGGAGCGTGAAGTGAAATCGCAAAATTGATTTGCATTTTTTCATCAGCAAACTTATAGATTTTCGGAATGATCCCACTTGTCGATACTGTGATATGACGTGCACCAATATTTAATCCATCATCACTGTTAATTGTTTTTAAGAAGCGCATCATTTCATCATAGTTATCAAACGGCTCCCCAATACCCATAATTACGACAGAGCTCACGCGTTCTCCTTGTTCATCTAGAGCTTTTTGTACTTTTACTACTTGCGCTACGATTTCTCCAGCTTCTAAATTACGCTTTAAACCTCCAAGAGTAGACGCACAAAACGTACAGCCGATGCGACAGCCAACTTGAGTCGTTACGCAGACAGAATTTCCGTATTCATGACGCATAAGCACTGTTTCAATCGTATAACCGTCATGGAGTTCGAATAAAAACTTCATCGTGCCGTCCCCAGACGTTTGCTGAACAACTGTTTTTAATGTCGTTAATGCAAATTTGTCTTTTAATTGTTCACGTAATCCTTTAGATAAGTTTGACATATCGTCAAAGTCCGTTACGCGTTTAACATATAACCAGTCAAAAATTTGTTTAGCACGGAACTTCTTATCTCCGTGTTCCACTAACCAATTTTCTAGGTCGTGCATTTCTAATGAATAAATAGATGGTTTTTGCGGTTTTTCTTCTGCTTTTGCTTTTCTTTTAGCTACTTCTTCCATTTTTACACCTTCTTCTGTAAACATGCAATATAAAATCCATCACTTTGTGCATCTGGCAGCAATTGAATTTCACCATGTTTTACGTTTTGTTTAAGCTTTTGCGGCATCCGTGCAGCAAGTGTTTCATCTTTTTGAAAATCAGCATGATCTGCTAAAAATGCTGCTACAACATCCCCATTTTCATCCCGGTCAATTGTACATGTACTATATACAAGGGTCCCACCTTTTTTTAATAAAGACGCAACCGCATTTAAAATATCTTGTTGAATACGCGCCAGCTGCTTTACATCTTGCTCAGTTTTTGTATATTTCAAATCAGGTTTTCGTCTCATTACACCAAAACCTGAGCACGGGGCATCTACTAAGATGCGGTCAAACATTTCTTTATCAAACTGTTCGCCCGCTTTGCGGCTGTCTTGAACTGTCGGCTCAATATTGGTAAGATGCAGACGCTCTGCCTGCTGGGCAATCAGCTTTACTTTATGGTCATGAATGTCCAAGGAAATAACTTTACCACTGTTTTTAAGCTGCTCTGCAATATGAGTTGATTTCCCTCCCGGTGCAGCACAGCTATCTAAAATTAGCTCTTCTGCCTCTGCACCGAGCGCATGAGCCACTAACATAGAGCTTTCATCTTGAACGGTAAACATTCCTTCACGAAATGCTTGTGTATGAGCTGCATTTCCTTTTTGAACTTCTAGCGCTTCTTCTACAAAATGGCCTGGTTCTACAACAATACCTTCTTTTTCAAGCGCTTCTTTTACTTCATTTTGCGTAAAGCGTGCACTGTTTACTCGGATTGTTTGTTTAGGGGCCATTAAATTAGCTAAACAGATTCCGCGTGTTTTGTCCAATCCATATTGTTCCACCCAGCGTTTTACAAGCCACAATGGATGACTCGTTTCAATCGCCAAGCGCTCCACAGGATTTTGTATTTCTTCTAAAGAAGGCGTGCCGCTACGCTGAATATTTCGTAAAACGCCGTTTACCATTGAGGCAATTCCTTTGTGACCGCGTTTTTTGGCAATTTCTACTGCTTCATGAAGGATTGCCCGGTCAGGCACTCGGTCTAAATATACCATTTGGTAAAGAGATAAACGAAGCAGCACTCGCACCCAAGGCTGAAGCTTTTTTGGATTTTTCAAGAAAGGCGCTAACCCGTAATCTAACGTATCACGTCTTTGAATCGTTCCATACACAATTTCCGTTAACAGTCCTGCATCTTTTCCTTGAATACCACGTTTTTGTATGCTGTTATTTAACAATAGATTGCTGAATGCCTGATTTTTTTCAATAGCTAGTAAAATATCTAAAGCTATGTCTCGAACGTTGTACTTACTCATTGACATCCCCTAATACTGTTCCGACTTCAACGGATGTACCTCGTAAGTACTGCGCTGCATCCATACGTTTTTTTCCAGCCGGCTGAAGTTCCGTCACTTTAATAGCTGTTTCATTTCCAGTTGCTACTATAAATCCATCCTCTTCAAGTGATAAAACGGTACCCGGTTTGCCTGATGCGGATACTTTCTCTCCCCACCAAATTTTCATAACCTGACCGTCTGCTGTTGTATAAGCAACGGGCCAAGGGTGAAGTCCGCGGATATGGTTATAAATTTCTTCTCCTGTACGGGCCCAATCAATTTTCTCTTGTTCACGCTTAATGTTAGAAGCAAATGTCGCTTCGTCATCGTTTTGTTTAACCGGCGTAATTTCACCTTTTACAAGAGAAGGAATGGTTTCTGAAAGCAATTTTGCACCAGCAGCGCTGAGTTTATCATGAAGTGTGCCAACGTGATCACGTTCTTCAATCGGAACTTCTACCTGTGTTAAGATATCACCTGCATCTAATTTTTCTACCATATACATAATTGTAACACCAGTTTTCGGCTTACCTTGTAGAATTGAATAATGAATCGGCGCGCCTCCGCGCAGTTCAGGTAACAGAGAAGCATGCACGTTAATACAGCCGTATTTAGGCGCTTCTAAAATAGGGGTTGGTAAAATTTGACCAAAAGCCGCTGTTACAATTAGGTCAGGCTCATACGCTAATACTTTCTGATATTCTTCTTCTAAACGAATCTTTTCTGGCTGCAGTACAGGTATTTCATGCTTTAACGCCTCAACTTTTACTGGAGGAGGTGTTAATAAGCGCTTGCGTCCTTTTGGTCGGTCCGGCTGTGTAACCACTGCGACCACTTCATATCCATCTTTAAGTAATGTTTGTAAAACCGGCACTGAAAAATCCGGCGTTCCCATAAATACGACTTTCATCGTGTAAAACCTACCCTTCTAGTTCATCCTCTTCGTAATACTTTGTTACTTTTTCCGTGAACAATACACCGTGTAAATGATCAATTTCATGTTGAATTGCTCGTGCTAAAAAACCTTTTGCTTCTATAAAATAAGGTTTTCCTTTACGATTTTGCGCACGTACTTTCACATAATCAGCTCGAGCCACGTCACCAAAAAGGCCCGGAAAACTTAGGCAGCCTTCTGGACCGATTTGTTCGCCTCGTTGCTCAATAATTACCGGATTAATTAACTCAATTTTACCGTGTCGGTCATCCACGTCTACCACTGCCACTTGCTGCAGAACTCCTACTTGAGGAGCAGCTAGACCCACACCGTCTGCTTCAAGCATTAAATCATACATGCCGTTTAGTAATTTCGCTAATTTATTATCAAAGTTTTTAACGACTTCACATTCTTGTTCAAGTACTTCATTAGGATGGTAAACAAGCTTAAGCTTAGCCAAATAGGCACCTCCTTTATTCTTTCTATTTATATCCAAAAAGCTTCTTCTTTAACGCCATCAAGACGACTAGTTACATCATCGAGTATGGATTCAAATCAATAGTGATCGTTAAATTCTCCTTCTGCATTTCCGCTTGATAACGTTCTAATATATATTTCAACAGCGGAATCAGGCTTGGTTCCAGCTTGTATTTTAACATGCATTGATAGCGATATCTATCTTTTATCTTAGCAATCGGAGATGCGACTGGCCCTAAGATCGTTGTTTGCGGCGAAAGTTTCTGACGCAGATACTGCGAAATTTTGTCTGTAACAGACACCACTTTTGCAATATTTTCATGAGATACCGTTACAAGCGCCAAGTAAAAGAAAGGCGGATATTTATGCATTTTACGAATTTCCATCTCCTGCTTATAAAACGCATCGTAATCATGCTGACTCGCAAGTTGAATGCTGTAGTGTTCAGGCGTGTACGTTTGAATCACTACTTCTCCTGGAAGTTTGTGGCGTCCTGCTCTTCCGCTTACTTGTGTTAAAAGCTGAAACGTTTTTTCAGATGCACGAAAGTCAGGTAAATTCAGCATCGTATCTGCTGTTAAAACTCCTACAAGCGTGACGTTTGGAAAGTCCAGTCCTTTCGCAATCATCTGCGTCCCTAGTAAAATTTGCGCTTCTCCACTTGCAAACTTGTTCAGGAGCTTTTCATGCGCGCCTTTTCGGCTTGTCGTATCAACATCCATTCGAACGACTCTAGCCTCAGGCAGCACTTTTGTTAATTCTTCTTCCACTTTTTGTGTACCAGATCCGAAAAAGCGGATATGTTCGCTGTGGCATTCTGGGCACTCAGTGTGCACATGTTCTTCGTGTCCGCAGTAATGGCATTTTAATTTATTTTGATAGCGGTGATACGTTAGTGAAATTTCACAGTGCTCACATGTCGGAACGTAACCGCAGTCCCTGCACATAACAAAAGAAGAATGACCTCTTTTATTTAAAAATAAAACAATTTGCTCCCCTTTTTCTAAACGGTCTTTCATCTTTTCAAACAGCATAGTTGAAAACATAGAGCGATTGCCGCTGCGAAGCTCTTCTCTCATATCAACGATATCCACCGACGGCATTGATGACTTATTCATTCTTTGCTTTAACGTCAGTAGCTTATACACACCTTTTTGCGCTCTTGCAAAGGACTCAAGCGTTGGTGTTGCACTTCCTAAAATGACTGGACACTGATGATGCTGCCCTCGGTAAATGGCTACATCTCTGGCATGATAACGGGGGTTTTCTTCTTGTTTATAACTCGTCTCATGTTCTTCATCGATAATAAGAAGGCCCAAATTTTCAAATGGCGCAAATACAGCAGAGCGGGCCCCTACTACAACGGATACTTCTTTCCGCTGAATTTTTCGCCATTCATCGTATTTTTCTCCAGTAGACAAGCCGCTATGAAGCACAGCAACTTTTGAGCCGAATCGCTCTTTAAAACGCTTGACCATCTGAGGGGTAAGTGAAATCTCCGGAACAAGCATAATCGCTTCTTTCCCTTTTTTTAGCACTTGATCAATGGATTGGAGATACACTTCAGTTTTTCCGCTTCCGGTTACTCCGTACATTAAAAACACATCGTGAAGATTTTCTTCGATGTCATGCAGAATCGGTGCGATTGCCTCAGCTTGTTCATCTGTCAATTGAAATGGCTTTGATGGTGTAAAGTATCGATCTTGATAAGGATCACGGTATATTTCAATTTCCGTTTCTGCTAAGAGTCCTTTGTTAATCAGCGCTTTTATAGGAGCGGAGGTAATCTGCAAATCTTCCGCTATTTCTTTTATGGCTACTTCTTCATTTCGATCGAGCATAAAAGACAGCACTTGTTTTTGCTTTTCTGCCTGCTTATTTAACTCGCTCATAAACTGCTGAATTTCTTCAAGGCTTTGATTCAGTTTTACGCCTTTTGCCGTTTTTTTGTTTCCTTTGTTTTTCACGACGTAGACGACTTCAATTAGACCTTTTTGAATATCACGGTGAAAAGCAGGAGCAGCGGCTGTTTTTTCTACTTCACTCCACTTCAGCGAGGATCTTGACTGAAAAAACGGCTTTACTTGCTCATGAAGCTGTTCGTATGCCTCTTTTGAAAGGAGTGACAGTTCTTTATCATATTTTGCTTTCATCGCCGCAGGCAGCATCACTTGAAAAGCCGATATCATAAAACAAAGCGTTTTTTCTGTTAGCCAGTGCCCAATCTCTAACAGTTCGGGAGTCAGAACCGGCGTTAAATCAAGCAGGTCAGCGATTGGTTTAACACGCTTAACTTCGGCCTCTTCTTTAAGAGCCACCACAAACCCTTGAACTTTTCTAGGACCAAACGGAACGACAACTCGCATACCCGGAACAATAATTCCTTTCCATTTGTCAGGAATAGCGTAGTCAAAAGCTCGATCTGTTTGCTTAGCAGCCACGTCCACAATTACACTAGCTACACTCATTTTTTCAGCCCTTCTAACATTTCCTTCACTTCTTTTAACACCTCGGTAGCTACATCGTGTTTTGAAAGAATAGGAAGTTCCTTAGACTCTCCGCTTCGCTTATAGAGCGTTACAATATTTGTGTCCGTCCCAAACCCTGCTCCTTCTGTCGTCACGTTATTGGCTACAATCATATCCAAGTTTTTAGATGCAAGTTTCTTTTGTGCATATTCATCCACTTGTTCTGTTTCTGCTGCAAAGCCGACTAAAAGCTGGTGTTCTTTTCGCTCTCCAAGCGTGCGTAAAATATCTGTTGTTCTCTCTAGCTCTAATACTGCTTCACCAGGCTGCTTTTTCATCTTTTGATCAAACACATGCTTTGGTCGGTAATCTGCCACTGCGGCTGATTTAATGACAACATCTGCTTCATGATAGCGCTGCATAACAGCTTCAAGCATCTGCTGCGCACTTTCAATTTGAACAACCTGCACCCCTTTTGGATATTCTAAATTCGTCGGTCCCGTTACAAGTGTTACCGATGCGCCTAATTTAGCAGCTTGTTCTGCAAGGGCATAGCCCATCTTCCCAGTAGAGCGATTGGTAAAAAATCGGACGGGATCAATGCGTTCTACCGTAGGTCCTGCTGTAACCAATACATTAATACCTTCAAGGATCTTTTGTGTATCTGATGCTTGTGAAAAATAAGATCCGATTAGTGAAACAATTGTTTCTGGCTCTTCAAGACGACCTTTTCCTACATAACCGCATGCCAAATACCCTTCTCCAGGTTCTACAAAAGAGTAACCAAATGATGAAAGAGTGCTCATATTTTTTTTAACAGCTTGATGATCGTACATATGAACATTCATTGCAGGTGCAATCCACACAGGTGCAGTAGCAGCCAGCAGCGTTGTGGAAATCATATCATCTGCAAGACCATTTGCTATTTTCCCTATCATATTAGCCGTAGCAGGAGCTACTAAAATTAAATCAGGCCAATCTGCTAAATCAATATGTGCAATCACAGATGGATCTTTTTCATCAAACGTATCTGTATAAACTGGGTTTCGAGACAGAGCTTGAAACGTAAGCGGCGTTACGAACTCGCATGCTGAAGCAGTCATCATTACTTTAACTTCCGCTCCCGCTTGTACTAATTTACTTGTTAAAGCTGCAGCTTTATATACGGCGATTCCGCCGCTAACACATAATAAAATTCGTTTTCCCTTCATCATTATGCCCCCATCTATTTATCCCGCTCAACCAGCATCCGCTTGTTTACTCGGGTAACTATCTAAAGCTTTTCAATTCAATTATTATACCATTTTTGTAGTGAGACATTCACTATCCTGCTTGAATACAAACAAAAGCATCAAAAAAATAACAACCTATAAAGTAGGTTGTTATTTTTTCACTTACTGATGTTTAGAATCTTCTTCTGCTACACCTTGCTTATAGCTTAATTGTTCAGCATTAATTTCTTCTAAAGCACAGCCTACAAACTTATAAGAAACCGGCTTTTCAATCGGCGTATCATTGTGAAGCTGTAATTGACGTGCACGTTTTGCAGCTACTGTCACAAGCGTGTACTTAGAATCTAATTTTTCCATTAGAGAATCAATTGATGGATAAAGCATGTTTATTCTACCTCCAGCATTCTTTTATAGCGCGCAGAAATACGATCACGACGGCAGTGTTCAGCCGTTACGATAGCACGGATGCGAGCACAAGCATTTTCTACTTTGTCATTTTCTACAACATAATCGTAGGCGTCCATAAGTTCAATTTCTTCTTTTGCCACGCGCATACGGTTATTGATTAAATCTTCTGTTTCAGTACCGCGATTTACGATACGACTTTTAAGCTCTGATAAACTTGGCGGTGCCAAGAAGATGAACAAACCTTCTGGAAATGCTTCTTTCACTTGAAGAGCACCTTGCACTTCAATTTCTAGAAATACGTCTTTTCCTTCAGATAACGTTTGTTCTACATAATCAACCGGGGTACCGTAGTAGTTGCCTACGTATTCAGCCCACTCTAATAATTTCTTGTTTTCAATCATGCGCTCAAACTCTTCGCGTGGTTTGAAGAAATAGTCAACGCCATCTACTTCACCTTCGCGGGGCTTTCTTGTTGTTGCAGAGATAGAATACTGCAATTTAATGTCTTCTTGCTCAAACAATGCTTTTCGTACCGTTCCTTTTCCAACACCTGATGGTCCGGAAAGAACAATTAATAAACCTCTTTCAATCATCGGTTCAAGTGACCTACCCTTCTAATAATTCTTCTTTGTTTATAAGTCGCTGTGACACAGTTTCTGGCTGTACAGGAGCTAAAATAACATGATCGCTATCCATAACAATAACAGATCGTGTTTTACGTCCTTGCGTTGCATCTATTAAAGAGCCTCGATCTTTTGCATCTTGAATAATGCGTTTGATTGGAGCTGATTCAGGATGAACGACAGAGATTATACGATTAGAAGAAATAAAATTTCCAAATCCAACGTTCACTAATTTACCGCTCATAAGAAGCCTCCTGCTATACCAATATAATCTTTATCTTACACGAAGGCTATTCAATATTTTGAACCTGCTCTTTTATGCGTTCTAATTGTGCTTTCATACTAATAACATACTGAGCAATAGTACCATTATTTGCCTTCGCACCGATTGTATTCATTTCACGATTCAGCTCTTGAACAAGAAAATCCAGCTTGCGTCCTACTGAATCAGGTGTATTTAATGCTTGAATAAATTGTGAAACATGACTTTGAATTCGCGTAAGTTCTTCGCTAATATCTGCTTTTTCAGCAAAAATAGCTACTTCAGTCAGCACTCGCTGCTCATCGAAAGTACCTTCTAAATAGTCGCTCAGCTTCCTTTTAATACGCTCGCGATATTGTTCAGCAACTTCAGGAGCAAGCTGTGTAATTTTTTCGCGAATATCTTGAATGTCCTGTAAGTACCCCATTAAATCGTGATACAGCTCTGATCCCTCTCGTTTCCGCATATCCACTAACTGATGCACAGCAGCTTCCACGGCTTCAAAGATTGCACCATGAATACTCGTCTGATCAGCTTCTTCTTCATAAGTTGTCATCACTTCAGGCATGTGTAAAATGTCTTGAATTTGAACAGATTGTGACAGCCCATGCTTTTCTTTTACTTGCTGCAGCGCATTCATATATTCATCAAGCAGCTGCCAATCCGTCTGCAGTTTCTTTTTTGCCATTTCTTCACCTGAAATAGTAACAAATACTTCTACTCTACCACGTTTTATGTATGTTTGAACGATTTTTTTTATTTTATCTTCAATTTCAATTAATTGTCTTGGCATACGAATAACAATTTCACAAAAACGATGATTAACAGACTTCATTTCCACTGTTACTGATCGATTTTCCACTTCCGCTTTTCCGCGGCCAAAACCAGTCATACTTTTTATCATTATCATCACATCCACTATGTACATCTTACATAAAAAGTATCATAAAAGAAAGTGTTAGCAAAAAAAAGAAATCTCTCTTCTTTATTCAACCTGTAAAGGCTGCCTTCATGAGTTTTCTCATTTGGGACAGCCTGTATTAAGTATAGCACAATTTATGAAGGTTTTCTTGTTAAAAGTGAACCGGCAAGTAAAAAAGTTGGAAGACTTGCAAGTCCTAAAATAACGAGCCATTCCCGCGGTGCAATGGCCATTGTATGGAAAATAGGCTGCAGGGGCGGATAGTAGATAGCCACCAGCATAAGGATAATAGATGAAATAACGGCTCCTACAAGATATAAGTTCTGAAATGGATTGCGATCAAAGATTGATTTTTCACTTCGGCAGTCAAATACGTGAATAAGCTGTGCCATGACAAGCGTGGCAAATGCAATCGTCTGAGCATACTGCAGCCGATCTGGGTCATTGTCGTAGACAATCATGAACGCAGCAAGTGTAGCAGCTCCAATTAAAAATCCACGGCTGACTACTTTCCACCCTAATCCTCTTGCAAAGATACCTTCACGCGGATGCCTTGGATGGCGCTTCATCACATTGTCCTCTGGCTGGTCTAAGCCAAGAGCCATTGCAGGCAAACCGTCTGTTACTAAGTTTACCCATAGTATTTGAATTGGCACTAGCGGAAGCGGAAGTGCTAAAATCATCGCAAAGAGCATAACTAAGATTTCTCCTACATTTGATGCAAGCAAGTAACGGATAAACTTTCGAATATTTTCATAGATGTTTCGCCCTTCTTTGATCGCTGATTTAATAGTAGCAAAATTGTCATCAAGCAAAACGAGTGAAGACGCTTCTTTTGCTACGTCTGTCCCGGTGATGCCCATCGCGATGCCTATGTCTGCTGCTTTAATAGCCGGTGCATCATTTACGCCGTCGCCCGTCATGGCTACAATGTGATCTTTCGCTTGAAGAGCTTTAACAATTTTAAGCTTATGCTCAGGTGATACCCTGGCATATACGTAAACATCATCCACTACTTCTTCTAGCTCTTCCTGCGTCATTTTGGATAAATCCGTTCCTTCCAAGACTTGACCGTTTTTCGGTAAAATGCCGAGCTGTTTTGCAATCGCCTGTGCTGTAATGACGTGGTCACCTGTAATCATAACGGTTTTGATGCCTGCGTCTCGGCATTCTTTGACCGCTTGCTTGACTTCTGGTCTTGGCGGATCAATCATTCCTTGAAGCCCGAGGAAAGTCAGGTCTTTTTCCGCTTCGTTCTCTGTATGAACGCTCTCATGGTCCCCTAACGGCCGATAAGCAATAGCAATGGTTCGAAGCGCTTGGCTAGCTAACTGTTCAATCGCTCCTTTTACTTCATTATGAACCGTTACCGACAGCGTTTGTTGCCTGCTTTCCCACAAAATATTTTTACTGTTTATAAGCAGCACATCCGGAGCACCTTTTGTTATGACATAGCGCTTATTAGATGCGTCTTCAATGACTACACTCATCATTTTACGCGTTGAATCAAATGGAAACTCTTCAATAATCGTAAACTGCTTTTGAATGTTTTCTTTTGTCAGCCCCGCTTTCATCGCGGCAACAAGCAAAGCCGCTTCAGTAGGATCCCCGTCGATGACATATTCTTTATCTTTTCTCGAAATGGACGTTTGATTGCAAAGCAGGCCAAACACCAAAAGCTGCTGAAGCGGTTTTTCACTCCGAGTATCAACTTCTCTTTCCTCTCGCGAAAATACGCCCGTAGGTTCATACCCTGTCCCTGATACCCTCCACGTCATTCCTCCTGACCAGAGGTGAGTAACCGTCATTTTATTTTGCGTTAATGTACCCGTTTTGTCTGAGCAAATGACTGACGCGCATCCTAGTGTCTCAACAGCAGGAAGTTTGCGAACAATGGATCTTTGCTTAATCATGCGCTGTACACCAAGAGATAGCGCCACGGTTACGATGGCAGGAAGACCTTCGGGTATGGCAGCAACAGCTAAGGAAACTCCCGCTAAGAACATACTGTATAAATCATGGCCTTGCAGCACACCAATCCCGACAACTAATACAGTAAGTGCAAGAGCTAAAACGATTAAAATTTTACCTAATTGCTCTAACTTCCGTTGAAGAGGAGTAATCATGGCTTCAGCATTTTGAAGCAAATCAGCAATTTGTCCCATCGCTGTTTTCATTCCAATCCCTACAACGATACCTGTTCCGCTTCCTCGCGTCACAAGCGTACCCATAAACGCCATATTGTCTTGATCTCCAAGCGGCACTTCATCTCCTGGCAAAGCTTTTATTTGCTTGGCAACAGGCAAAGACTCTCCCGTAAGCGCGGATTCTTCAATTTCTAGACTTTTGGCTTCCATAATCCGAAGGTCAGCCCCGATACGGTCTCCGCTCGAAAACTTTACAATGTCCCCTACTACCAGCTCTTTAGATGGTAACTTAACCCATTTCCCTTCACGCATGGCTGCTACTTGAGGAGCAGAAAGCTCTTTTAATGCATGAAGAGATTTCTCTGCTTTTCTTTCTTGAAAAAAACCTAGAAATCCATTAATTACTACAATCGCAATAATAGCAATCGCATCGATGTATTCGCCTAAAAGCCCTGAAATAAGTGTGGCAGCTAGTAAAACTAGCACCATAAAATCTTTAAACTGCTCTAGAAACACAAGAATGGCCGGTTTTTTCTCTCCTTCAGTCAATTCATTAAATCCTTGTTGCTGCTGACGTGCTTTTACTTCTTTGTGTGTAAGACCATGCTGCCTGTCTGTTTTTGTTACTTCTACTATTGCTTTTTCACCTAATTCATACCATTTCATTGCATCTTTTCACACCCTTTTATTTGTAAATGCACCTATTAGATTGTTACAATCTTATATCGTATGCTTATTCAGACTCGTCCTAAAAAATGCTATACTTTTCTATAGGACAATTTTCAATTACTTAAGGATGTGAGCACTATGTCATTTGATGGTATTTTTACATATGGCATTTTACAAGAATTATCTGAGACCTTGGTTTCAGGACGAATTTCAAAAATATATCAGCCGTTTCCAAACGAGTTGATTTTACAAGTACGCGCTAAAGGTGAAAACCGCAAACTTTTAATCTCAGCTCACCCAAACTATTCACGCGTTCATTTTACAAACGAGCCCTATGAAAATCCATCTGAGCCTCCTATGTTTTGTATGCTTCTTCGCAAACATTTAGAAGGAAGCATTATTGAACAAGTGTATCAGCTTGGATTAGACCGCATTTTAGTCATTGAAACAAAAGGACGAAATGAAATTGGCGACGTGACGTACAAGCAGCTTATTATTGAAATCATGGGAAGACATAGTAATGTTGTGCTTGTAGATAAAGAAAAACAAACGATTATCGACAGCATTAAGCACGTTCCAATGGCCTTGAACAGGCACCGTACGCTTCTACCCGGAGCTCCTTACGTACTGCCTCCTAGTCAAGATAAGCTTCACCCATTTGAAGCGGATGAAGAAACCGTGGTTAAAAAAATTGATTTTAATAGCGGAAAATTAGCCACCCAGCTAGTGCAGACCTTCTCGGGGCTTTCTCCTTTAATTGCAAATGAAGTAGTGTTTCGCTCTGGCTTAGCGAATCGTTCTACCCTTCCAAAATCATTCGTCGAAACGATGACGCTGATCAAAGAAGGTCAGTTTACACCGACTCTGACAACAGTTAATCAAAAAGACTACTTTTATTTACTGGAATTAACGCATTTAGAGGGTATGAAAAAAACGTATGCAACCATCAGCGAGCTTCTTGACCGCTATTACTATGGGAAAGCAGAGCGAGATCGTGTAAAGCAGCAAGCGCATGATTTAGTACAGTTTATTTCTACCGAGAAAAAGAAAAATGAGAAAAAAATAAAAAAACTTGAGCAAACGCTGCAAAATGCAGAAAAAGCATCTGATTATCAGTTAGCCGGTGAACTCCTTACCGCAAATTTACACCTTGTCAAAAAAGGAGATGCGAAAGTGGATGTGATTAATTATTATGATGAAAATAGCGGTACACTTACGATTTCATTAGATCCGCAAAAATCACCGTCTCAAAATGCTCAAAGCTATTTTACAAAGTATCAAAAAGCGAAAAATTCCGTTTCGATTGTAATCGAACAAATTGAAAAAGCAAAGGAAGAAGTACAGTATTTTGAATCACTTATTCAGCAAATGGATACTGCTACTCACAAAGACATTGCGGAGATTCGTGAAGAGCTTGTGGAAGAAGGATATTTGCGCAACCGTCAGCAAAAACAAGCGAAAAAACAAAAAAACACCACACCTACACTTGAACAATACGTTTCAAGCGACGGCACGACGATTTTAGTTGGAAAAAACAATAAGCAAAATGAGTATTTAACAAATCGCCTTGCTGCTCGTGATGACGTTTGGTTTCATACGAAAGATATACCGGGTTCTCACGTTGTTATTCGCAGCCAAGAGCCTTCAGAAGAAACGATTTTAGAAGCGGCTCACCTTGCTGCTTACTTTAGTAAAGCTAAGAATTCAAGTTCAGTACCCGTGGACTATACAAAAATTCGCCACGTAAAAAAACCAAGCGGTGCTAAACCTGGTTTTGTAACGTACGATAACCAGCAAACGGTGTACGTAACGCCTAGCGAAGAACTTGTACTGAAGCTGCGTCAGTCATAATAAAAACCCCCTTTCTATATAGAAAGGGGGTTTTTATTATATAGATCTAGTTTAGTTCATCCATGAAGGGTCTGAAGGATTTTCACGCCATTTAAATAGCTTGTCCATCGCTTCTTCTTCAATGTATCCCGCTTCGTTTGCCGCTTCTACTAGCGTAGAGTAGTCTGTTAGCGAATAAACTTGAAGTTCTTTTTCTTTAAACAGCTGACGCGCTTTTTCCAGCTCATATGTAAAGATAGACACAACTCCTAGCACTTCACAACCCTGCGCTTTTAATGCATCGACTGCGGTAAACACACTTCCGCCAGTTGAAATCAAATCTTCAATCACAACTACTTTTTGACCTTTTGTTACTTTTCCTTCGATTTGATTTCCTTGGCCATGTTCTTTTGCTTTGCTTCGCACATAGCACATTGGAAGCTCTAGCGCTTCACTTACCCATGCTGCATGAGGGATACCAGCTGTAGCGGTACCAGCAATCACTTCTGCATTGGCAAAATACGTTTTAATTAAATGCTGCAGACCTTTTGCAATTTCTTTTCGCACTTTCGGGTAGCTAAGCGTTAGACGGTTGTCACAATAAATAGGTGACTTAATTCCAGAGGCCCACGTAAACGGCTCGTTTGGTTGAAGGCTTACTGCCTCAATATCAATTAATTGTTTTGCAATTTCTTTTCGTAGTTTTGTCATCGCGTAATACGCTCCCCTTTCCACTGCTGTAACATCTCATAATATGCTTTAAGCGGGTCTTTTGCTTTAGTAATAGAACGTCCAACGACAATGGCACTTGAGCCATATTCTCTCGCTAGCTGAGGTGTTGCTACGCGGACTTGGTCATCTACTGAATCTGTGCCCATACGAATACCCGGCGTTACGGTCAAAAAGTCCTCCCCTGCTGCTTTTCGAATCGAAGGCACTTCATGAGTAGAACATACAACGCCGTCAAGTCCACTTTTTTTAGCAAGCGCTGCATAATGGGTAACCACTTCTTGCATCGAATGTGTAATGAGCTGCTGCTCTTTTAGCATTTCATCAGATGTACTCGTTAGCTGAGTAACCGCAATACAATCCGGGCGCTTTTTGCCGGCAGCGGTTCCTAAGTCAAGTCCTTCAATGGCTGCTTGCATCATGTTCGTTCCGCCGGCAGCGTGAACGTTAACCAAATCTACTTCAAGAGAAGCCAAAGACTTCATCCCTTGCTTTACCGTATTTGGAATATCATGAAGCTTTAAGTCTAAAAAGATTTGGTGGTTTTGCTCTTTTAATGCAGAAATAATGGATAACCCTTCTTTATAAAACAGTTCCATGCCTACTTTCACAAATAATGACTCTTGTTGAAAAGGCATTAAAAACTGCTGCACATCGTTAATTGATGAAAAGTCAAGAGCAATGATTAACGGTTGCTTCACGCTTTTTCCAGCTCCTTCCGATACATTCTGAAACATGCTCGTATCCTAATGATGTTAATAGCCTTGGCAGTTCGTCAATGATGGTTGGACATACATACGGATCAACAAAGTTTGCTGTACCAACCGCTACTGCACTTGCACCTGCATATAGGAACTCGAGTGCATCTTCAGCAGTCGTCACTCCGCCCATACCGATAATTGGAATGTTCACTTTTTGGCTCACTTCATATACCATTCGAATCGCTACCGGTTTAATTGATGGGCCTGACAGTCCGCCTGTGCCGTTCGCTAAAACCGGCTGAGCTGTTTTCAAATCCAGACGCATCCCGAGAAGCGTATTGATCATCGTTAAGCCATCCGCGCCAGCTTCTTCAACAGCCATCGCCATGTCTACAATATTGGATACGTTTGGTGATAGTTTAACATAAACTGGAACATTTGAAACATCTTTTACTGCTTTCGTTAAACGAGCAGCAATGACAGGATCTACGCCAAACGCAATTCCGCCTTCTTTTACGTTAGGGCATGAAATATTCAATTCAAGTGCTTTCACATTTGATACGGTTGAAATTTCTTTTGCCACGTGCACATATTCTTCAATTGAAGCACCGGCTACGTTCGCGATAATCGGCACATCATATTGCTGAAGCCAAACGAGCTCTTCATTCATTACTTTTTCTAACCCAGGATTTTGTAATCCAATCGCATTTAACATTCCTGCAGATGTTTCCGCTACGCGAGGAGTTGGATTACCAAAACGAGTTTCAGCAGTAGTCGCTTTAATCATAATGGCTCCAAGTGCATCAAGTGAATAAAATTGAGCATACTCACGCCCAAATCCAAAACAGCCGGATGCTGGCATAATTGGATTTTTCAAATCTAATCCTGGCAATGTCGTTTTTAGCATACTCATAGAAGCACCTCCCCTGCTTGAAAGACGGGACCGTCGCTGCAGATTTTTTTATACGCCGTAGAATCTTCACTTTCCCTGCATACACATGCAAAACAAGCGCCGATTCCACAGCCCATTCTTTCTTCTAAAGAAATGTAAAGCGGCTTGTTTGTATAATTATTTTCTAGTGCTTTTAACATCGGAGTTGGACCGCATGAAAACATAACGTCATATGAAAACTGCTGCTCGTCAATCACCGTTGTGACAAAACCTTTTGTTCCGTAAGAGCCGTCTACCGTTGCAATATATGTTTCTCCTAAAGCTAAAAACTCTCGCTCGTAAAATACGTCTGCTTTTGATTGAAAGCCTAAGACGTGAATAACCTGTACGCCTTTTTCACGAAGTCTTTTTGAAAGCTCATAGAGCGGAGGCACTCCAATGCCTCCCCCTACTAATAAAGCCGTTTGACCTGACTCTATCGCATCTAATGGAAAACCGTGGCCAAGCGGACCTAACACGTCAATCGACTGTCCGGCTTGTTTTTCGGCCAGCAGCGATGTTCCCGTCCCTTCTGCACGGTAAATCATCGTAAATTGTTCGTGCGTTTGGTCAATTTCTGCAATACTGATTGGTCTGCGAAGCAGTGGCAAATAGTCGTTGTTGACGCGGATATGCACAAACTGCCCCGGCTCATTCATGAAACGAACAAGCTCGCCTTGAAGAGTTAATTCATATACATTGTGTGTTAACGGTCGCTGACTGACGACTTGCATCATTTCATGTTTGATCATACGGTTGTCACCTCTTTAGTTGGACGAACTTTTTTCATTGGCGTTGTATGGAAGCTGATCGTTTCAAGCACTCGTAAAATCGCTTCTGCTGTATCAAGTGATGTTAAGCAAGGTACACCATTTTCAACTGCTTCACGGCGAATTTTAAATCCGTCACGCGCAGGCTGCTTTCCTTTTGTTAGCGTGTTGATGACAAGCTGTGCTTCACCTTTTCGTATCACATCTAAAAGATTGTGATCTTCATGATGAATTTTATTTACTATTTTTACGCGAATGTCTTCTTTTGTAAACGTTGAAGCTGTTCCTTCCGTTGCAATCACCTGATAGCCAATGTTAGCAAAACGCTTCGCTAGCGCTGTTGCCTCTTCTTTATCTTTATCCGATACTGTCATAAGTACTGAACCGTACGGCTTAATGGACATACCTGACGCAATTAGTCCTTTATATAATGCTTTTTCGTACGTTGAATCTTGCCCCATTACTTCTCCAGTAGATTTCATTTCAGGTCCAAGCGTAATATCTACGCGACGCAGCTTTGCAAATGAGAAGACCGGCACTTTTACGTAGACACCTTCTTCTTCAGGGTGTATGCCTGATTCATAACCAAGCTCTCGCAAACTTGTTCCTAAAATAACTTTTGTTGCCACATTCGCCATCGGAATACGCGTAATTTTACTTAAGAACGGCACCGTACGGCTTGAACGAGGATTTACTTCAAGAACAAACACTTCTCCTTTTGATAAGACGAACTGAATGTTGAGCAGCCCAATAATGTTTAAGCCTTTTGCAATACGTGTTGTGTAATCAATGATTGTATCTTTTACGTCCTGTGACAGAGTTTGTGGTGGATATACAGCGATGGAGTCACCTGAGTGTACACCCGCGCGCTCTACATGTTCCATAATTCCCGGAATAACCACTGTTTCACCGTCTGAAATGGCATCGACTTCAATTTCTTTTCCAGTTAAGTAGCGGTCGATTAACACAGGGTGATCAGCGTGTACTTTTACCGCGTGTTTCATATAGTGAAGCAGTTCTTCTTCTTTATACACAATTTCCATTGCGCGTCCGCCTAGTACATATGAAGGTCGTACAAGCACCGGATAACCAATTTCTTTTGCCACAACCACTGCTTCTTCTACGGATGTTACCGTCTTTCCAAGCGGCTGAGGTACTTCTAAACGCGCTAGCGTCGCTTCGAATTTTTTACGGTCTTCTGCTGCATCTAAGCTTTCAAGGGACGTTCCTAAAATCTTGACCCCTCTTGCTTCTAGCTCGTCTGCTAGGTTGATTGCTGTTTGACCACCGAACTGTACAACCACACCTTCTGGTTTTTCTAAATCGATGATATGCATCACATCTTCAATCGTCAGCGGCTCGAAGTATAATTTATCTGAAATACTGAAGTCAGTTGATACTGTTTCTGGATTGTTATTTACAATAATCGCCTCGTATCCAGCTTCTTTAATCGCCCACACGGAGTGAACTGTTGCATAGTCAAACTCAATTCCTTGCCCGATGCGGATTGGACCTGACCCTAACACTACAACGCTTTTACGATCTGTAACAATCGATTCGTTTTCATCTTCAAACGTACCGTAGAAATATGGTGTTGTAGATTCAAATTCAGCTGCACATGTATCTACTGTTTTGTACACTGGCATCACGCCATTTTGTTTGCGGAAGTCATATACTTCACGCTCTGTTTGATTCCATAGCTTAGCAATCGTGCAGTCTGCAAATCCCATTTTTTTTGCTTCCTGTAAAACTTCTACGTTATGAATCTCTTCTTTTAACACATTTTCAAAAGCAATCACTTTTTCAAGTTTTACTAAGAAGAAGAGATCGATTTTGCTCCAGTCATGAATTTGCTGAATTGTTACGCCGCGGCGAATGGCTTCTGCGATGTAGAATAATCGCTCATCACCAGCTTTGCGAATACGTTTTTCAATAATTGCATCATCAAATTCATGCGCATCTTTTAGCTCTAAGTGATGAACGTTTGACTCAAGTGAGCGTACGGCTTTTAAAATTGACTCTTCGAATGTACGGCCAATTGCCATTACTTCCCCTGTTGCTTTCATCTGTGTACCCAGTTTACGGTTAGCTGATTCAAATTTATCAAACGGCCAGCGTGGAATTTTAGATACGATGTAATCTAGTGCAGGTTCGAAACATGCGTACGTCTTCCCAGTTACCGGGTTCATCATTTCATCTAATGTTAACCCTACCGCAATTTTTGCTGCTAATTTTGCAATTGGATACCCTGTTGCTTTTGATGCTAAAGCCGACGAGCGGCTTACACGAGGGTTTACTTCAATTACGTAATACTGGAAGCTTTCTGGGTCTAGTGCTAGCTGAACGTTACATCCGCCTTCGATTTTAAGCGCTCGGATAATTGTTAGTGACGCATTTCTAAGCAGCTGATACTCACGGTCGCTTAGCGTTTGGCTTGGTGCTACAACAATTGAATCTCCCGTATGAATACCGACCGGATCAAAGTTTTCCATATTACATACTACGATCGCATTATCGTTTGCATCGCGCATTACTTCATATTCAATTTCTTTAAAGCCTGCAATGCTTTTCTCAAGTAAGCACTGTGTTACAGGACTGTGTTTTAATCCACTTGTTACAATTTCAATCAACTCTTGCTCGTTGTTACAAATTCCGCCTCCCGTACCGCCAAGCGTATAAGCAGGACGCACGATTACCGGATAGTTTACTTGTTCAACAAACGCATACGCTTCGTCTAGCGTATGAATGATTTCACTTGCTGGGACAGGCTGATTTAGTTCATTCATTAGTGAACGGAACTGCTCACGGTCTTCAGCTTGTTCAATCGCCGATAATTTTGTCCCGAGAATTTCTACGTTAAATTCATCTAAAATGCCTGTTTCATGTAATTCTACCGCTAAGTTCAATCCCGTTTGACCGCCAAGCGTTGGAAGCAGTGCATCCGGGCGTTCTTTACGAATAATTGAGCTTACAAATTCAACCGTTAGAGGTTCAATATATACTTTATCTGCCATTTCTGAATCTGTCATGATTGTTGCAGGATTGGAGTTTACAAGAATAACTTTGTATCCTTCTTCTTTTAACGCAATACATGCTTGCGCTCCTGCATAGTCAAACTCTGCCGCCTGTCCGATGACGATTGGTCCTGATCCGATTACGAGAATTGTGTTAATATCTTGACGTTTTGGCATTAGCAATTACCTACTTTCTGATTGTTTTTCATAAGATCCATAAATTCGTTGAACAATCCGTTTGCATCTTCAGGTCCCGGTGATGCTTCAGGGTGATATTGAACCGTAAATGCCGGATATTCTTTATGCTTTACTCCTTCAACTGTTCCATCGTTAAGCGCAACGTGCGTCACTTCTAATGGCGTGTTGACAAGAGATGGCTCACATACTGTATAGCCGTGGTTTTGAGATGTAAGAGCTACTTTATTGGTTTTTAGATCCTTTACAGGATGGTTGGATCCACGATGACCAAATTTCATTTTTTCTGTATCTGCTCCGCATGCTAGCGCAAACAGCTGATGTCCTAAACAAATTCCGAACAGCGGAACTTTTCCTAAAACCCCTTGAATCATCTCGATTGCTTCAGGTACGTCTTTTGGGTCTCCAGGTCCGTTGCTCAACATGATGCCATCTGGATTTAATTGAAGAATTTCTTGCGCAGTTACGTTATAAGGAACCACAATCACGTCGCATTGACGAGCCGTTAATTCACGTAAAATTCCGTGTTTCATTCCAAAGTCAACGAGTACCACTTTTTTACCTCTGCCTGGGCTTGGGTAAGGCTTCACCGTTGATACTTTTTTAACCGAATCAGTTGGAAGCTCATGGTTTTGAAGCTCAGCTACTACTTCTTCTACATTGACTTCCATGTTGCACACGCGTCCGCGAAGCGCACCGTGCTGACGGATTTTTCGCGTTAATTTTCGCGTATCAATTCCAGCTAATCCTGGAATGTCTTTTTGTTTTAAAAATTCATCTACTGATAATTCGCTTCGGAAGTTTGAAGGAGCATCACAAATTTCTTTTACAATCAAACCATGTACAGCTGGTTCAATCGACTCAAAGTCATCGCGGTTAATACCGTAGTTTCCGATTAAAGGATATGTTAATGTCACAATTTGTGCACAGTATGATGGATCAGATAGAATTTCTTGATATCCTGTCATTCCCGTGTTGAAAACAACTTCTCCTGTCATTTCTTTGTCGCTGCCGAATCCTTTTCCGATAAATACTGTTCCATCTTCTAAAATTAGTTGACGTTGCATGCTTTAACATCCTCCCATACTCGTTTACCTTCTACTAATGTCATTACCGGCCAACCTTTGCATACCCAGTTAGCAAACGGCGTGTTTTTACCTTTTGATACAAATTCTTCTGGATTAATTGCTTTTTCTGTTTCAAGATCAATGATGGTTAAATCCGCTGTTTTTCCCACTTCAATCGTGCCATAAGGAAGATTGAACGTTTCAGCAGGCTTGTTTGTTAAATACGATACTAGCTGCTCTAGCGTCATTACCTCTTTTAATACTAAGTTTGTATAAAGAAGCGGGAAAGCTGTTTCAAGTCCCACAATCCCAAACGGCGCAAGCTCCATGCCTTCTGCTTTTTCGTCCGCTGTGTGCGGTGCATGATCAGTGGCGATAAAATCAAGCGTTCCGTCTAATAAAGCTTCAATTAATGCCTGTTGATCATCTTTTCCTCGAAGCGGCGGATTCATTTTAAAATTCGAATCAAGTCCCGGGATATCTTCTTCATTTAGTAACAGATGATGTGGCGTTACTTCTGCGGTTACGCGAATGCCTGCTTTTTTCGCATCACGAATGGCGCGAATGGATTCTTTTGTACTTACGTGACACACATGGTAGTGACAGTTTGCTGCTTCAGCAAGCAGGACATCTCGTGCAATTTGAACGGCTTCGCAGATAGAAGGGATACCGTTTAGTCCATGTTCTTTTGCGAATTTCCCGTCGTGTACGCAGCCTTTGTTAATTAAATCATTATCTTCACAGTGTGCAACGATTGCTTTATTTAATGAAGCGGCTTTTTTCATCGCTTCTAGCATCATTCCTGTTGACTGAACACCTACTCCATCATCTGTAAAAGCAAATGCTCCCGCTTCTTTTAAGCCTTCAAAGTCCGTTAGTTCTTTTCCTAATTGACGAGTGGTAATCGATGCGTATGGCAATACGCGAACATGTGCTGTTTCTTCAATGCGCTTGTTTACCCACTCCATTTGTTCAACAGTATCCGGAACTGGACGCGTGTTGGGCATTGCAGCAATTGCTGTAAAACCGCCCTTTGCCGCTGCTAAAGTACCCGTTTCAATCGTTTCTTTCTTTTCTCCCCCTGGCTCACGCAAGTGAACGTGGACATCGATTAAACCCGGTGATAAGAAGTTCCCGCCTGCATCAATGACTTCTTCATTCTGTACGTCAATGTGTGAAGCTATTTCAGCAATTACACCATTTTCAATTTTCAGTTCGACTTTTTCAATTTTTCCTTCATTTAACCATGTAGCATTTTTGATAATTGTTGTCATTATTAAGTCCCCTTTCAATTGGTTGTAGCGCTCTTGCTAATACTGCCATGCGAATGTAGACGCCATTTTGCATTTGTTTAAAAATTCTTGATCGTTCACATTCAACGAGCTCATCTGCAATTTCGACTCCTCTGTTTACAGGAGCTGGATGAAGAATAATGCTATGTGATTTCATTTTCCGCTCTCGTTCAACGGTTAATCCGAAGCGGCTGTGGTAGTTCTGTGCAAGCTCTGAAGTGTTATCTTCATGCCTTTCAAATTGAATACGCAGCAACATCACAACATCGACCGTTTCGATTGCTTCATCGATATCAAGATATGTACCGTGTCTGTTTTCTTCATCTTTCCATTCTTCAGGTCCCGCAAAATATACGGTGGCCCCTAGTTTTGTCAGCATTTCAGCATTCGATCTCGCTACGCGGCTATGTCGCAAATCTCCGACTATTGCGACTTTTAATCCTTTAAACGATCCGAACTCTTGACGAATGGTCAGTAGATCAAGCAGACACTGAGTTGGATGCTGACCGCATCCGTCTCCTGCATTAATGATGGGAATCGATACTTTTTCCTGCAGTGCTTCATAATAACGATCTTGCGGGTGGCGAATAACAACTGACTGAACGCCGATTGAAGCTAATGTTTCAATCGTGTCGTAAAGCGTTTCTCCTTTTTGGACGCTTGAAGTTGTTACTTCAAACGGAATTGTTGTTAATCCTAGCTGCTGTTCTGCCATTTCAAAGCTGCATCGAGTACGCGTGCTCGCTTCAAAAAATAAGTTGGCAACAAACATTTTCTCTTCCGGTTTCCATCCTTGTTTATTCGTTCGATAGTTTTCAGCGCTGTCTAAAATCTCTAGAATTTCATTTGTTTCTAGTGTTGAGACTGTCACTAAATGTTTCATATCGATTCCCTCCATTTTTGCTTTCCTCGCATTTCTTTATAAAAAACACCCTTTCTAACTTAGAAAGGGTGTAAGAAAACAAGCTTCGTCTATAACGCGCTTTTCACACACCCTTAGAAACCTCTCTGGATTTCAATTAAAAGGCGTTCTATGAAATTTTTCGTGCTGACGTTTGTTGAACGTTTTCTGCTTCTTTTATCTTCTCTTTCGGCAGAACTAGATTCAGCAGAACTCCCATGATAGCAGACAGTGCCATGCTATCAATCTTTACATGTTCTGAGATATCTAAGTGTGCTCCTCCGATTCCTAACACTAAGATAATCGAAGCAATCATTAAGTTTCGTTTTGATCCAAGGTCTACCTTTGCATCCACCATCATGCGCAAGCCTGATGAAGCAATGATTCCGAATAAGAGAATTGAAATCCCGCCCATGACCGGCGTTGGTATACTTGAAATAAGAGCGTTGATTTTGCCGACAAACCCGAACAAAATCGCGAAGACTGCTGCTCCTGCTATCACAAATACGCTAAGCACCTTTGTGATGGCTAACACTCCGATGTTCTCACCGTATGTTGTATTTGGCGGTCCGCCGATCAGCGCAGCAAGCATAGTTGCTACTCCGTCTCCTAAAATCGATCTGTGCAGTCCTGGTTTTTCAATATAGTTTCGATCCACAATCTTATTTAAGACGAGAATGTGTCCGATATGTTCTGAGAGTGTTACGACTGCTACGGGTACCATGATAAGCACAATCCCTAATGAAATGGACGGTGTGTATGTGACGAACGGCACGTAGAAGTGAGGTACTTCAATCCACTCTGCTTTCACTACCTTTGAAAAGTCTACCAATCCTTGTGTATAAGCGAAGATGTATCCGCCGATAATTCCCATCAGTACCGGAATCAGACTGATAATGTTTTTAAAGAAGATTGAGCAAGCAACTGTTATCACTAGTGTCACAAGCGCAACCATCAGGTAAGTTAAGCTGTAATTTCCTTTTGCATCGTTCATAGCCATGCCTACTGCTGTATTAGCTAGTCCTAAGCCTATAACCATAATAACTGGTCCTACTACAACCGGAGGAAGCAGCTTCATAATCCAATTAATTCCTGTTCCTTTTATAATCAAAGCAACGATTCCATAAACAAGTCCGGCTAAGAAACAGCCAACCATCGTTTCTTCAGGTCCAAACGAAGCTTTTGCGAAAATGATTGGCGTGATGAACGCGAACGATGAACCAAGATAAGAAGGAATTTGACCTCTTGTAATGAGCAGAAAAGCAAGCGTTCCTACCCCGCTTGAAATCAAAGCAATTGCCGGGCTGAACCCGACTAGGAACGGCACTAACACCGTCGACCCAAACATTGCAAACAAATGCTGTAGACTCAATGTTAACCAATTTACTGCTTTTGGTTTATCATGTATATCAAGTACAAAATCTCGTTGTTGACTCATATGTTTTTCCTCCTATCACTATTAAAAAACCTCTTTACGCAGAGGCAAAGAGGTTTTCAGCATACAAGGAAGACGCTATACCGCAGCATAGGTTTCCTTATATAGTGATCCCCCTTTTGCAGCCTCACGGGACTACCATTTAAAAGGGTATATAATTTATTTTTCGTAAATAGACACGTGGTCTTTTTCGTCTACTTCCATTAAATGCACCGCAATTTTTTCACTTTTAGCTGTCGGTACGTTTTTACCAACATAGTCTGCTCGAATCGGCAGCTCGCGGTGTCCTCTATCTACTAAAACAGCCAGCTGAATGAGTTCAGGTCGGCCGATATCAATCAGTGCATCAAGTGCTGCTCGAACCGTGCGGCCCGTATATAACACATCGTCTACTAAGATGACGTTCTTATTTGCAATATCTGTCGGAATATCTGATCCTTTTACGAGAGGCTCGTCATTGCTTGTCACTTTCGATAAATCATCTCGGTAAAGCGTGATGTCTAGTTCTCCGACTGGCAATGTGTTTCCTTCAATTTGTGCAATTCGTTCTGCTAAACGTTTTGCGATATAAATGCCTCGCGTTTTAATACCGACTAGCACA